>DATKZH010000500.1:0-20548 GCA_035528065.1 Thermoguttaceae bacterium | reverse complement strand
GACCCAATCGGCGATGCTGGAGACGATGCAGGAGTTCGCCATCACGGCGGCGGGTACCCGCTACCAGCTCGAGCTCCCGTTCTTCGTGATGGCCACGCAGAACCCCATCGAGCAGGAAGGCACGTATCCCTTGCCCGAGGCCCAACTCGACCGCTTCTTCTTCAAGCTCCTGGTGGGCTACTCCAACCGCAAGCAGTTGTCGGCGATCGTCGACCGGACCACGCGGGGGGAGACGGTCCAGCCGGCCAAGGTGATGGACGGCCGGGAGATCCTTCAGTGGCAGCGCGTGGTCCGCGAGGTGATCCTGGCCCCGCACTTGCAGGATTACATTGTGCGGATCGTGCTGGCCACGCACCCGGACGGCCGGTTCGCCCTGCCCACGACGAACAAGTACCTCCGCTGGGGCGCCAGCCCCCGGGCCGCCCAGACGCTCGCGTTGGCCGCCAAGGTTCGGGCGCTTCTGGACGCCCGGTACAACGTCAGCTTCGAGGACGTCCGCCGCGTCTACCTCCCGGCCCTGCGGCACCGGATCATCGTCAATTTCGAGGCCCAGGCCGAAAACATCGAGCCGGACCAGGTCCTGCTGGAGATCCTGGAGAAGGTGCCGGAGAAGGGGGAGGGGTGAGGGGGGAAAGGATGAATGCTGGATGATGATCGATGGTTGATGGTTGATGGTTGATGGTTGATGGTTGATGGTTGATGGTTGATGGTTGATGGTTGATGGTTGATGGTTGATGGTTGATGGTTGATGGTTGATGGTTGATGAATGCTCGATGCTGGATGATGATTGATACCGCTTACGGCTTCGCCTGTCCGATCGGCCGATGGAAAGCCCCGGAGGGGCGGCAGTCAATAGCCAGGGGCGTCAGCCCCTGGATTCAGGGCGCCAATATCACGAAGTCGGAGGGGACCAACAACACGACCAGCCCCGGAGGGGCGACACATCTCGGGAGGGCGGGGCATGCCTCAGTCGTTCATTTGTCTCAACTGCCACATGGTATTCAGCACGAAGAACCGGGTGCCGTTGATCAACGCCGATCTGACACCGCGGCTCTACGGCTACCTCGGCGGGATCGTCGACGGCATGGGCGGGAAGCTGGTGGCCGCGGGCGGCATGCCGGATCACGTGCACCTGATTGTCTCGTTGGGGAAGACGATGTCCACGGCCGACACGGTACGGACGATCAAGAGCAACTCCTCCGGCTGGATCCACGAGACGTTCGCCAAGATGGATCGGTTCGCATGGCAGACCGGCTACGGCGCCTTCGCGGTGAGCTATTCCGATTTGGATCGAGTGAAGAAGTATATCGCCGACCAGGAGGAACATCACCGGGCAAGAACGTTTCGGGAGGAGTTTCTCGCCCTATTGGAGCGGCACAGCATCGAATACGACGAACGGTATATTTGGGATTGACGGACGCGCCTCGTGACGGTGTCGCCCCTCCGGGGCTTCCCGTGGTGGTGGCGACCCCGTCCCAGGGGCTTACGCCCCTGGCTATTGACTGTCGCCCCTCCGGGGCTTGTTTTCCGCCCTCCGGGGCTTGTTTTTGGCCGACCATCGTTCATGACTAGCGAAACAGAACACCTGCCATGCCTGAAACGACTGCGTTACTGCCCCCCGCACTGCTTGCCCGGCTGGAGAGGATGGAGCTGGTCAGCCGGAAGGTGTTTCGGGGACGGATGAAGGGGGAGCGGCGGAGCCGGCGCAAGGGGCAGAGCGTCGAGTTCGCCGACTTCCGCAACTACGTGGCCGGCGACGACGTGCGGTTCATCGACTGGAACACCTACGCCCGGCTCGACCGCCTCTTCCTCAAGTTGTTCCTCGAAGAGGAGGACCTGCACTTCTACGCCCTGATCGACGCCAGCGGGTCGATGGACTTCGGCGATCCCACCAAGCTCTACTTCGCCAAGCAACTGGCCGCCGCGTTGGGGTACATCGGGCTGGCGCGGGGCGACCGGGTGAAGATCGAGACGCTCGGGCAGCCGCCCACCCGGCCCGCGCCCGTCTTGCGCGGCCGCCGCAGCCTCTGGCCGATGCTCGACTACCTGGAGACGATCGAGTCCCCGGAAGCGGTCTCGCTGGTCGACGGGTGCAAGAACTTCTGTCTGCGCAACTCGGGCAAGGGGATCGTCCTGTTGATGAGCGACCTGATGGACAAGACCGGATACGAGGCCGCCCTGCGCTACCTCCTGGCCCAGGAGATGGACGTCTACGTGATCCACGTCCTCTCGGCCGAGGAGATGGAGCCGGAGCTTCAGGGGGACCTGGAGCTGATCGACTGCGAGGACGGCGACAAGGCGGAGATCACCGTCAGCGCCCCCTTGATGAAGCGGTATAAGCGGACGCTCGCCGCGTTCATCGGGTCGGCCCGCGAGTTCTGCACCCGCCGCGGCATCCTCTACGTGTTGGCCCGAAACGACGTCGGGGTCGACACGCTGGTCACCGGATACTTGCGAGAGCGAGGGTTGGTGCGCTGATGTTGCCGAAACCGGACCACTTGTTCGCCCAGTTGGGGTGGCTGCCGCAGTTGGTCAACATGCTTTCCTGGTGGCAGTGGGCGATCCTGGCGGCGGTCCCCCCGGCGATCGTCCTCCTCTATTTCCTCAAGCTGAAGCGCCGGCCGCTGGAGGTGCCCAGCACGTACCTGTGGCACCGGTCGATCGAGGACCTGCACGTCAACGCCATCTGGCAGCGACTGCGGCGGAACCTGCTACTCTTCTTGCAGCTCTTGTTGATCTTCCTGGCGATGCTGGCCTTGTTGCGCCCGGGGTGGCGCGGGGCCAAGGTCGCCGGCGACCGCTTCATCCTCCTGGTGGACAACTCGGCCAGCATGCAGGCGACCGACGCGGGCCCGTCGCGACTGGAGGAAGCCAAACGCCAGGCCGGCGAGCTCGTCGGCCAGTTGAGCTCGCGCGACGCCGGGATGATCATCAGCTTCTCCAACTTCCCCCAAATCGAGCAGATGTTCACCCGCAATCGCCGCCAGCTCCGCCAGAGCCTCGATGCGATCGAGCCGACCGCGCGTCCCACGTCGCTCGCCGAGGCCCTGAAGTACGCCGCCGGGCTGGCCAACCCGGGGCGGAGCTCCGAAGACGCCAGCGACGTCCAGGTGGCCGACCCCATGCCCGCCACGCTCTACATCTTCAGCGACGGGAAGTTCGCCCAGGTCTCCGAATTCCGGCTGGGGAACCTCGACCCCGTCTACATGCCGGTCGGCTCCGACGAAGCGGCCAACGTGGGCATCCTGGCCTTCAGCGTCCGCCGGCACGTCTCCGACCGAACGATGTTGCAGGCGTTCGCCCGGCTGGGGAATTTCGGACCGCGGGATACCTCCGTCGCGGCCGAGCTGCGGTTGAACGGCAAGCTGATCGACGCCGACCAAGTGCAGATTCCCGCCGGCCAGACGCAGCGCGTGGCGTTCGACCTGACCGTGGTCGACACCGGCATGCTCCAGCTCCGCATTGCCACGCGCGACGACCTCGCGTGCGACGACGTGGCCTGGGCGGTGGTCAATCCGCCCCGGCGATCCAAGGTGCTCGTGGTCACGCCCGGCAACGAGTCGCTGGAGATCGCCTTCGGGACCGGGGCGGTCCGGGAGCTCGCCGACGTGACCTTCGGGTCGCCCGAGCTCCTCGGCCAACCGCCGTACGAGCAACAGGCGGCGGCAGGGGCATACGACCTGGTCGTCTACGACCGGGCGAGACCCAAGGTCATGCCGCAGGCCAACACGCTGTTCATGGGGGCCCTTCCGCCGGGCGAAGGCGGCGAGCAGGCCGGGGAGAAACCGAAGGAGGGTGCCGAGGAGAAGCCCGCCGAGAAGGACCGCGAGGGAGAAGAGGCATCGCCGCCGGGCGTTTGGAGGGCGGGCCTCAAGATCACCTCGGCGGCGACGATCATCGACACGAATTCCACCCATCCGCTCATGCAGTGGATCGACATGGGCGACGTCACCCTGTACCAGCCGACGCCGCTGGAAGTGCCCCCCGGCGGCGCCTCGCTGATCGACGTCCAATGGATCGGCGCGGACAAGGCCTCGCACGTAGCGCCCGTCTTCGTGATCGCCCCGCGGGAGGGTTTCGAGGACGCGGTCATGGGGTTCGTGTTCCTCGGCGAGGAGGTCACCGCGGACGGCTCCACCGAGACGTTCATCGGCACCAACTGGCCGATCCGGGAGAGCTTCCCCGTCTTCGTGCTCAACTTCGTGCATTACCTCGGGGGCACCGGGACGGCCAGGGATGGGGCCACGGTGAAGCCGGGAGAGCCGATCAGCCTGGAGAGCCCCGTGCCGGGGGCGCCGCTGGAAGTCCGCACGCCCGGCGGACAAACGATCGAGCTGAAGGAGGCCAGGCCGGGCAGGTTCCAGTTCACCGGCACGTCGGAGCTGGGGGTCTACGAGGTCCGCTCCGGCGAAAACCGCGTCGAGCGCTTCGCCGTGAACCTGTTCGACGCCCCGGAGAGCGACATCCGACCCAGCCCCGACGTCCAGATCGGCCGCGGCACGCCCGTCGCGGCCCAAACCGCATCCTCCGAAACCACGCGGCGAGAGCTCTGGAAGTGGCTCCTGCTGGCCGGCCTGGCCGTGCTGCTGGTCGAGTGGTACGTCTACAACCGGCGCGTGTATTTGTAGTGGCAAGTGGCCGCTTGCGGTTTCGCATCCAACCCGGCGCGGTCCGGTTTTGCTGTCTGCGTCGGCGGGACTTTCGCGGTCGTGCCGTTTGGGGGGCCCGACGGGCCGAAATTCGGTCCGTCGGAGCAGGAATCGTGCCGCCAATGCTTGAACGGTTTTGGATTGTTGGTAAAGTCGAAGATTGTGGGGGATTCATGGGGCGGCAGTAGACGCGTTCATCGGGGTCTTGGCCGACGGTAAGGGTTTTGTTTCTATGGTCGATTCTCGTCATCCGCGACCGGAAGAGGTCGAAGAACTGATGCGCAATGCGGAGCTCCGCGACGAGCTGGAGCCCTACTACGACGAGTCGATCAGCCGCATCCGGCTTCAGCACTTGCCCCTGACCGTGGAGAACGAGTTCCTGGCCTCGATGCTGGCTTGGGAGACGGCGCCGATTCTGCCGATCTACCGCTGGTTCGACCCGGAGCTGAGGCCGCCCCGCCCGGCCACGCTCGGCGACGACGATCTCCATACCATCCTCTGGGACGTGATCCATAAGCTCTATGAGAAGCGGCTCGTCCTGGACTTCACCGACCACCTCTCCGACCGCGAGCTCTACTGCCTGATCTACCGGGACATCCTCCCGTCCCGAGAGAAGAAGATCGACCTGGGCACCAACTATCTCCACTGGGACTGCTCCTACACCGACGGCGATCCCGTCGTCTGGCTCCGCTACTATGCCAACCAGGAGGATCGCGAAGCCTGGGCCACAAGCTACCGCCAACCCCTCCCCCCACGAAGCAAACCCCCCTACCCCCGTAGCCTGCCGCAAGATCCGAACACAGGGAGCGGGGATTACGGGGCAGGGAGTGGGGAGTAGGGAGTAGGGAGTGGGGAGTGGGGAGCGGGGAGAAGTGCCGAATTGGGAGTGGAGGGAAGGCCGCTCCCATTAGCTTCAGGGCGTCGCGACGTCGCATCTCAATCTCCTACAAGGGTTCCAGACAGTATCCGGTTGCATGATTCCGGCAAATCCTTTCCTCGCTTGGTCTTGCCCGGCGCCTCGTCGCCTCACTCGAAGCGGAAACCAAACCGCTCGACGTCTTCCGCGTACGCGGCACCGACCGTATCTCGCAACGACGGACGGTAATACTCCTGGTAGGGCTGGTGCTCCGTCTTGTTCTCATGGCCGATGGGAGGAAACCCAACGCGCTCAAAGAGCGGCCAGCACGAGTTGAGCTTGTCGGTCGGAATGGCCCAGTCGACAACCGTCCGGCCTTCCCAAGTGACAAACCAGGACATCGCACGACAATGGCGATCGCCGGTTGTCGCAACGTCCGGAAGACAGACGCCCTCCGCGAACTCGCTGAACGGCCGGCCGACGTACGGGTGCAAGTGTGGATTGTACTTCCGTAGCCGCTCGCGAACGTAAAGCGGTGGATCTCGCAGAAAGGCGGCCCACACGGAAACCAGCCGTTCCCACGGGTTGCGAACGACGGTCCATCGCAGCCCGGAAAATCGAGCGAGATGCTCTCGCGCAGGGCCAACACACGGCCAACTCCGCTCCGTCCTTGGCACGCCGGGCTGAGGAGCCAGCCCCAAGTACCCTTCCCAGGCGGCCAGCACCGAATTGCAGGCTGCCTTGGGAATGGCAACGTACGCGTGCCGTGCGACAGAGTCGCACAAGATCAGCGGCTCGAATGACACGGTCCTCCCCCGGCGCGCCGTCAGGTGGTGCCATGGTCGGCTGGCGCCGCTCTCCCAACGAAAACCGGCTCCAGTATAGCCCCTGACGGCAGCTCGCCTACCGCGTCCCACGGCAAATACACCCAACGAGGGGAGTCTATCCACCCGACCGACGGGCACACGGACGTGAAGCTACCTCGATTGTGGGCGCCACCCCCCTTTCAGCGGGCCGCTGGCGGTTCTCCGTCCGGCAACTTGCGGTAGACCAGATCGTGTTGGATAATAGAGGAAGACTTTGTGTCCACCCGAGTGCTCTGGACCGACGCCGCAGCGGAGATGGCCTGCCGGTTCGGCAGCCAACCCAAGGGCCGGTCGGGTCGCTTCGGTTGGTCGTGACCGGGCTGGATCGGCGTGCCATGGCTCTGCCAGCTCTTTGCGGCCGCGTTTGGCAAGAAGGGCGACTGGTGTGAATTGCCCCTGCGTTTCCGTCGTCGGACGGAATCGGTTGCCGGACGCGTCGTGGGGGCAGCTTCGCCCAGAGGCGCGCACGAGCGAGTCAGTCCGGGCATGGTGCGGTGGCATCGCTCGTCGACCCGGCTGTGCGGGTTCGCGATAACGGTGCGCGCTGAATCCCCTCTTGACCCGCACTCACTCCCACCGTCTCGTTGTGCAGGTTGCGCCGGTGGGGGAATCCGGGCGCACTTTTCCAAAGCGAACCGAACCCACGCGTCGATCCACCCGTAAGAGCATCGTGTGATCGCCGTACGTCCGCCGCAAGCCTATTCCTGCCTTATTCATTCCCATTCCTGACCTCGATTCCCCTGATTGGCTATGACTGAAAGCAACGATCCTGCCCTGCCGGAGGGCGCCGAACGCAAGCAACGTGGAGCCGGCAGCGGTCACAAGGGTCTGGTATTCGGCGCCGCGTTTCTCGTCAGCGTCGGGGTGATCGTGGCAGGTGCGTACGGGATGCGCACCGGGTCGCTCGTGTTAAAGGCGTTGGCGCTGGAGGGCGCGTTGGTCGCGCTTGGCGCCTGGCTCTCGCTGCACGCGTTCCGCATCCGCCGAAGGCTTGCCGAAGCCTACGAATGGGAGTCGTACGAGTCGCACGGCTCGCGCGATTGGGACGAAGTCGAGGAGGAAGCGGTCGGCGTCACCATCCAAGACGCGCAACACTCCCGCACGATCCACTTCGCCGTGCTGGCGATCCCGGCGACCGCGTTGACGGGCTTCTTGGCGCTGTACATGCTCTGGACGCAGTCGGGCCGTGAGGCGGGCGTGCTGCCGGCGGCCGATATCGCCGCGGCGTCGGTCATCTGCCTGGTTGCCTGTTGCCTCTGGCTCGTCTTGTCCAGGGCCTTTGAGGGCCTGGGCCGGGACGAGCTGCCGGAAGGCCCGGCGCTGATGCTCGGCTTCCGCGATCTCCAGTGGACGACGCTCCTGGTGGCCGCCGGAGTCCTGGGGACGCTGATCTGGCCGAAAGACGGTTTCTGGGGCAACGGCGAGCCCTGGTCGCCGCCGGAGATCTGGGTCGCCCGCGTCCTGCTCGTCTGGACGCTGGCCATCGCCACCGAACAGCTCATTCGCGTTGCGCTTCTATGGCTCCGTCGCGACTGGGTCGACGAGGGATTCGCCTCTCCGGCGCATCTCTTGCTTCGGGAGGCGGTTTTCTTGCGCGGCAACCCGATCGCCAGCCTGTTCGAGACGATCGAGGCGCGGTTCGGGGTCAGCTTTCGCTCCTCCTGGGCGATTCGGTTCGTGCGGGCGGCGGCGTTGCCGTCGCTGGTGGCCGTGATGCTTCTGTTTTGGGGCATCACGTGTCTTTCCATCGTGGGGACCGAGGAGCTGGGGATTCGCGAGAGCTTCGGCCAGATTCGCGGCGAGCTTGCCTGGAACCTGGGCACCGCGGCCGACGACCCGTTGGCCCCGGGGCTGCACTTGAAGCTCCCCTGGCCGTTCGGTCGCGTGCGTCATTATCCGGTGAAGAAATTGTTCGCCATGCCGATCGGCTTCGTGCCCCGCGCGGGACACCAGCGGGCGTACCTCTGGACGACGGCGCACGCCGAGGAGGAGTTCGAGTTTGTGCTGGGGAACGACGGCGAGGTCGTCTCCATCAACGCCCTGGTCTACTACAAGATCCGCGAGGACAAAGAGGGGTTTCTCGACTACGTCTACCGGTTCGCGGACAGCTCGGACGACGGCCCGCAGGCGAGGTCCGGCCGGGTGGCGGTCGAGACGGCGCTGGACGCGTACGCCCATCGCGCCCTGATGGAAGCGACCCGTTCGGCCACGCTCGAGTGGGTCCTTTCCGCGAACCGGGCGGAGTTTGCCAATCAGCTCAAGGAGTCGCTGCGCGCGTATTCGGACGAGAACCGTTTGGGCATCGACGTGATCGACGTCGCCCTGGTCCTCATGCATCCCCCGATCGACGCCGCGGCCGACTACCTCGACGTGATCAGCGCGGAGATCGACGCCGAGCGGGTCCAGATCCAGGCCCGGGGCCAGCGGGACGTCGCCCTCGAAATGGCGGAAAACGCGAGCTACTCCATCGTGGCCCAGGAAAGGGTGAACGCCGCCGAAGAGGTCGGCAATGCCTACGAGAGGTCGGCGGAGTTCCTGGCGCTGACGGAAGCGTACGCCGCGGCCCCGGAGGCGTTCAAGCAGAGGCTTTGGTTTGAAACGCACGAAGAGGCGTTGGCCGACAAGCCGCTGATCATCGTCGACGAAGAGGTGACCATCGACATGCGCCAACAGCCACAGACCCTGAACGTTTTCCCGAGTGGAGCTCCCTAATATGGCCCATTCTCACCATCATTCCCAAGAGCAAGAGGCGGAGCGACTGCCGATCTGGCGGCTCCTGTTCCGCGTGATCCTCGCCGCGATCATCGTCGGGCTTCTCATCGCCTACAGCATGTGTTTCCAGGTCTCCGAAGGCTACAAGGCGGTGGTCACCCAATTCGGCAAGCCGGTCCGCCCGGTCCAGGAAGCCGGCCTCTATTGGAAGTGGCCCTGGCCCATCGAGCAGGCCCGTCAGGTCGACGTCCGCCGGCGACTGCACAACACGCCGTACACGGCCACCTTCACCCGCGACCGCCGCAACGTCATCCTCCTCACCTACGTCGTCTGGCACGTGGACGACCCGCTGTTGTACATGCAGTCGGTGGGCAATCGCGAGGAGGCCGAGAAGTGGCTCAACGACAGGGTCGTCGACAGCATGCACCAGTACATGGGCCAGTACGACCTGTCGGCCCTGGTCTCCACCGATCCCGGCGAGATCAAGACCGACGTGATCGAGGCGGCGATGCTCGCCGACGTGTCCAGGGACGCCCGGGCGAAAAACGGCATCAACGTGGAGCAGGTGGGGGTCAAGCGGATCTCCTATCCGAAGGAGAACATCGCGGCCGTGCTGCGACAGATGAGGGAGGAGCGGATCGCGGAGGCCACGAAGCTCCGGGCCGAAGGACAGCGCGAAGCCGATGCGACCCAGGCCGACGCGATGGTCAAGAGCGGGCAGATTGTCGCGGCGGCCAAGGAGGAGGCCGGCAAGATCCGCGGCCAGGCGGGCAGCGAAGCGGCCAAGATCTACGATGCCGCCACCCGTTTGGATCCCGAGTTCTTCACCTTCTGGCGGCAGCTCAAGGTGCTCAAGACGACGCTCGGCGAAAAAGCCACGCTCATCCTGGGGACCAATCGGGGGATCTTTGAGATCCTCACGAACCCCCCCGAACCACCCGAGGCGGCCGCCGGACCCAAACGCGAGGCTCCGGCTCAAACGCCGCCGGCAACGGACCAATCGTCCGCCCCTGTTCAGTCGCCGGAGGAGACGTCATGACGCGGAAGCGAAAGACGGCCGACGCCGTGTTCCAAGGGCTGGAGGCCGGCCTGCGCATGTTCCGCTGGGTCGTGGTCATCCTCCTGGTCCTCTTCGTCTTCTCCGGAATCACCAAGGTCGAGCCCGACTCGGTCGGCCTCTTGTTGCGGTTCGGAAGGCTCCAGGGGGGCTCGCCGGGCGAGCAGGTCAAGCAGCCGGGCTTGCTGTTGGCCTTGCCCTTCCCGATCGACGACGTGAAGACCGTCTCCGGTCAGGACAAGGAAGGCGAAGTCGTGATCGACGAGGTCTGGCGGGAACTCACCGAGGTGGCTACGACCGACGAGATCGACCCCGTCCTCGAAGGCTACTGCCTGACGGGCGATCACAATATTTTCCAGGCCAAAGTCGTGGCGAAGTACAAGGTGTCCGACCCGATCGCCTTCGAGCTCTGGATGGACAAGGAGGACCGCGAGGCCCTGCTCCGCGACGTGGTAGTCGCCTCGCTGTCGCAGACCGTGGCCAGTTGGGCCATGGACGACGCGCTCCGATTGCAGCGAGTCGCCCCCGCCCCCGAAGCGACCACCGAGGAGCGGCTCGCCCAGACCGTCTGGCATCGTGCCCAAGTGCGGCTCGATGCGCTGAACGGGCGCGGCAAGTCGAAGGGGTGCGGGATGACCATTTCGGCGTTGGAGTTCCAACAGAGGCATCCCCCCCGTCACGTGATCGCCGAGTTCGAGAGGGTCCAAAGCGCGAAGATCGCCAAGCAGACGCTCTGGCAGAAGGCCAAGGCCTTTGAGAACCGAGAGATTCCCAACGCCCAAGCCAAGGCGAACGCCATGGTGCAGGAGGCCACCGCCTACAAGGATGCGCTCGTCGCCCGAGCCAACGCCGACGTTTCCGAATTCCAGCAACTCTACGAGCAATACCAAAAGAACCCCGCCCTGGTCTGGCGACGCATCTACCAGGAAACGATCGAATACGTGCTGGGGCACGTCCAGAAACGCCTTTTCGTATCGCCCGGGACCCGGGTGGTCCTTGGTGAGAAGGGGGAGAGCCAACCGTGAGCGAACTTGCAGGTCCCGCCTCCGCACAACTCAACCGATCGCTGGAAGTGCCTTTGACGGTGTCGGAGCGGGCGAGGATCGTGATCCAGCTCGGCTCGGCGATGCTGGCCACCGGCCTGTTGTGCGTGGGGCTGATCCAGAAATACTTCGGCCCGCCCGAGCTGGCCAACATCGCCGACTTGATCATGGCCGTGGCGGCACTGGTCGTGGCGATCCCCATCTTCTGGCACGCCCTGTTCGGGCTCTTGAGCCAGGATTCCCACACGATCATCGACCAGCTCGTCACCCTGGCGACCTTGGCGGCCCTGGCCAACGGGAACTTCGTCACCGCCACCTTGATCCCCGTGATCATGGCCATCGGCCATTTCCTGGAAGAGCGAAGCATCCTCGGGGCCCAGGCCGCCATCGAAGGCTTGCGCACCCTCCACGCCCGCAAAGCCCACCTGCTCACGGCCGACGGCGAGCGCGAGGTCGAACCTTCCGAGCTGAAGAAGGGCGACCTCTTGGTCGTCCGACCCGGCGACGTGATCGCCGCCGACGGCGAGATCTCCGAAGGCAGCTCCGCGGTCGACCAGTCGCCGGTCACCGGCGAGTCGGTGCCCGAAGACCTCGCGCCGGGTGATCCGGTCTACGCCGGCACGATCAACCTGACGGGCTTGATCCGCGTGCGCGTAACGCGGACCGGCACGCAGACGGCCCTGGGCCGGGTGGTCGGGCTTCTGCGCGAAGCCGAGCAGTCGAAGACCCCCGTGTTGAAGCTGATCGAGCGCTACGCGGGCTACTACGTGCCGATCATCCTGACCATCGCCGGCGTGGTCTTGTTCGTCACCCGCGACATGTCCCGGGCGGTGGCCGTGCTGATTACCGGCTGTCCCGGGGCGTTGGTGTTGGCCGGCCCCACCGCGATGATCGCCGCCTTGGCGGCCGCGTCGCGACTGGGCATCCTCATCAAAAACACCCGGTTCCTGGAGTCGCTCGCCGACGTCGACACCGTCGTCTTGGACAAGACCGGCACGCTGACCCTCGGCCGGCTCGAGCTCCTCTCGATACGGCCGATGAACGGTCACGAGGAGGACGACCTGTTGCGACTGGCGGTCACGTGCGCGGCCGCCAGCCGGCATCCGGCTTCGCGGGCAATCGTCCGCGCCGCCGAGTCGGCGGGGATCGAAACGCGACTGAACGACTTGGAACACCAGATCGAAGAGGTCAGCGGCAAGGGGATCATGGCCACCCGCAGTGGGGAAGTGACGCTGCTCGGACGGAGGGAGTGGCTCGTCGAGCAGGGCATCGAGCTGCCGGAGAACCCGGAGCATTCCGGCTCCATCGTGTGGCTGGGTCGGATCGAGCGGACCGCCGAAGGCACGCGAGGCCAGGCGGTCGGCTGCCTGCTCCTGGCCGACACGCCCCGCCCCGAGGCCAAGCAGGCCCTCCGCGACCTGAGAGCGCTCGGTGTGGAGCGCTCGGTGCTTCTGACCGGCGACCGCAAGGAGGTCGCCCGCAAGATCGGCGCCGACCTGGAGATGGACGAGATCATCGCCGAGGTCCTACCCGAGCAGAAGCTTCAGACGGTGCACGCTGAGCGCGAGGCGGGGAATTTGGTGATGGTGGTGGGCGACGGGGTGAACGACGCCTTGGCCCTGGCCAGCGGCGACGTCGGCGTGGCCCTCGGCGCGGTCGCCTCCGACGTCGCCCTGCAAAGCGCCGACGTGGCCCTGATGACCAACGACCTGGGCCGACTGCCGGCCTGCGTCCGGCTCGCCCGGCGCACCCGCTCGACCGTCCACCAGAACGTGCTCATCGGGGCGGGGATCTCGATCGCGTTCGTGTGGCTGGCCTCGGTCGGAATCATCGGGCCCCTGGCCGGCGCCCTCTTGCACAACGTCGGCGAGTTCTTCGTCATCGGCAACAGCGCCCGCCTGCTGCGGTTCGACCAGACGAGGGACTAGATGAGCGGCACGCTTCCGAGGGGGAACGGTGTGCCACTGCTTCGCAGAAGCAGTGCTCCGTGGGATGCTCGGACAAATTCACTGCTTCTGCGAAGCAGTGGCACACGGCAAGATTCCAGGAAACACGAAATCCCATTTGACCGAGCTCGGACCGACCGAATCCACGGGGAATCTGCGATGCGCCGCGGGCGAAAGATCTTTGGGCTGTTTTGGCTGGCCGGGGTGGCGATCTGGGCCGGTTGCTCGGCGTCGCCGCCTGCCGCCGAGCCGACCGAGCGGAGTCGTGAACGGGCCGACTTCGATGCGGTCCTCGACGAGTGGAACCCGTTCATCGACGGGCTTCGCCAATTGAGAAAGGACTACGCGTCGGCCCCGCCCGAGGCACGCCCTGAGCTCGAGAAAGAGTACGTCCAGATGGTCAAGAAGGGCCAATTCCTGGAAGCCCAACTGGTCGACGCGGCCGTGATCGCCTGCGTCAAACAGCCCGAGGAGAACCAGGACCTGTCCTATTTCCTGATGGACATGGCCGGAACGCTGATGCTGCGCGAGGAATATGAAGACTCCCTCTCCATCGCGCAGAAGCTGATCGACAACCGGCTCGGCAATTACATGACGTACTACTTTGCCGCGATCGCCGCGTTCGCCGCCAATGAGTTCGATCTCGCCGCCAGACACTTCGAGTGGCTTGACGAGAACGAGAGACGTATCCCCGGCAAGGAGACCATGGCGCAGCGAAACCTGCTGAAGGAAGTCGTCCGGGAGGTTCGCGCGGACTTGGACTACTACAAGGAGGTCTGGCCGGCGGAGCGAGAGCTTCGCGAGCGAGAGAAGGCGGCCGCCGATCTTCCCCGCGTGCTGCTCAAAACCAATAGGGGGGAGATCGAGCTGGAACTGTTCGAGGATGAAGCCCCCAACACGGTGGCCAACTTCATCTCCCTGGTCGAGAAGGGATTCTACGACGGACTGACCTTCTTCTACGTCGAACAGCGGCTCCTGGCCCAGACGGGATGCCCGGAGGGGGACGGCACGGGCGGACCCGGCCACATGATCCGTTGCGAGTGCTACCAACCCAACCACCGGCTCCACTTCCGCGGCAGCGTGAGCATGGCCACGAAGGGGCCCAACACGGGCGGCTCGCAGTTCTGCATCGCCTTTCGGCCCATCCGGGCACTCGACGGCAAGCAGACCGTCTTCGGCCGAGTGGTTCGGGGCATGGACGTCCTCGCCCGACTCCAGCGCCGAAAACCCGATCCGGAAATCGAAGAAGAACTCCTCCCCAAGCCGGACAAAATCGTCGAGGCGACCGTCCTCCGCAAACGGTCTCACCCGTACGAACCCAAAATCATCCTCCCGGAAGAGCCCGACGAAATCACCAAGAAAATCTTGGAGGAGTTTCAGTCCTCCGAAGGCTTCTCCCCGTTCTGACGGCCCGCGCCGAGCCGGCCCCGGCACGTTTGCTTTCCTTCGTTTCCCAGCTCCCGCTTGGGAATCGGAACCCGCGTCATCGGGAATCCGGCCACCAAGGGGACCGAAAGCCCGCCTTGCCGGGCCTCGCAATAAGCCGGCCGCACCACGCTCGCTTCCAGGGTTTGCGTCCGCCGCCCGGGTCGACTATCGTGGTGGTCGTCCCGATCGCAACGGGGCATCCGCCGGCGGGGGGACCGTCCCCTTCCGGTGCGGCGACCACTCCGAACGCTCGACGTCCCTGTCTCGCGCAGCTCGAATCAGCGAGGAAGCCCCCATGCACCGCGCGTTTGTACGACTGCTCTTGTCGGCGATTGCCGTTTCGCTTGCCTTCCCGTCCTTTCTGGCGGCGGCCCCGCCCGGCCCCTTGCGCATCGCCACGTTCTCCTGCGACGTCACGCCGCCGGTAGACGGTCATCCGCTCATTTGGGTCACCGCCGTCAAGGAGGTCGAGACGCCGCTTCTGGCCAAGGGCATCGTGCTCGACGACGGGCAGGAGCGCTACGTGCTGTGTGCCCTCGACTGGTGCGGGCTGTGCAACTCCAGCCACGACCTGTTCCGCGACAAGATCGCGGCCGCCGCGGGCGTCGACGCCAAGCACGTGGCCGTCCATACCCTCCATCAGCACACCGCCCCCTACACCGACGGCGACGCCCAGCGCCTGCTCGACCAGTTCGACGACCTGCCCCTCTACGTCGACTTCGAGTTCCTCGACCAGGTGACCGACCGCCTGGCCGAGGCGGTCCGCCAGTCGCTCCAGCGGCTCCAGCCGTTCGACCACATCGGCATCGGCCAGGCCAAGGTCGACCGCGTCGCGTCCACCCGGCGGATCCCCATCGAAGGGGGCAAGGTCCGCTCGCGCATGAGCTCCTGCACCGATCCCGAGCTGAGGGCGCTGACCGAGGGCGTCATCGACCCGATGGTCAAGACGATCACCTTCGCCCAGGGCGACAAGCCGCTGGTACGCATCCACTACTACGCCACGCACCCCCAAAGCTTCTACGGCGATCCCCGCGCCTCGTACGACGTGCCCGGCTTCGCCCGCGAACGACTCCAAGAGAAAGAGGGTGTGTTCCAGATCTACTTCACCGGCTGCTCGGGCGACGTGGCCATGGGCAAGTACAACGACCGCACGCCCCGCGCCCGGGACGAGCTGACCGACCGGCTCTACGCCGGCATGGAAGCCTCCGTCGCCTCTACCCGCCTCGCGCCCTGCGAGCGAATCCAGTGGCGGACCCTCCCGGTGACGCTTTCGGCCAGAGACGACCCCGGCTACACCGTCGAGGAGAACCGGGCCAAGATGGCCGATCCCAAGGTGGACGCGAGGTACCGCATCCGGGCGGCCACGCGCGTCGCCTATGCCCAGCGGGACGATCGCCCCATCGATCTCAGCCTGCTCGCGATCGGCGGCGTCTACGTGCTCCACCTGCCGGGCGAGTCGATGGTCGAGTACCAGCTCTTCGCGCAGGGAGTGAAACCGGACGCGTTCGTGGCCGTGGCCGCGTACGGCGACGTCGGGCCGGGCTACATCTGCACGGAGCGATCGTTCTCCGAAGGCGGCTACGAGCCCACCGCCTCCCGCGTCGCCCCGAACAGCGAGCACGTCTACAAGGCGACGATCCGCGAGCTGCTCGAAGGGCGTTGACGCGAAGGACAGTGTGGGAAGAAGGGCTCTCGCCAAGGCGCCAAGGCGCAAAGAATGAAGGGAATAGAGAAGGACTCTCGCCGAGGCGGGAAGGGCTCTGAGAGTCTCGTCAATCCGCCGATAGGCGGCGCCGGAGGCTTCGAAACGATCCCATCCGTCTCCCAACATGACATCCAATGCCCCTGGAAATGACGTCTCCATCAACTCACTCTCTTCCCCTTTGCGCCTTGGCGAGAGCCCTTCTTTCCTCGTCCTCGTTCCCGAGAACCCATCTTCCCCCCACTATCCTCCGCCCCTTAGCCTTCGCGAGAGTCGACCTCAAGCCACCCCGTTCTTCATTCGATCGTCCCGAAACGAAAGGGCCCCTGCCATGCGAGCGAGAATCCTCCCCGCCGCCTTATTGACTGCCTGTGTGCTTTGCCCGGTTGCGCCGGCGGCCGAAAAGGAGGAAGGGTTCGTCCCCATCTTCAACGGCAAGGACCTCGGCGGCTGGGAGGGCGAGGAGGGGTTCTGGTCGGTCCGGGATGGGGCGATCACGGGGGTCACCACCCCGGAGAAGCCCGTCAAGGGTTGCACCTACCTCATGTGGCGCGGCGGCAAGGTCGCCGACTTCGAGCTGCGGTTCTCCTTTCGCATCCCGGCGGGCAACTCGGGCGTCCAGTTCCGCAGCCGCGAGCTGGAAAACTGGGACGTCGCCGGCTACCAGGCCGACTTCGACGCCCCCAATAAGTGGACCGGCTGCCTCTATGACTGCAACTCCCACCGGGCCGACCCCGACCGGGTGATCGGCCCTCTCGGCAAGAAGGTCGCGATCGACGCCGCCGGCAAGCGCACCGCCACCGCCGTCGCCGACCCCGACGAGCTGCTGAAACACGTCAAGAAGGACGGCTGGAACGAGTACCACGTCATCGCCCGCGGACCGCTCATCACCCTCAAGATCAACGGCGAGGTCACCTCCCAGGTGCTCGACCACGAGCAGGGCAAGGCCCACCGCGACGGCATCCTCGCCATCCAGCTCCACGGCGGCCCGCCGATGAAGGTCCAAGTGAAGGACGTGCGGGTGAAGCACTTCAAGTAGCGTGACGGGCGCCGGTTGTGGGGGCCGCGAGTGATGGGACGAAACGTCCCCAAGGATCGGCCGAAAAATAACTTCCCGACTTCAGTAGCAGGCACACGCCGTGTGCCGTCCGCTGGTTACGGCACACGCCGTGTGCCTACTACTCCGCAAATGCGGAAGTTGTTCTTCGGCCGATCCCAAGCGGGGCGGTCCGGCGGTGCCACCGGGAGTCTGTGCTCCCGGCGCAGCCTACTGGGGTGTTGAGCCGTCCGGCGGGATCGGGGGGACGGGCGTGAGCTGGAAGAGCAGGCCCCGCGCGTCTCGCCCGGACGCCAGATCGATGGTCATTTCGAGCATACCGCTGGTGCGGTGGAACTGCCCGGCGACGGTGCCCACGGGCCGCCGCCCCACGTTGGCCGAGACGTAGACCGTCTCCTGGAACGCGAGCGTCTGCGGCACGCCGCGGATTTGGGACGCCTGGGGGAACGTGATGGAGGAGACCGGGTCGAGCCTTCGGGCGAGGAGTTCCCGGTTGACGGTGGCGACGACCTGGGTCTGGGAGTCCGTGATCCACTGCGTGTTTCGCGACCAGAGGTGGTACGCGTAGGCGGCCCCGCCGAGGACCGCGCCGAGGATCACGATCGTCATCACCACGTTGACTGCCTTGCCGAGGTTCTTGCGGAGCCGGTAGATGAATCCGATCCCGTGTCGGCGGCGGTAGTCGCGGTCGGCGTCGTGGATCGCGTCGTCCCACGCCAGTTTTCGCCCGGTCTTCCGGGTTTGCGCCCGCTGCGTCCGTTTCGCCTGCCGGAGTGCCTGTTTCCGCCTCACGTCGGCAGGCAAGTGCTCGGGGGGGCGCCCAGCGGGGGGGGCAGCCATCGTCGTTCCGGGGCGATCCACGGTCTCCGCCGTGGGACGGGGAACGGGCGCCGGCCTCACTCCGCCGGACCGCTTGGGGGCGACGCACGTGCTCAAGTCGGCGATGACTTCGGTCATCGACTGTTGGCGATCGATGGGCTTCTTGGCCACCATCCGCCGGAACAGGGTGTCCAGCGACGGGGGAACGTCGCCTCGCAGATGGCGGAGCGAGGGAACCGGTTGCTCGCGATGGGCCAAGAGCTTCGCCATCATCGTGTCACCCACGTAGATCGGCTCGCCGACGAGCAGCCAGAACAGGGCGCATCCCAGGCTGTAGACGTCGGAGCGGGCGTCGGCATTCTTGGTGTTCAGGCCCTGCTCGGGCGACATGAAGTCGAGCGTTCCCATCACCGCGCCCTCGCGCGTCAGCGCGGCGTCGGCGGTGGCGTCCGCCGATCCGGGGTCGTCGCGGACTCGGGCGATGCCCAGGTCGAGGACTTTGACCGTGCCCGCCTTGTCCAACAACAGGTTCGAAGGCTTGACGTCCCGGTGGACGACGCCCTGGCCGTGGGCGTACTTCAATCCCTTGGCCGCCTGCCGGACGTAATCGACCGCTCGATCCACCGAGAGCGTTCCTCGCTCCCGGACCAGCGAGGCGAGATCCTCTCCTTCCACGTATTCCATCACGAGGAAGTGGACGCCCCCGGCTTCGTCGGCGTCGTAGGCCGTGACGATGTTCGGATGCGAGAGCCGCGCCGCCGCTTTCACTTCCCGCTGAAAGCGCCGGACCGCTTCGGGAGAGCTCATGGCGGCCTCGGGCAACACCTTCAAGGCGACGATGCGCTCCATGCGCCGGTGCTGCGCCTTGAACACCTGCCCCATGCCTCCTTCGCCGATCTTGTCGAGAATCACGTAGTTGCCCAAGACCAGGCCACGGGCTTTTCCTTCATAGACGGCCTGGACCTGGAACCGGGTGAGCCTGTTATAGCGAAGCATCTCCTTGGCCAGCGCGCGGGCGTCCTGGGGCTGCCGATCGGCCGGCAAGCCGCGGATGAACGCGTCGACTTCCTCGGCGGTCATCAGCCCACAATCGGAGATGGAGCGGACGAACTTGTCCAGGGGAACGGCCATCTGTCCGCCTTCCTGAAACGCGTGCTCGTTGCAGCCGGACGCGATTCGGGTCGTCGCCCATCGGAAGCCGGCCCCCTCCGGCCGGCTGCGAACCTCCACCACTGGCAAGGTTCGATTCCCCTCAGTATAGCTAATCGCAGTCCGACCGTCAACGGTTGGGAGCCTCGTCGCTCGGCTGGCGGTCGGTACATGGACCTGCGCTATTTGGCTCTCGCAGGAGCGGGCCGACGCTGTTCTCCGGCACGCCCGCTGCGCCGTGGCGCGACCGCTCAAGCGTTGTTCCCGCCGTTTCCTCGTCGCATCTTGCGGGCCTTTTCGAGGATCGCCGGCCGGGCCTCGTCCATGATCGGCTTGACGTCTTCGTAACGGACCGTCCGCTCGGGAAACGTTCGTTTTCGGATCGCGCCGAGGAACCGGGCTTCAAACTCCGGGAGGTCCTTGCCGTAGATGTGGTAGCTGTCGGCCATGTGGCAGTAGCGGCCGAGACGCACCGGGACGCCGGAGACTTCGGCGACGCCGCCGGCGATTTTCTCCTGGAGCCGGACCAAGGCGAAGATGTTCATCAGGGCCGCTTTGTAGGCGTCGTTGGAGCGGAAGCGGACGTTCATGTTCAACACCGGCCCGGCCTCTTCCGGCGTGATCCGGCACCAGATGCTCTGGAGGCAGGCCGGGTCGTAGCAGTCGACGTCCTCCCACACCTTCCACGTGATCGCCTGGGCCCGACGCGTGTGCGGCGCCTTGGCCAGCCGGCTCACCACCCGGTCGATCTGGTCGATGGGGGGCAAGGTGGGCACGTCGTACGAAGAGAGCCGCTGGTGGTACGTGTACTCCCAGCGGGTGTCGGTCGGATCGCTCGGATCGCGGACCAAGTGATCCTTGATCCCGTCCAAAACCTCCATCACGTATTCTTCCAGGTCCTCGAAGCCGCCGGGCAGGTCCTTGTGGATCATCGGCTCGCGGAGCGGCTCGTGGACCACCAGCGTCATCGTGGCGTCCTTGCTGGGCGGGTCGCCCGGCTGGTCGTACTCCGTCGGCGCCAAACACCCCGACTTGTAGAGCGCAACCAGCGAGTTCTCCCACGCCCGGGCGATGCAGTCGCCTTCGGCGCTGAGCACGGGGATTCCGTTCATCGAAGCTCCTTTCCGGAAATCGAACGTCCTTTCTCGATATAGTCGACTTGGATCGGCCGAAGAATGACTCCCCAACCTCAGTAGCAGGCACACGCCGTGTGCCGTCCGCCCGTGCGCTGGTTACGGCACACGGCGTGTGCCTACTACAGCGC
>DATKZH010000499.1:0-3734 GCA_035528065.1 Thermoguttaceae bacterium | reverse complement strand
CCAGCCATTTGTAGGTAGCACTGATAGCGTGCTGAATCCCGAGGAATTCGACCATTCTCACGCGGTCCGCCGCTGAATGCGTTCGGCGATCGGTGGCCAACTGCGCGAAATCGTTATCCCCGGATCACGAAACAGCTTGTTCTGTAGTGCCAAAGGTACCCATCTTCACATTCGGTTTGAATTGCATTCACTGACAGCTACAAATGGCTGCTTCCTGGCCCTATGCATGACCATCCCCAGCCAGACGGCCACGATCGTCATCACCACGAACAATGACCTCAGGCTGAACTGGAGCCACCTGCGTCGCTTTGACTTCCTATCCTGATTCATCATAGGATCTCCCCTACCACCTTTGCGGGACGAAAGACCGAAGGGAATCCGGATGGCACGCAACAGCCGTGACGCTAGCCTGGCAGGCAACTCCTGTCAACCATCTGGCCCCGGGTATACCCCCGGACGTGCCATGACCCGCGCGACGATCCGGGGTTCCCGCAATCCGCGGTGACGAGCCATTCGCTCCACGAGATCGTGACTGCCGGCGTCGATGAAGCCCAGGTCCCGTGTCGACGCTTGCGTGGGCGTGCGGGGGGAGGTAGACTCCGGGAACGAATCCCGGTCACTGAAAACGCTGCGAGCGCTACGCCATCGAAGCCGATGTCCACGGCTGGAGAGCACGCCTGCGCAAACGAGGGCATGGCACTCGGCGTTTGGGCATAGGTCACTTTCAGACGAGGCAATCCATGAATCGTTCGAACCGGTTCCGATGGAACCAAGCCGTCTGTGGGATCATCGCGATTTTCCTGACACCGGGCGGCAATGCCTTCCCGGCCGGCGCGGGATCGGCTGGCTCCGCGGCTGCCTCGGAAAACGAGAACGGCGCGATCACCGGGTCCTGGGGCGATCAGGGGGACGGCACCTACCGCAACCCGATCCTCAACGCCGACTATCCCGACGTCGACGTGGAACAACTCGGCGATACTTACTACATGATCTCGTCGAAGCAGCATATGTCGCCGGGCATGGTCATTCTTCAGTCGCACGACATGGTCAACTGGGAAACCGCCGGACACGTGTGGAAGAAGCTCTCCTGGGACCGAAAATACGACGCCGACCGCATGGACGGCTATCGCTTCGGCGTTTGGGCCGGCGACCTGGCCTACCACGACGGACGCTGGTATTGCTACCAGATCGACACGACCCACGGTCTCATCATGAGCAGTGCGAAGGACCTTGGCGGTCCTTGGACCGAGCCGCACGTCATGCTGGCGAAGACACGCTGGACCGACCCGGCCGTTTACTGGGACGACGACGCGCATCAGGCGTACCTGGTGTGCAATTTCGGCAAGGGGCCGGGCGGAAACCAAATCACCCTGTTCAAAATGAGCTGGGACGGCCGCGAATTGCTCGACCGCGGCACCGTCATCCATCACGGTCCCGGTGCGGAGGCAGCGAAGATCTACCGCATCGACGGCCGGTGGTACGTTTTCCTTGCGCAGTGGTTCCGCCCCAATCCCCGCAAGCCCGACGACCCGCGAGCCGACGCCGGCGATCGCAAGCAACTGGTGCTTCGCTCGCGGACCGACGGCATCTACGGCCCGTACGAAGTGAAGGTCGTGTTCGAGCGGGGAAACGGCGTCATCCGCAGTTGCAGTCAAGGGGCTCTGATGCAAGCTCCGGACGGCTCGTGGTGGTATACCCATCAACTGATCCAGAACGTCGAGGCCCCCTTCCAAGGGCGACCGCAAATGCTCGAACCGGTGCAGTGGATCGACGGCTGGCCGTTGATCGGCAAGGACGTCGACGTCGACGGCATCGGCGAGCCGGTCCTCCATCACAAGAAGCCGATCGACGGCTTTCCCGTCGCGGCGCCGGCGACCGACGACGAATTCGACTCGCCGAACCCCGGCCCGCAATGGGAATGGAATCACAACCCCCGCAATACGCATTGGTCGCTCACCGAACGCCCCGGCTGGTTGCGGCTGAAGGCGTCGGTTCCGGTTGCGCCGGGTAAATTCTGGAAGGCCTGCAACACGCTGAGCCAACGCATCATGGGCACGACCACCGGCACGGCCGTTGCGAGATTCGATCTCGCCGGCATGCGACCGGGCCAACGCACCGGGATGGTGCGATTCGGTGGCGTGTATCACCTGCTAGGCGTGTCCGTCGACCCGCAGGGCCGTCGCCGACTGTTCTTCGACGGTGACGGCACCCTCGTTGACGGGCCCCCCATCGCAACCGACAGCTTGTGGATTCGCACGAGCAACGACGGCGATCAGGCAAGCTTCGCCTACAGCACCGACGGCCGGCAGTTCCAGGCGTTCGGGCCCACCTTCACCATCGAATTCGGCATGTGGACCGGTGACCGCCTCGGGTTTTTCTGCTGGAACGACGTCGATGAGACCGGATGTCTCGACGTCGATTGCTTCCACTATGACTACGACGGCCCGAAAGCAGCTCGCCGCTGACGCGCGCATCGGGGAACGTTTGCAGACACGCCGCGATTTACATTGGAGGGGTAATCCATGGGAGGAGTCGTCATGCATGGGAAACGATCATTGACGCGACGGGGGTTTCTCCAACGGGCCGCAGCCGCAGCCGCAGCCGCGGCTGCGGCTGCGGGCGCCGGGCCGGCCATCGTGCCGTCCTCGGTGCTCGGGGCCGACGGAAAGGTGGCCCCCAGCAACCGAATCACCGTTGGCATGCTTGCCCTCGGCCGGCAGGCCATGGCCCGCAACCTTACGGTCTTCTTGCGCTGGCCCGACACCCAAGTGGTCGCGTTGTGCGACGTGGACCGCTGGCGGCTCGACACGGCCCACGAGCGTGCCCCCGGGCAGCCTGGCGGCGCCCCCGAAGACGCGGAAACGCTCAAAACCTGCCCCCACTACACCGACTTTCGCGACGTGCTCGCCCGCAAGGACGTCGACGCCGTGATGATCAGCACGCCGGACCATTGGCACGTGTCCATGGCGATCGCCGCGGCCAAGGCGGGCAAGGACGTCTGCTGCGAGAAGCCCCTGTCGCTCTGCATCGCCGACGGCCGCATCCTCAGCGACACGATCGGAAAGCACGACTGCGTGTTCCGCACCGACAGCGAGTTCCGCTCGATCCCGGTGTTCCACCGGGCGTGCGAGCTGGTGATCAACGGCCGGATCGGCGAGCTGAAGACCATGCGCATGGCCGTGCCGAACTGGAACGAGCCCCTCCCGCAGCAGCCGGAGATGCCCGTCCCCGAAGAGCTCGACTACGATCTCTGGCTGGGCCCGGCCCCGAGGCGGCCGTACACGGAGAAGCGGGTCCATCCGCGCAAGAGCTACGGGCGGCCCGGCTGGTACGCCAACCAGGACTACTGCAACGGGGCCCTCGTCAACTGGGGTCATCACCTGGCCGACGTGGTCCAGTGGGCCAACGGCACCGAGCGGAGCGGGCCGGGCGAGATCGAGGGCACCGGCGACTTCCCGCCCGCCGACGGGCTGTGGAACGTCATCCTGGGCTTCAACATCGAGTACCGCTACACCAACGGCGTCGAGCTGTTCTACACGGTCGTGCCGCCCACGGGCGAGAAGAAGCCCTACGTCCGCTTCGAGGGGAGCGGAGGCTGGATCCAGGCGGACTACGGCCCCGACAAGCTCACCGCCGAGCCCGAGTCGATCCTCACCGCGGAGCTGGGGGCCGACGCGGTCCGCTTCCCGCTCAAGAACGAGAAGCGCGACTTCATCGACTGCGTCAAGACGCGC
>DATKZH010000498.1:0-3194 GCA_035528065.1 Thermoguttaceae bacterium | reverse complement strand
CGCCGCATGAGTGGGCTGGCGGTCGACCGATTGCGCAGACCGGACCCGGGCCTCCCCCACCCCAACGATTTGCTTCTCGTCGCGATGATTCACCTCCACATCCCAACGCCACAAGTAGTACTGAATGAACTGCTCCAGGGCTAAGTCCGGGGCCGTACAGATCGGGTAGGCCGGTTGTCGATACAGCAGTTTGCTCCCCTTGCGTGGACGTAACTCTTCAGTCGTTTGCAATGGCTCAATCGGGTAAAGGTGGGAGCTGTCCGGTTTCGAGGTAGGTCTTGAGGGCGTCAGCGATTGTCTTGGTTGGATTGTGGTCGCGAAGACGCAAGGTCCGGTAGACGCTCATCAAGACCGCCTGGGTGGCGGCGCCGCGGTCCGAGCGATTGGATTGGCTGTTCTTCCGCAGGATCACGGCGGGTCGAATCTGCCGTTCCGCGAAGTTGTTATCGTAGGCCACCTCCGGGTAATCCAGAAACGTAAAGATGTGCTCCCGGTGGCGTCGCAAGCGTTTGGCCAGGCGTCGGGCATCGGCATCGGCGTAGTCCGCGTCCGCCAAGTCGGCCAGCCGGCGGTTGAGGCGGTTGCAGCGGTTCTGATACGGCTCCGGCGTCAGGTCTGACCGCCGGCATAGACGCATCCCGTCACCCAACAGCCGACGCAGTTTCTTGGCAAACGCTCGCCATTCAGCGGAGTCGTTGTGCTGATCTACTTTTTCCAACTCGCGCAGCAGATGGGTCAGGCAGTACTGCCGGTCGCGGGCCTCGACCGACGCGTAGGCCGCCCAGAAATCGGTGATCAACACCCCATCGAACGCTTCGGTGAAAAACTTCTGCAAGGCTGGACTGCCCCGGCAGCGGTCAATCATGTAGTAACACACCTGGGCGTTGGCGAAACACCACAACCAGTGCGTCTGGCCATTCACCCGCCAGCCGGTCTCGTCGGCATGGAGGTAAGTCGATTTTTTCGCTTGTTCAGCAATCTGCTCGTACCACTCGGGCAGAATCACCGCCAACCGCTGCCAGGCATCGACTAATCCGCCCGGCGTCAGTTTCGTCTGCAGATGATACGACAGAATCTCCACGATCTGATCAATGGTTACGCCCAGCCCGTAGTGAAGCCAACTGGTCAGGCTGATCAGATGATGTCCAATTGTCGCCCGGGGCAACGCGTCCGGCACCACCGGCTCCACGTGTTTCTTACACTTGGGGCAATAGTCGCGATGGATGGTGTGTTCGGTCACCACCGGTTGAATCGGCTCGGGGATGTCTTCGATAATTCGAGTGCGTGTGTGGTGGCAGCGCTGCAGTCGCCCGTTGCAGTGGGGACAGCATTTCAGGCGGTGCCGGCGGCGCCGGTCGATCCGCTTGGGCTTGGCCCTCCGATGGCCGCGATGGCCTGGCTTGGCCCCGGGTCGCTTACGTCGCTTGGGCGTGTCGGGCTTGGTGTAGATGGGCACCATGCCCGACGGCGTGGAAGGCGATAACGCTTGGCCGTTGGACTGCCCTTGCAGTTCGGCAATGCGTGAATCTTGGTGCGAAATTCGCACGTCTTGTTCGGCGATGCGTGCATCCTGCTCGGCAATGCGTTTACTCGCCGCCAGCAGAGCAAGGATGATGGCTTCGGGGCCCTGTTTGTACAGTTGCCGGGCCTGTGCTTTGGTCAGTTCACCGCGCACGGCCGCATCGATCAGGGCCTTGATCGAGTTCGCCTTCCCTGGCTGCATGTAGACTTGTATACCAGCGCAGCATCAAGCGCGCAAGTTTACCTATTTTAACATTTTGCGGTCTGACGCCCACCTATTGCAGACGGCTGATGTGTTACGATCCGGGCATGGCCAGCACGATCACGTGGAGGCGACAAGGCAAGCCGCACGGCGGACAGGAGAACGACGAGGAATAGACTCGGTCTCATGCTCAGTCCCTTCGCGGCCTGGACGATGCTTTGCGATCGATCGCCTTGTATGCGATGCCGCGGTCAAACTTCTTCGCCTTCTCCATGTCGCCCAGCACAGGTAGGTCACCGAACTCTGGGTTGTTGAACCAGCCGCTGAACATGAAGGTGCCCTGGCCACCGTAGGCCCACACCATATTGGAAAAGAACGTATCACCCCAGTATTTCGGATGGCGGGGGTTCATCCGGTTGAAGATCTCCATGTTCAGGTCGCGGTGCATGTCCATCGTGATCTTGGGATAGCCCCGGTCGGCCTGGTCGCCGTAACTGAGCCCGCTCTCGGTGGCCAGGATCGGAATCGGGTACGGCAAGTACTTATCCTGAAGACGCTGTACAAGCTCCAGAATCAGAAAGCACGTATTATCCTTCATCAGGCTCTGGAAGCGTTCCTCGCCAGTGGCGTGGGGCATGTTCTTTCTGTCGTCGAACGGGTAATCCAGCGGGTGGTTCAGCGGGTACGGGTGAATGCCGATGGCGGCGCCCGCGAAGGCTTCCTCGATTTTGTCCCACTTCTTGAACGTCTCGAAGCAGTCCGCGTAGTACTGACCGGCCGACCCCGGCGTCATGGCGTAGAAGATCGGGATACCGCCTTCTTTCATCACGATCGGTTTCAAGCGCAACCACGTCTTACACATGCCCCCGATCCGGTTATCCTTGACCGTCCCGCCGGCACTCCAGTCGCCGTCGATGTTTGGTTCGTTCGCGAGTTCAAAGTAACGCGCTCCGGCTTTGACATAATCGCGGATCAGTTTCCGGTACTCTGCCATCTCTTTGCCCGGCTTGGGGTATTCCTTGAGGTCATAGATCCGGATGACGGGCTCGACCCCCTGACGCCTTGCGGCGGCGGTCATGTCCAATTTGTTGGCCCCAAGGGTGAGCATCTTCCACCAACTGAATCCCCAGCGTGTCTTCATTCCCTTGAAGAACTTGTCTTGGTCCGCCGGTTTCCACCAACCGTTGGTGTGGTCATGAATCCCCCATCCGGTATCCGGTGCTGGTGGACGAGGATAATCCGCGAGATCACGCCAGGGCGGCTTCGCCTTGCTCGTGCGTTGTGTAACGCCGTCTGCGGTCGGAGCTTTGGGTTCCGCATCCGCACAGCGGGGCACCCCGAACGACACGGCAAGCAAGACGAGCCACGCCCATCTGAGCGGCAAATAACTGATCATGTCTGCGTACTCCAGCCCTTTCAAGGTGTCGAGTTTTGCAGCTAAAGCTATAGAGTAGCCGAAGATACGTCAAGT
>DATKZH010000497.1:0-9348 GCA_035528065.1 Thermoguttaceae bacterium | reverse complement strand
TGCCTTTGACCAGCGTCACCGGCTTCGCGCAGGGAGACCGTCGCGGCCAATTTGCCCGTGGTTCGAGCCGCGGTTGACGGTTCATCGGACAGAGGCGATGGTAGACTTCATCGGGCGTTCTGCCGCCGAGCGTCATGGGGGGACGCTCCAGGAAGCTGTTCACAGGTGACTTCTTGAAGCGTACAATAGACCGCGGCCGGGTCATGGGTTAGGACCAAAACCAACGGGGCCGAAACTCGCTGGACCACCGCACCGCGTGAAAGTGTTCTCCCACTGCTCAAACGACAACTTGCCGTGCGGCCCAAACATCTCCGGCCAATGGAAGAAGAACGCGCGCGGCTCGCCGCTGCTAGCGAGGTCGAGTGCGCGCGGGTCGGCGGCCTGAAACATAGCGAGCGGAGCCAGCAACAGGACGGCAGTGAAGGCTATGAGAATCTGTCTGGTTCTCCTATTATTCAGATAGGCCTGGGGGGACTCTTTTGATAAGGAGCCGTGCTATGCGGAAATGGTTGATTCGGGCCTGCATGCTGCTGGCAATCACGGTGGGAGGGCCGGGCCGATTTGCGGCATTGCGGGCGGGGGAGTCCGAGGGGGAGAGTGCCGCGGAAGGGGCGGACTCAGTCGTCTTTCCCTTGCGGGAAATATCGATTCTCGATAGCTCGCTCGACCAGTCTCTGCTCAGGGACCTCACAGGGGGGGCACGGGGCGAGTGCCGGGAGGAGCCTTACGAGGCGATCAAGGCGTATCCCAAGCTGCTTTCCCAGAAGCCCATCTACGGTCTCGTTCGGCTGGCCCCGGACCCGTACCAACGGGAGTCCGGCACTCCCCTCTATTTCGTCGTCGACGAGTCGGGGGAGAAACCCGTTGAGGAAGAACCGGCAAAGGAGGAACCAGAGGAGGAATCGTCGATTCTGGATACACTCAGCTCCGCACTGTTTGGAAAGAAGGCCGAGAAGCCGGTTGTCGAGAAGCTGCCAAAGCTGAAGAACACGTACGACCGACTCTACGTCGATCTGAACGGCGACCTGGACCTGACAAACGACCCGGTCGTGACGCCGATGAAGAAAACGCCCACCACCCTCGTGCGTCGCTATTCAGGCCTGCGGCAGGCGGTCGTGTTCAAAGAAATCTCCGTGCCGTTGGATTTCGGCGAGAAATTGGGCAACCAGCCGGTCCGTCTCGTACCTCGCCTGGAAATCCAAGAGCATGAGGGCAAGGAGTATCCCGGCGTGGGGTTCATCTCGGCCGTTGCTCGAAAGGGCAGCATCAAGGTTGGCAAGCGGAGCTACCAGGCCGTCCTGGCACAGCGTTACACGATTACCGGCCGCTACGACCGCACGTCCACGGGCCTGTTGCTGACTTCGCCGGGCAAACCGGGCTGGCAGGACCACTGGTGGGGTGCCGATGAACTGAGCGCCATGCGTCTGGTCGACGGTGAGTACTACACCACCTCGACCACGCCGCTGGGCGAGAAGCTGATCGTCAAGCCGCATCGGGGCGACCTCGGTATCTTGCGGATCGGTCCGGGCGGGCGGGATCTCGACGATCTGTCGATTCAGGGTTCGCTTCGGACGGAGGATGCCGGATTGGCCGTGGGCGAGTCGAAACCCGGACGGAGCGGCTCGCTGGAGCCGGTGACCGAGTGCCGGCTGCCCGTCGGCGACTACATTCCCGTCTACGTGACAGTCAAATTTGGCGATCTCCAACTCGGCATCTCGGAGAATTACCATCGCGACGGCAAACAGATGGCGCTCGACCGGGAGTCTTGGGTCCACGGAATCAAGATTCGCAAGGACAAGCCCTTCGTGTGGGATTTTTCGACGCCGCCGGAGGTCATGTTTGCCAGCCCGGCCAAGGACCAAACCTGCAAACCGGGCGACGAGATTACGGTTAACGCCGTGCTGATCGATCCGAAGTTGACGATCATGATCCGACGGTTGACCGACACCAGCCGCAAGGAAGATAAGACCGTCGAGTTGGGCGACGGCCGCACCACCACATACAAGCAACCCGTCTCGCTCGACCCGACCGTGACGATCACCAACGCCGCCGGCAAGCAGATTGCCGAAGGCCCCATGCCGTTCGGATGAGACGGCACCTGCGGGTACTCGTGGCGAGTGCCAAAAGACATCGAGTTGGCCGGTGATGAAGAGACCTTCACGATCACCGTCCGCTACGATACGAAAGAGTTGTACGGCAAAGTGGAGGCCACGCGGACGTTTGTCGTTACGTCGAAGTGACGGTCAGCAAACGTCAATAGTCTTCCTCGGTTCGGTTCGAAATCGAAATTGCCATCGGTTCGCTTCGCTGGTCGCCTTCTTCGGCGACGCCTGCCGAAGGGGACCGGCTGAGGACGCTTGAAACGGTCACGCTTCGGCACTTCGTGCAATCGAGGCAACGAATACAGCGCAAGTCGTTCGCCCGTTGGCGGGGACCCTCGCCGTATCGGCAAAGGGACTTGCAGAGCCCGCAATCGCCGCACTCCTCTTGGTGAACACGAATGAAGACGAATGAGAAGGAATTGCAGAGGCTATAGATCGCCCCTAAAGGGCAGAAGGCGGTACACCACGGACGCCACGTGAAAAGTGCGAAAAGCAAGAAGATCACGAAGACGGTCGTCTTCGTGATGGTTGGCCAGACGAGCGGTTCCCCCGCCATCGCCAGGGCGACCGTATTGGGATAGGCCGCTTCCAGCGCGCCTGCCGGACAGAGCCGACAGAAGAACAGCGGGTGCCCCTCGCCGAACCAGTAGGGGATGGCCAGCACGAGGAGGCCGAGGACGGCGAAGCGGAAGTAGCCCGTCCATGACGGCATCGTGAACTTGGGTGTGGGAATCCGTCCCAGCAGGTCCTGGAACAGACCGAAAGGGCAGATCCAGCCGCAGACGAAGCCGCCCAAGAGCGTGCCGGCGACCAGGAGAGTTCCAACGGCCAGAAACGGAAACAAGTGCAGAGCGCTGAAATTTGCCAGCACGCCGATGGGACATGCGAAGGTGGCCAGAGGGCACGAATAGCAATGGAAGACGGGCGAGCAGACCGTGTGGATCCGAAGCATCGGGGCCAGCCAGACGAACAGGAACGTCCCCTGGACCCAGATTCGCCAGCGTGCAAGCCGCGCCGTCAGTGAAGCGGACTTTTTCTTGGCCATGGCCACCATGACCTCCTTCACTTCACTCACGTAGGGCAGAGCGAGGGAGGCACACCGCTGTAAGTGCGCTGCAACTCGCCCGTCTCCAGAAGCGCAAGACCGCCGATGGTGACCTCGAAGACCGCCCGGCTCTCCGGCTCTTCGGTGCTTACCAGCACGATTTGCGTAACGGTCTGCAACTCCGGCGGCGGCCCCGCCATGAAGGGCGGCACGCCTCCCATGCCCGGCGGGTCTCCGAAACCAGGATCCTCGAACCCCGGTTGACCGGGAAAACCGGGCTCCATGCCGCCATCCGGACCGCCCGGGAAACCCGGTGGGCCCATGGGCTGCATCATCTCCGGAGGCGGGGCAATCGAGATCTCGATCTCCTGCTCCTCGTAGATCTCCAGCATGTGGTGTTTCGCGCCCCCTACCAACGAAGCGATCCCCAGGCCGAGCATCGCGATCGGCAGAAGACCTCTTTGCAGGATGGTCCGGATCAAGCGCAACACGGAGGACGTTCACCTAGTCTTTGAGAACATCAAAATGGCGGAGGTGAATGGGAATCGAACCCACCCAGGACTCTTGCGAACCCCACACTGGTTTTGAAGACCAGGGGCACCACCAGGCACCAATCACCTCCGCGTCTAGGAGACTCTTCGTAAAGTCTTGTAAAACATCATCAACGGAGCGCCGCCGAAGGCGATGGCCATCCAGGCGGCTTCGTCGATCTCTTCCTGCGTGAAGCCCATGGCACGGGCTTTCTTGACGTGGCTCTTCACACACGGCTCACATTTCGCCAAAACCGACAAGGCGATCGCCATGGCCTGCTTCGTCTTGGCGCCCAACGCGCCGGGGGCGTTGGCCGATTTCAAAAACTCGTGGAACTTGGCCTCCGTTTCCGAGACTCCGGTAGAAAGCTCCTCCTTTCCGGAGCAATCCGCCGGAACGCCGTTGTGCGGGCAGGAGCAAGATCCCGATTCCTCTTCGCTCACGACTGGCTCCGTACGGTCTTGGGCAGGGGGCGAACAGCAACCAAGCGACTCGGCTGTTGACGCCCGGCTGTTTGCATCCTTCTTATTCTCCACAGGTCGCGGGGGCGGCAGGGATCGCTTCCCGCTTGTGCACACCAGCACCTGGCCCGTGCCGCGGCCGCGAACCTCTCCGATTCGCGCCGCCCCGGCATCGCCCGACTCGTGCAACCGCTCGATCAGCGACTCGACGTTCTTCGGCGACACGGCGATCAACAGGCCGCCGGAGGTCTGCGGATCGAAGCACAGGTCCAGCATGTCCCGGCCCAGGCCGTCGACGGCGACGAGGCTCGCGTCCGACGCCTCACGGTTGCGTTCAATCGCCCCTGGGACGATCCCGTCGGCGAGGCACTGAAGCAGTCCCGGCAGCACGGGCAGATCGTCCCAGATGATTTCCACGTCGACCGCGCTGGCCGCGGCCATGGCGGCAAGATGCCCCATGAGTCCAAAGCCGGTCACGTCGGTGCAGGCGTGCGCGCCGCACTCGATCATAAGTCGTGCGGCGTCGCGGTTCAACCGTGCCATCGACCGGGCAGCCGCTTCCAGGGCGCCCTCCGGGGCACGACCGATCTGGCCGGCAAAGGCCAGCACGCCCGTGCCGAGCGGCTTGGTCAGCACGAGTTGATCGCCCGCGCGGAGTCCGGCATTCGAGATGATTTTCTCCGGGTGGATGAGTCCGGTAACGGCAAATCCCGCCTTGATCTCCTGGTCGTTGATGCTGTGGCCGCCAATGACGACAACCTCCGCTTCGTTCATCTTGTCGATCCCGCCACGGAGGATCTCGCGGAGAACTTCGTCGGGGACGGTGCCGACGGGAAAACCGACGATCGAAAGCGCCGTGATCGGCCGACCGCCCATGGCATAAACGTCGCTGACCGAGTTGGCCGCCGCAATCTGTCCGAAAGTGTACGGATCGTCGACCGAAGGCGAGAACACGTCAACCGTTTGCACGAGCGCCTGGTCTTCGTCGAGCTTGTATACGCCGGCATCGTCGGCTGCGGGCATTCCCACCAGGACGCGAGGATCGTCGATCGACGGCAGGCCGGTAAGTATTCGCCTGAGCGATCGGGCATCGATCTTCGAGGCACAGCCGGGCCGGAGGACCAGGTCGGTCAGCCGCGCAGGACCGGTGGGAGCCTCGGGCCGCTCGCCGGCGCAGGGGCAGAGATCCTGCTCGCGGAAGACGTCGCAGGGGCAGGACTTCTTCGGGTCGCAGATGCAGTGGCCCAACTGCATGGATCGGGCCATGACCCGGCGCCGCTTTCCCATATCTTTCATGGGCAAGTCCCGCCTCCCGCTGTTGACCTCGCAGACGACTCCCGCATGATACCTCGTCTTGTTCGGGGTGGCAAGCCGATCGACCCGCCCCTTCGCATTTGCAGGTTCACACCTCAAAGGGATTGCCGTCAGCGAGCGTCGCTTGGACCAACGACTCGCCTTCGAATCGATCTCGATACACCATGGCTCGCAATCGCTCACGATAGCACTCGGTCAGCCCGGCCAGGGCCATCACGGGTAGGTTCACGGCATACAGGAAGCCCGACACAAACAGAGCCCCGAACACGACCGACAACACGACTTGGATGATGAAGGCAGGGCCGAGCCCCCCCTCGAAAATGAGGATCATGGCGCCGAAACCGACAGCCATGCCAATAGCGGTCACCACCGGCAACCAGAGTATCAGCCAGATCGCAATCACTCCCGTATGAAACATCTTCCGGCAGCAGGCTCCACTCAATGCCAGGGCAAGCAACAACGACACGCAGCCAATGATCCAAAAACAGATCACCCTGGCGGTCGCCTGCGAAGAGCACCAGAAACCGAAGTATCCCAGGTAAGCGACCAGGCCGACAACGAACATGACCGCCAGGGCCGAGACAAACGCCCGCAGCCGACTCCCAGAGCCCAAGTAGGGTGCTAACAGCCAGACGGCGGCCCAGGTGATCGCAAACGTCACGATCAACTGAATCAGAAGGTCGAAACCGGCAGAGGAACCGAGCGACGGCACGAAGTAGAATAGCCGAAGGGCAACCGCCCCCAACGGCACCACCAGGATCAGCCAGGCCTGCCACTTGTGGTTCTCCTTCGGCACCACCAGCAGCAACAAGAGGGCGATCCACAACGGCAACGTGGGCTTGCTGTCGAACCATCGCCATTGCACCAGGACGGGCTTACCTTCCTCCGCACCGAGTTTGCCGAGATTGTGGGACGCCACGATCTTCAATTCGCCGTTACCAACGGACAGGGGTACTCGCCACGAGCACGCGCAGGTGCCGCCTCATCCATACTCGAACGAACCGGAACCGATTTCTTCGCCGCCCTTGTAGACGGTGAACGTCGGCGGCGGCATTCCGCGTATGCGACCCGCGGTCTTCCGGTAACTGCGGCCCGCACCGTCGACCGTGTCGTAATCGAGTTGCACGAAACCTCCATGGCGGGTCGCGGTCGCGGTCGGATAAAGCGGAGCGCCCACGACAAGTTCGTTGGGGCCCGCGGGCGTCACCTCGAACCAGTCCTGCCGTTGGCCGGGCTGCGAGCCCAGCGCGTAGCCGTCTTCCAGTTCGACCTGCTCCACACGATACTCTCCGGAAGGAAGCTGGACGGATTCACCCGGCTTATCGAATAGAACGCCCGAGTGACGCGTCTTCTCGACAAGCGTCAGTCGGACAATGGAGTGCCCTCGGATCTTCAACTCGCAGGCGACTCCGTCGGCGCCGGCCTCAGCGGGCGCCGCAACGACAAGAAGCACCACGAGAGCTACGCAGAATCGCAAGGGCGTCAGATGCCTCGAAACGTCCATATCCCACCACCGCTATGATTGCGTCAAGTTCAACCGAGAGAACTCTCGATCGCCCCCGGGCAGAGTCCCACTTCTACTTCGCCACCAAGAGCATTTTATCAGAATTCGTCTTCAAAAACAGCACCAACGGGTGGCAGGGCCGCCAGCCAATACGAGCTACCGCTCGGCCCGAGTAGGTCGCTCCCGTTGGCCGCTGGTCTTTGTGAAGAACTGAGAAATTTTGGGGCTAGGGTGCTTGGTTTCCGAAAGTTGTTGCAGAAGAGTCAAGTTTGTGGGGTTCAGCGTTCGGGGTTCAGGACTTGGAGTTCCACGGATGCACGTAGGTCCTGAACCCTGAACCCTGACCTCTCGCCTCGGTCTGAGGCCCCGCCTCGCTAGCAATAAGGGCACCCGTTCGTGGGGTGTCGCGCCGAAGCGCATTCAGATCCTCTTCTTTTCGCTCAAAGGTCCCCCGAGGCAACGAGCACAATGGCCACCGTGAGAAACACAACGGCCCCGACCACGAGGGCTGACACGACGATCCGTGACGTTCTGACCCGTGGGCCCATTTCTTCCCGCGATGGTACTTCAGGCACCGTCCGCTCCTTTCGCCACACCGATACGTTTTGCCGCTACGATCGCGGCCCCAAGGGCGCAGGTCAATTGGGGGTCGGGAGCGACGGTGACCGGGTGGCCGAGGGCGGAACTCAGTGCGGCGTCCATCGTCGGCACGAGTGCCACACCGCCGGTAAAGACAAACGGTGGCGTCGTCCTCAATCCCCCCATCGCATTGATGCGTTGGGCAATCGAGGCTTGGATACCGGCGGCAATATCCTCGACAGTGCACCCCTGTGCCAGTAGCCCGACGATTTCCGTCTCGGCAAACACGACGCACATGCTGCTGATCTGTGCCGGTTTGCGGCTCCGGCCGGCCATCTCGCCAAGGTCGGAGACGTGCACGCCCAGTTGAGTCGCCACCATTTCCAAAAATCGCCCGGTGCCGGCGGCGCAGCGATCGTTCATGGCGAAGTCGCTGACCTTGCCCGACGGCAACAACTGGAGAAACTTGCTGTCTTGTCCCCCGATGTCGATGACGGTTCTCGTTCCGGGAAGGCAGTGAGAGACACCGGTTGCCTGGCAGGTAATCTCGGTCACTTGCGAGTCGGCGGCATGGATCAGTTTGCGCCCGTATCCGGTGGCGACAATCGATGCGACCTCATCGCGCCCGATACCGGCTGTCTTCAGAACGTCCCGTAGAAGTCGCTCGGCCAGTGCCTCTTGCTCAATCCCCTGATCGACGACGCCGGAGCCGAGAACGGTGAGCTTCTCCCCGTCGATCAGCACCACCTTGATCGTGCGGGAGCCCGCGTCGATGCCTGCACAAATCATCGTAAGCGATTGCTCCTTACCGTCTCGACCAACGCTTCCAGCCTGGTTCGCAACGTGGGTTCCAGGGAATCGGCAATCGGCGGGACTTCGATCTCCAGAACCGGCAGCGCAAGCCGCCGGCGCACCACGTCGCCGATGATCCTTCCTTCCATCGCGCAATGGCTCGCGCCCGGGATACTTGAGACGACCACCGCCTCGGCTCCAAATCGTTCGATATCATGGCAGATCCTTTCCGCCCTGTCGACCGGCGACCCGACCATCGGGTCGGCCAGCGCCGATCGGGCCAAGGCCTCCATCGGAGCAATCTCCTCGGGAATCAGGTCCAGGGCATGGGAGAAGAGGTACTCCGTCCCACAAACCCGGCCCCCCGCGTCCTCCAGCATGTTCATGGCTCGAAGATCGGCGACGGGGTTGATCCAGAAGACCCTTGTCGCGTCATCTGCCAAGGGACCGACGCCCGCACGGACACGCTGCCTGACTTCCGCCAGGAGCGATTCCAGTACGGCGATGCACTCATTCTGGTCGGAACAGAAATGAATTGCCAGCATTTCGGCGATCAGCGTCTCCAAGGCCGGCAGGGGAGCGGGGCTGGCCGTGAAGACCGCCTCGCGGAGCCGGCCGAGGAGCGTTCGCACGCGATTCGCCCGCTGGATTCCGGCGGCAAGGTCGTCTTCGGAGAGCGCGAAGCCGACGTGGTCTTCGAGAATCCGGCGGACCCGCTCCAATTCCGCCTGAACAAACGCGACCTGACTTCCGGGTGCACGAAAAGTGCCCGGGAGGCGAACCGCCTCTTCCTCGGGATCCGGATCGCGCCGGTGAGGAATCTCCCACCAGTGGACCGCATGCCCCATCGCGTCGAGTCGTTGAGCAATGGCGGAAAGGTCGTCGCAAGTGGCTCCGACGCTACAGATCAGCAGATCCGGAATGGGGAAATGGGCCTGCGACACAAACGCGCCGAGCATCGCCCGAACCGGGCAAAAGGAATCGTCGATTCCTAGTGAATCGGCGATTTCGAGCAGCCCC
>DATKZH010000496.1:0-8755 GCA_035528065.1 Thermoguttaceae bacterium | reverse complement strand
TCCCAAGCTGGAGCTTGGGAACCAGGCTGGAATTAGGGTGAACGTACGGTTCTATTTTGACACGTCGACTTCGAGACCGGCGACCGTCTCCGACGCGTCATCGATCGCCGTAACCTTGGCCGTGAGCTGTTCCGCCGCGGCAAAGGCTCCGGTCAGGTCCACCTCCCAGGTGACGTCGACCGACCCTTCGGCCGGGACGCTCGCCGATTGGGTTTTCGCACTTGTCACGCTCGCGCCCGTCCGAGAGAACGACAGCTCGACGCTCAGCTCACGGGGCTTCTGCGACAAGTTGAACACCCGGACGACCAACGGCATCTTGCCGGCTGCCTCTCCCTTGAGACGGTAGCCCTCCGACTTGGCCTCCACCAGGTCGCGGTCGAACTTGTAGCGGAGGACGATCGGCGACGGCCGTGTCCGCTTCGGCGGCTCTTGCTGCCCGATCGACCACAGGCACATGGCCGGCGTGTCCTTCTCGAGCCGATCGCCGAGCTTCTCGCGGTCGAGCCAGACGTAGGCCAGGCCGTCGGGCACGGGCACGGCGCCGTCTTCGGCCGCTTCGAGCGTCCGGCCGTCGATCCCCTCGACGCCGAGCGCCGGCACGTCGAGGTTGAGTTTCGCGTCGGCGTTAGGAGCGCCGGTGTAGACGACGGCGATCGTCTCGCGGTCGTCGCCGAACACGCGGGCCCGCTGGACGGCCGCGTCGTCGCACCGCAGGTCGCCCAGGTAGCGTTTGTTGGCCAATAGCGACGCGAGCCGGGCGTAGGCCGCCATGGAGCGGAGCGGCGTGGCACGCCGGCCCATCATCCCGAAGTTGTTATCCCGCTCTTCGTAGAACGGGTAGACGAAGGCGAAGTACCGGGCGACGCCGCACGCCCGCGACTCGACCGCCTTCATCGTGGCGTCCAGCGCGCTTACGGCGTCCTGATCGGCGGGCGGGCGGTCCGGGCCGCGCTTCCACGGTCGCCCACACTCGGTGAGCCACAGGGGCATGGCCGGCCGGCCGTGTGCCGCAAGCCAGGAGCGGTACTTGCCGACGAGGTCTTCCATGCCGGGGGCGCGGCCGTAGGTGTGAAAGCTGGCCACGTCGACCAGGTCCAGCAGCCCGTTGCGTGCGGCGTTGTCGAGATACGGCGGGAGATAGTGGGCGAACACCCCGCCGACGAGCGGCACGTCGACCTCGGCCTGGTCGAACGCGCAGGCGATCGTTCGCACGAGCGGCACGTACTGGTCGGCCGGCAGGTTGCCGCCGAACGAGATGTCGGGCTCGTTCCACACTTCCATCGCGCCCCAGGTGGGTCGCCAGCGCCGGCCGATCTCGCGCCATGCCCGGGCGGTGCCGGCGAGATCGTCCGGGTACCGCTCGATCACCCCGGCCCAGCGCGTGGTGCCGTGGAACATCTCCAGCACTTCGACGCCGTGCTCGGCATAGGCTTTGCGTAGCGTCTCGTAGCCGAGCGGGCTGTCCCAATCCCACGTCCCTTCGGCCGGGTTGATCTGGGCCCAGTTGAGCCGCTCCCGCGACATGAACACGCCGGACCGCTGGAGGACCTTGACCAGGCCCTCGCGGACCTCGTCGTCGCCGCGGACCAGCCACGACATGGCCGCGTCGATCGAGAAGAACGGGTCCTTCGGCCCATCAAACGCGGCAAGCGACGTCACGCCGAATCGCTGCTCGACGGCCGGCAGCTCGATCTCGTAGAAGCCGGGGGGCAGCTTCACCGTCAGCTCGACCAGACCGTCGGCCGTGACCTTCGCCGGCAGGGCGGCGACGCGCCGGTCCTGGTAGTCGCGAACGATCGCCTCGACCGGCGCGTCCAACGGCCCGGACTCGACGTGCCATTGCAGCACCGCCAGCTCGTCGGGCGGGACGAAGAATCGCTCGACACCGATCGGCTTGAGCGTCGCGGCAGCGACCACGTGCGAGCAGGCAACCACAAACGCGGTGAACAGTATCTTCTTGCACATCGGCTCTACTCCCGATCCCATGCAACCTGTCTACACTTCTCCTCGTTCCCTCGTCCCTCGTTCCCAGGCTCTGCCTGGGAACGCACTAACGCGAGGCTCCGCCTCGCCCTTCTGCCTGGTTCCCAAGCTGGAGCTTGGGAGCCAGGGCGGAAAACGCGCCCAAGACGAAGCTTGGGAACCAGCTTCGACGAAAGTCCGCGTTTCGGGGAGACGGCATTCCACGCCGGGTCAAGGATGACGACGTATCATAGTACCACTTCCGGGCTGCACTATACAGGATGGGAGAATCAGGAGGTTGCTCCGTGAGAAAGTCAGATCGTCGTCCTGCCTTGACCACACCTACAGAACGATCGCCCCTTGCTCTGCCAAGAGCGCGCGGAGCTTGTCCGGCGGCACCTCGGCCACGCCCAGGCCGTCGCAGAGCGCCAGATAAGCGGCGGTGCCGGCGGCCTGGCCCATCTGGTTGCAGTTGACCATCACCCGCACGCCCCCAAAGGCCCCGCGGTCGGCATCGAGCAGGCGGCCGGCGACCAACACGTTCCGGGAGCCGTGCGGGACCAGGCTCCGGTAGGGGACCTGGTAGAAGGTCGGGTTCTCCGCGGTTTCGGGGCGCCAGCGGCCGACCTGGGGGGGGCCGTTGGGAATCACGTATTCTTCACGGCCGTCGAGGTAGCGGAACGTGACGCCGGGCTTGTCGCTGTGATGGATGTCGACGCGGTACGTGCCGTTGGCGATCGCGTCGGGGAACCGCGTGCCGCTGAGGACTTCGGCCTCCGTGAGCGTGTGCAGGCATTGGGCGTGACGGCTCTCGCGAATTCCGATTCGCGCCGGAAGCGCTGCCAGGCCGATGGACCGCCCACCGACAAAGTGCTCCCGGACGACGTCGCACATCGCCCGCACCTGCCGACGCCCTTCGATTTCCGCCCGAGTCAATTGGTCGGCGTCGCTGCAATCGGCGCCGTGGACCCTGGTGCCGGCGACCATCGTCGCCCCGGGCACGCCCGGCACGCCGGCCGACCAGAGAAAACCGCTGGCCAGCGCGCCGGGGAACTTCGGATCGTAAACGGCCTGGCTGAGACGGAATCCCTTGTTCTGCCGGGCCACCTCATCCAGGCCGACGAGGATTGCGCACGTCGTGGGTGGCTGGAGCGACGAGTCCTTGCGCGTGGGCAGCGGGACGCGGGCGACGAGGTCGCCGTCGCCGGTGGCGTCGATGAAGTACCGGGCGCGGATCGCGCGCCGGCCGCTCTTGTCCTCGATCACGGCCGCGACTACCCGGCCGGATTCGACGATCGGCGCGACAAAGCGCGTGTGCAAAAAAGGACGCACGCCGCACTCCTGGACCAGCTCGTCCAGCTCGATCGTCAGCTCCGCGCTGTTGAACACGAAGTGCCGGCTGGCACTCGGTTTGCTCGCGATGACCGCGTTGCGCTTTTCGAGCCGCTTGACGACTTCGGTCGTCAGGCCGCCGATGATCTGCCGCTGGCCGGCGGTGTCGAAGATCGAGTGCCAGATGTTGACCAACGAGGCCGTGGCCACGCCCCCGAACAGGCCCAAGTTCTCCACCAGCGCGACTCGCGCCCCCAGGCGCGCGGCGGCCACGGCCGCAAACACGCCCGTCGAGCTCCCGCCGATCACGCACAGGTCGCATTCGGCCACGACGGGGATTTCCCGCGCCGGCTCGCGGATCGTGTCGGGCGGCGGGGCTTCCGGCGGGGTCTTGCCGGCCGGGCGTGTCAGCGCCGGCGGGCCGCCCGCCCCTGGTGATGCCCCCATCAGCGCCCCAACGCCCGCAACTCCTGCGGCACGAAGCAGCTCGCGCCGCGAGAGCGAATGGTCAGCACACATGTCAGGTACCTCTCGATCGATCAAACGCGCAAAGACTTCTCCACGATCATACTCTCCGGGTCACCCAGGGCGTCAAGACCTGCGCGGCGGAACCCAAGACGCCGAGGCATGGACCGTTCTGGTCCGTTATTACACCTTCCCCACAGGCGCGATATCCCTCGTTCCCAGGCTCTGCCTGGGAACGCACTAACGCGAGGCTCCGCCTCGCCCTTGCTCCCGGTTCCCAAGCCGAACCTTCGAAACCAGCGTGGAGGCTGGAGCTTGGGAACCAGTCTCGATTCTGTTTCTCGAATGGTGCGTTTCACGCACCCTACCGTTATTACACCTTCCCCACCGGCGCCAGGTAGATCGTGAACTCCTCCTTGCCGTCCACGCGGAGCAGCCCGTCCATCAGCTCCTGGTGATAGGCCCCAACCGCGCAGGTGCCCGCGCCGATGGCCTCGCAGGCGAGGTAGAGGTTTTGGCAGGCGTGGCCGGCGTCGATGGCGATCACCTTGTGGGCGGCCAGGTCGTAGCGCCATTCCATGCGGCGGGGGACGGTGGTCCAGATGAACGCGACCGCCGAGCGGCCGGTGAACGATTGGCCCATGGTGGCCTCGGTCATTCGCTGCGACGCCCGCTCCTCGTGGAACTCGAACACGAGTTGATGCTCCAGCGGCAGGTAGCGATAGAAGCCGGGCTCCACGCCCTCCACGCGAAACACGCACAAGTAGGTCTCCAGCGCGTGCCGGGCGCCGGCCGAGGGCACGGTCCTGAGCGCCGTGAAGCGGTCGATCTGCTGCTTGATCCCCTGCGTCGCCCAGAGCAGGAACGATAGCTCTTCCAGCGAGAGCGGTTCGGGCTTGAACGTGCGGCGGCTCTTGCGGTTGCGGATGGCCGACTGGAGGTCCACGCTCCCGATGTGCGTCCACCCGTCGGGCGGCACGAGATCGACGCGCCGGGCATCGGCCGGGGCGGGCTTCTCCAGCGGCGGCGGATCAATCCCCCGGCTCTGCTCCGTCTCGGAGAAATCGATCGTCTGACGGATCGTGTCCTTGAGGAAGTAGCGGTACCGTTCCAGCTCGGACGCGCTTGCCATGACGTGCTCCGGGACGGGTTCGGGGTTACCCTTCTGCAATTGTCAATTCACAATTCCCCCTTCCGATCGCCCTCACTCCGCCGGCAGCGGTCCCACCTCGCCATACACGCGGAACGCCAGGTCGCGCTCCTGGCCCGGGTCCATGCTGCCGTTGGGATAATCGCCGGCGTGGTTCGGGCCGGAGTTCAGGTACCAGGCGTGGTCGCCGGAGAGTCCGTCCTTGAGGCGCGTCTCGCCGCCGCCCACGTAGTCCTTGTTGTAGATGGTGAGCACGTACGTCTCGCCCGGCGTGACCGCGACCGGCTCGTCGAACACGAAGGCGTTCCACGCGCCGCAGTCGACTTGCTCCGGCTTGAGCACCCGGGACTCGCCCATCCACTCGGTCCACCACGATTTGTCGCCCGGCTTGCGGATCACGACCGAGAGGCCGTGCGTGTGCACCAGGTCGCTGCGTGCGCTTTGTTGGCTCACGCGGACGGCGACCATCTTGATCTGCGGCTCCGTGGGGAGGAAGCTCTGCAAGAGGCCGTAGACGAGCTCGACCGGGCCCGTCTCGCCGATGACGTGCTCCGCCGGCAGCGACGGGTCGGGCTTGGGGATCGCGGCCGGGCCGCGCGCCAGATCGGCCGGGCCCACGTAGTCGGGCGACCATCGCGTGGCGGCGATGTGCGTCACCCCGTCGCCGAGCGTGATGTAGTAGGCCGTGAAGATCGACCCGTCGGAGAGCTCCTCGCTGCGTGGATACCCCAAGTCGCCGGGATGGCCTTTTCCCGGCCCCGGGCCGTCGGGCAGGGCGTCGCTGCGGAGGATCACCTCCCGGGCGACGTCCCACGTCGCGCCGCCGTCGCGGGAGAGACAAGCCCGCACGCCGTAAGGCCGCCGCCGGTAGCCGTAGGTGCAGAGCACGTCGCCGCTGCTCAGAAGGAGCAAATGCGGGGGGTAACCCCACATCTCCGTTCGCCGCGGCTCGCTCCACGTGCGACCGCCGTCGTCGGAGTGGGTCTGCCACAAAAACCCCTGCTCGTGCGGCGGCAGCTTCGGGTGGTACGGCTCGTTGCGGATCATGGCGATGACGCGCCCCCCGGGCACGCACAGAAGCTCCGCCTCGTTCAGATCGCGGATGCCGTCGGAGGCGATCGTCACGAGCTCCCACGCGTCGCCCTTGTCGGTCGAACGGAGGACCCACGCCCGGTCGGCCGGGTCGTCGGGGGTCACTCGCCCGTAGACCGGCTTGAGGATCGTATCGTCCGGGAGCACGCATCCGACGCCGAACCCGCCCATGCTGGCGAACCGGGGAAGCTCGACCTGGCGTGTTTCCCAGCGGTCGCTTCCCGGCTTCTTTCGCTCGATGAGCACGCGATACGAGGCGCTGATGTGCCCGTCGGGCCACTCCTTGACGGCAACGCCCTGCTTGACGAGCTCGTCCTTCTTCTCGCCCGGGAGCACCTCGTGCATTCGGGGGCCGATGCGGATGATCGTCCCGTCGCTGAGCACGAGGCCGCTCAGGTTCTCCGGCGGGGCCTGATATTGGGGATCCTCCCCGTGTTGAAGCCACGTCCGTCCGCCGTCGGCCGAGAACAGGCCGATGCCGCCCGTCTCGCCGCCCGCCGCCTTGCCGTAGTGCGACCGCGTGGTGTTCCAGCCGAAGCTCACCCAGAGCTGGTCGCCGGGTCCCTTGGTCAGGCTCGGAAAGGCCGAGTACCGGGCGTCGTGCTTGTAGAGGACCATGTCCTGCTTGAAGGGCTCGGCGGCCGACACTGTGCCAGCCACAACGAGAACGAGCAGCAGGCTGACCAGCAACGTTCGCATGATGACACCTCTTGTCGGGCGGTTTGCGGCAAATCGCGTGACGGCGGAAATCGGACGGCGGCTTGCCCTCGCGCGGCCACGCGGTGGTACGCCCACCGCCGAAAAACCCCGCCTCCGCGCCCTTGGCTCTCGATCACCATAACCCGGGCCGGCGGCCCGTGCAATCCGCGGTTGACACGCTCGGGCTTTTCGGTAGAGTAGGAGGCCGACGCAAAGGGGGCGGCCTGCTCTTTTGGCGTGCTTTTCTCCCGAGGAGATCGACCGAATGTCGGGGCTCGAGCTTCCGGAGCGGTTCAACGCGGCGGCGGTGTTCGTCGACGTCCATGTCACCGAGGGACGCGGCCCCAAGCCGGCCATCCTCTGCGGCGACCGCACCGTGACCTATCAGGACCTCTACGAGGGCGTGAACCGCTTCGGCAATGCGATTCGGGAGCTGGGCGTCCGCATGGAGGAGCGGGTGGGGATCCTGCTTCCCGACACGCCCGAGTGGGCCTTCGCCTTCTTCGGGGCGATGAAGACCGGCGCGGTGGCCGTGCCGATGAACACGATCCTCCTGCCTAAGGACTACGAGTACCTGCTCAACGACAGCCGGGCCCGCGTGCTCGTCGTCGCCCCCGAGCTTCTGCCGAAGATCGCCGAGGTCCGCGACCGCCTCCGGTACCTCGAGCACGTCCTCGTGACGGGGGACACACCCCAAGGGGACCTCGCGCTGGACGACGTGATGGGCGCCGCCTCGCCGGAGTTGGAGCCGGAGGATACGAGCAAGGACGACGCCGCCTTCTGGCTTTATAGCTCGGGCACCACGGGCTTCCCCAAGGGGGCGATCCACCTGCACCACGACATGATCGTCGAGGCCGACCTCTACGCCCGGCAGACCATCGGCATCCGCGAGTCGGACGTGTCGTTCTCGGTGGCGAAGCTGTTCTTCGCCTACGGGCTGGGGAACGGGCTGTACTTCTCGCTTCGGGTGGGGGGGACGAACGTGCTCCTGCCCGGCCGGCCCACGCCCGACGCGGCCTTCGACGTGATCGACCGCTACCAGCCCACCGTCTTCTACAGCGTTCCCACCAGCTACGCGGCGATGCTGCACCTGGCGGAGAAGACGAAGCGGGAGAGCCTGGGGCGCGTGCGGATGTGCGTCTCCGCAGGCGAGCCGTTGCCCAAGCACCTTTTCGACAAGTGGCTGGAGCGGTTCGGCGTCGAGATCCTCGACGGCATCGGGTCGACCGAGATCCTGCACATCTTCATCTCCAACCGCCCGGGCCAGGCCAGGCCGGGAAGCACCGGGCAGGTCGTGCCCGGCTACGAGGCCAAGATCGTGGACGACGAGGGCAACGAGCTGGGTCCCCGCGAGGTGGGCACGCTGTTCATCAAGGGGGACAGCATCGCGATAGCCTATTGGAACAAGCACGAACAGAGCAAAGATACGTTCCGCGGCGAGTGGATCAACACCCACGACAAGTTCCTCGTCGACGAGGACGGCTACTACTGGTACGCGGGCCGCACCGACGACATGATCAAGGTGAGCGGCCAGGCCGTCTGGCCCACCGACGTGGAAGCCCTCCTGCAAGAGCACCCGGCCGTGCTGGAAAGCGGCGTGGCGGGCACCGCCGACCCGGACGGGCTGATCAAGCCGGTGGCCTACGTCGTGCTGAAAGACTCGCAGCAGGCCTCGCCCGAGCTCGCCCGGGAGTTGCAGGATTTCATCAAGAAAACCACCGCGCCCCACAAGTACCCCCGGGCCGTGATCTTTGTGGACTCGCTTCCGAAGACGGCCACGGGCAAGATCCAACGCTTCAAGCTCCGCGAGCGAGCAGCCGAGGAGACGCCGCTGCATCGGCGGTAGCTGCTCGGGAGCGGAGCCTCTCGCAACGGCGCGGAGGCGCAAGCGATCTCGAACAGAGACAATGTCGATTATGGGTATTGACTTGACTCAACCTGCTACAACCTGTAGTGTGTGGGATTGTGACCGAAGATTATCCCCGCACACTCTTGGAACTGGAACAACGCTTCTCCAGTGAAGAAGCCTGCAAGCAGTACTTGTTTGCTCTTCGC
>DATKZH010000495.1:0-3895 GCA_035528065.1 Thermoguttaceae bacterium | reverse complement strand
GTGAGCTCGTGCTAGCACAACGATCAGCCAATTTCACCTGAAAACGACATTGGTACCTTCACCTCAATACGGCGAAACACCGACAATCACGGGCAATCTACGGATACGTTGCCCGCATCACGCGAATACGCTTGTTCAAGGGCTAGCAACGCATGAACCCCGGCGCGGCACCGGAAATCGCGTGCTTGACCGTTTTTCGGGTGAAGGCTATAATCGGCGACCCGCTTCTAATGATCGACCCTTCCGGCTTTTAGCACCCTCCCCAGAGGGTGGCACGGCAGACGGAATTGCCGACCGGTGGTCATCGACGTGAAATGGAGTTCGCGCATCTTGACGCCCGGGAGTTGACGGTGTCATTCGGTTCTTCACTCGACACCAAAGAGCAAGTCCGAGAGGCGATCGACATCGTCGATCTGGTGGGCAGGTACGTCCAACTCCGCCGCCGAGGGCGCCTCTATCTGGGCCTCTGTCCCTGGCACGACGACACCCGACCCAGCTTCCAGGTCAACCCCGAACGGCAGTCGTTCAAGTGCTGGGTGTGCGACATCGGCGGCGATATCTTCAGCTTCGTGATGAAGATGGAAGGGGTTAGCTTCCCCGAGGCCTTGGCTATGCTGGCCGATCGGGCGGGAATCGAGTTGAAGCCGAGGCGACCGGTCGGAACGGGTGGCTCGATGGAAGCTGGCGGTGAAGTGGGGGAATCCGAGTCCGCCCCGGCGACCGCCACCGAGGTGAGCGGCGAGGGCAAGCGGGCGTTGTACCGGGCCATGGCCTGGACCGAGACCCAATATCACGAATGCCTCCTGAACGCGCCGGAAGCCGAGCCCGCCCGCCGGTATCTCCAAGACCGAGAGATCACGCCCGAGAGCCTCGGGAAGTTCCATCTCGGCTTCTCGCCGAACGAGCCCGACTGGATCCTCCGTCGCGCGGGGGGCACGGCCTCCCGAGCGCGGGTGCTGGAGACGATCGGCGTATTGGCCCGCTCGCAGGACGGGAGCTTGTACGACCGTTTCCGAGGCCGACTGCTGTTTCCCATCCGCGATACGCAGGATCGCCCCGTCGGACTGGGGGGCCGCGTCTTGCCCGACTCGGGCTCCACCAGCCGAGCGAAGTACGTCAACTCACCCGAGACGCCGCTGTTTACGAAGAGTGACCATCTTTATGGGCTGGATGTGGCCCGGTCTGCTTTTCGCAAAGGCCGCACCGCCCTGGTTATGGAGGGGTATACCGACTGCATCATCGCCCAGCAGCACGGCTTCCAGAATGCGGTGGCCGTGTTGGGCACCGCGCTCGGTGAGCGGCACGTGCGACTCCTGAAGCGGTTTGTCGATCGGATCGTGCTCGTGCTGGACGGGGACGAAGCGGGACAACGTCGGGCCAACGAGGTGCTCGCGCTGTTCTTGGCCGAAAACGTCGACCTGCGAATCCTCACCTTGCCCGAGGGAATGGACCCGGCCGATTTCCTCGGGGAGCATGGGGCCGAGGCTTTCGCCGACCTCCTGGCGAACCGGGCTCGCGATGCCCTGGAGCACGCCTTCGAGGCGAAGACGCGAGGGCTGGATCTCGAAGGCGACGTTCACGCTTCCAGCCTCGCGTTGGAAGAGATACTCTCGATCCTTGCCACCGCGCCGCGGCTCCGCCACGACACGACCGGCGAGCATCGTCTCCGCCAGGAGAAGACCTTGGGCCGGTTGGCGTTCCTGTTCCGCGTGCCCGAGCACGCGGTCCGCCAGCGGCTCACGGCGCTTCGACGTGCAGCCCCGCGGCGACGGCTCTCAGGCCCGGTCGACGCGCCGGCCGACGAGGGCGAAGCCGAATCACGGTCGGCCGTGCGGATCGATCCTTGGGAGCGGGAGCTGCTCGAGATCGTCGTCCGACACCCAGAGTGTGTGCCTCAAGCCCAGGCGGAGATCGCCGGGGAACAGTTGGCGTTTGAGCCGGCCCGGAAGGTTTACGAAGCGTGTTGCCGTCTGTCGGACGCAGGCACGATTCCGACGTTCGACCGGCTGATGTTGGAGTTCGACGACCCGGTCATCAAGAACCTGCTCGTCGAACTGGACGAAAAAGGACACGCCAAGGAACTCACCGACCCGGAGTCTCTGCTGCAGAACCTGATCAGGAGTTTTCAACGAAAAGAAGCCGAGAGGCTGCGGCCCGTTCGCGAGGGGTCGTTGCGTGAAGGAGGGCTCGACGAGAGCGAGGAGCTAGCGCTTCTGCGCGAGATCGCCGAGCAGGAGCGCACCCGGCAGGGCATTTCCGACCCCACGGACGGGTAGGACCCTGCGCGGGCTGATCGGGGCCGTGGGCGGCTGACCGCAAGCCGCTGGCACCGCCCGATCAAAATCCCGTTTTCACCTAGGGCGTCGCACGGACGCGAAAGGAGTTTCCAGGTGGACCATTTCGACAAGGAGATGCAGGATCTGGCCGCCAAGGGAAAGTCGCAAGGATACCTGACCTATGACGAAGTCATCAGGTATCTGCCCGACGAAGCGGTCGACCCAGACAAACTCGACAATCTGTTGATCCTCATGGACGAGATGGGGATCGAACTGGTCAGTGAGGCCCCCGAGCCGGAGTTCTTTGAGGTGTCCGACGAGCAGTCGGACGAGGCGGGGCAAGATCTTGAGGAGACCGGCGAACCGGCCGTCGTGCCTTTCCCCGCCCAAGGGGAGTTGGTGACACCCCTTCCCGACGACCCGCCCAAGTGGAGCAATGACCCGATCCGTCTCTACTTGAGCCAGATGGCCGAGATCCCGCTTCTCACCCGAAGGGAAGAGATCTCTCTGGCCAAGAAGATCGAGGTTACCCGCAAGCGATTTCGCCGCACGGTGTTGGGGTGCCAACTGGGTATGGCAGCCACGGTCAGCACGCTGACAAAGGTCCACAAAGGGGTTCTGCCGTTCGACCGAACGGTCAAGGTGTCGCTCACCGAACGACTCACCAAGGAGCAGATCATCGGCCGTATGCCGCACAACTTGGCCACGCTCGAAAAGGTGCTCGACGCCAACAAGCGGGATTTCGGCCAACTCGTCAGCAAACGCACCCCCCCGGAAGAGCGTGCCGCCGCCCGAAGACGATTCATTCGCCGACGTCGCAAGGCCCTCACCTTGGTGGAGGAGCTTAGCCTGCGGACCCGTCGGGTCCAGGCAATGATGCGGCAAATGGAGGACCTGGCCGGGCGGATGGACGAGATCCGGGCTCGGCTCGCCCGACTGCCCAGGACCGCGGAGCTGGCCGACGAACGGGCCAATCTCCGCCGGGAGCTACGCGACCTGATGGTCCTGACGCAGGAGAGCCCCAAGAGCCTTCGACGGCGTTGTGAGACCATGCGGGCCCAGTACCGCGACTACGAAGAGGCCAAACGGCAACTGTCCGGCGGAAACCTGCGGCTGGTCGTCTCGATTGCCAAGAAATACCGCAATCGGGGGCTGAGCTTCCTGGACCTGATTCAGGAGGGGAACACCGGGCTCATGCGCGCGGTAGACAAGTACGAATACCGGCGGGGATACAAGTTCTCCACCTACGCTACCTGGTGGATCCGTCAGGCCATCACCCGGGCCATCGCCGACCAGGCACGAACCATCCGCATCCCCGTCCACATGATCGATGTCCTCAGCAAACTGAAGAATACTTCCAAGAGGCTCTTGCAAGAATTGGGTCGAGAGCCGACAACAGAAGAAACGGCCCTGGCAGCCGACCTGAGCCTCGAGGAGACTCGGCGGGTGTTGAACATCGGGCGGCACCCGGTGAGCCTGGACCGGCCGGTCGGCGAGAGCGAGGATAGCTGTTTTGGGGAGTTCATCGAGGATGACGGCATTCCCAAGCCCGACAAGGCGGCCGCCAATGGGCTGCTCCGGGAAAAAATCGAGGCCCTGCTCAAGACGCTCACCTACCG
>DATKZH010000494.1:0-18391 GCA_035528065.1 Thermoguttaceae bacterium | reverse complement strand
CTTTTCAAGGTCGCCGATAATGTCCGCCATGTTGCGCATTTCACCGGAAGCATCGAATACGCCGATACCAGCGCCGGTAAACGCGGCCTTGTTTTCAATCGCTTTTGTCTGCAAATCACGTAACACGATTGCAAGCTGAGTACCCGCTTCCGATCCCTTTACGCCCTGATCTGCAAAGGCGGCAAGTACCGCAATCCCCTCTTCCATATCCTTCCCGAGGGCGCGCAGTGCCGCCCCCGACTTCGTTGTCAACGCCTCGGAGAATTGTTCCGTGGAAGCGTTTGCCAGGGTGTTGGCTTTGACGAGGACATCAGTCACTCGCGTTAGGTTGACTAGATTCTCGGTGGCATCCTTCACCGTCAAGCCGAGAGCCGACTGGGCGTCCGTTGCAAGATCGGTTGCGCGGGCCATGTCGAAATTGCCGGCTTGGGCGAATTTGGCGACTTGCGGCAGCGCGGCAATAGACTGTGCGGCATCGAATCCTGCGGACGCGAGGAAGTAGTAGGATTCGGCAGCTTCGGCCGCCGAGAATCGCGTCGCCTTCGCCACGTCGAACGCGGCCTTTTCCATCTTGCCCTTCATGGCATCCGATACGTCGCCCATGATCGCAAGCGACTGACGCATCTTCTGATTGAAGTTTTCGCCGGCACGCAATAGATTCACGAATCCATAGACGCCACCTGTGAAACCGAGCGCTCCAGCAAGGCCCATCGCCGCCCCCTTCAGCCCGCCGAGCATCCGTGTCACCTGACCGGCCCCGCGATTGAACCGCGAAGTATCCGCCCCAAACCGCACGACAAGATCACCGACTGCCGATGCCATGGGCTATCCTCGTTGTGGCGGGCCCGCGAACGTTGCGAACAAGGCCGCGGCCTGGTTCGGGCTGACGGCCTCGGACGGGCCGGGCTCGGCAAGCGGTGCGTGTGTTCGGCTATCGGCTGGACGTCGTAGCATGGATTCCAGTTTCTGGGGTTGCATCGGGTCAAAGTGTTCTGGGTCGACCTTACCCAACGCCATCGCGGCAAAGCCAAGTTTCAGTATCGTTGCCAACCGCTCTACCCACTGCGGGCCTTCCTCTTCCAATCGCGCCGCCGCAACACGTTCGTCAAACTCTTCCGGAGTGAAGTAGTCCAGCATCGCATCAACGTCAACGATGCCCGCGCGATTCGCTAGTCGGACGGCGAGCCGGCGGCGCTCGTCGTCTCGGAGTTTTTTGACAGGTCCCCAAGGTCCGTCCGGTCAATGCCGCAGTGTTCCGCGCACGCTTCGTAGAGTACACTCGCATCAGCCGCGTCCATATCCGTCAACTTCTCCGCCTCATCGTCGGACAACTGGCGGTTGCCGGCATCATCCACCAAGCAGCGAACGAACAGGTCACGGTTGGCTGATTGCATCCGCTGCGGGTCAAAGCCACGCCCGCCCTTGGCGAACAGTCGCCGCTGATACCGCGACAACTCGCCTTCCGTGAGTGATTGAATTCGCACGGATAGCCCGCTAACCGGCAAGGTAATCATCCGGTACCGTCGCTTCGTGCGTCCGAGCGCACAAAACAGTTCTTCTCGCGTTGCAATTCCCATGTCAAAACCGATCCTGTCTCACAGCCATCATTGTCAGGGAAGCACAAGCAGGCTGCTTCGCTTGTAGTCTTCCCATTCTTTCTCTTCCAATTCGTCCGCGTTGGGACCGGGAATCCACGAGCCGTCGTGGTTGTAGCCGCGCATGTATCCGCGATCCCACGCTTCGCGATCCTCGGGCGTCACACCCGCGTCGAGTTTCTTGTAGGCGTCAAGCCGTCGAGCCGCTTGTTCTGGCGTGCTTGGCGCTCGCACGCGGCATTCGTCGTCAACCGACTCAGCCACGCCCATCAGGACGAGCTTGTAGGCGTCACGGTGCTCAATAACGGTACCGGCCGGCTTGATCCCGTTAGGGAAGTCGGGTGATGGATTGCAACCCATGTCGATCAACAATCGGCACTTCATTACCGCGTGTCCTTACGCCGCGCTGCCGCCGCTCGGGAACGTCGGGATACCGTTGAGCTTGATCGAGCCAGTGCCCTTCAATCCGTCGTTCAACGCCACCGTTCCGCCGAGCGAAAAGCCCGCGCCGGCGAAGGCCCACTCGCTCGTCTCCGTATCGACGAACGTGACCTTCCAGTTCTCCGCTTGGGGGGCGCGCAGCAATTCCGTCAAGTTTTGGTGGCCAGTCAAGGCTGGGTCGTAGAAGAAGTCGAACCCACACGACCCGCCTTCCGTCCGTCCGGTTGGCTCGTAGAGGATGTCGGCCAATGCGTTGTCAAGGTAGTCTGCCTCGAACGTCTCCGATTCGACCGTCGGTAGATCGATCGAAATCACCTGTGCTACGGTTGTGTAGACGCTACTGATTTCTTGCTTCAGGGTGGTGCCCTTGCACTTCACGAGTGCCATGATTCATGCTCCGAAAAAGTGGTTGATTGAGGTGAACGCACGCAACTCCTGTTATTTCCTTCACTTGGCAAGACGCGCCGCATCCCGCTCGAATCGCTGTTTTGCTTTCGTCACCGCGGCTTGCATCGACGGCTCGCCCGCGGACGCTGTTGCGCGCTCGACAACGCCTTCAAAGAGCGGCGGGACCTGGCTTCGGCTGCGGGTGGGCGTCCTGAGCACAAACCAGTGAAGCGTCTCGGGCGTTACGCCGAGTCGCTTCCCCTTGGCGTCTTCGGTTTGGCCGCGACTCAATCGTGCCTCGCCTTTTTTACCGACCCCGAGCCCGACCTTGGCAATCGTCGCGTGCCTACGGCCGAGATGATCCAGGCCGCCTTTTTTGAATGAGCCTCCGACCGACTTGCGCATGCCGGCTTTCAGCGACGCCGCGTGGGCCGTGTGGCATTCTTGCGAGTTGATTTCCTTGCGAATGTGCTTGCGGACGATCGTCATGGCTGCACGGACACCGGCCGCCATGGCGTTACGGGACGTTTTGTTTTTGATCGTCGCGACGGCGCGGATAAGCTCTTCCATGCCGACGATCTCGATAACGGCTTTCTTGCTGCCAAATCCCATCACACGCTCTCCGGAAATTGCACGACGTAACTCTGCTCAACGGTGTGCCACAGCCGCTTTGAGTTGTCGCCCCAGCGAATCTTCGACGGCGTTTCGTCTTCCAGCCAGGAGTCAAACGCCGTGCCGCTTCCGCCGTACCACGCAAGCCCAGTTCCCCGACTTGTCCCATTGGTCTTCACGGCCGCGGCCAAACCGTCGGCCCGCTTGCGCGTAGGGGCCCGGCAACTGAGATTCACCTGCGCCATCACCATCGCCCCGTCTCCGTCGATCGTGTTTTCACGCGGCTTGGAATCGACCTCGATGATGATGTGTTCTTCCTCGCGATTGTCGATTGCGGCCAATTCGTAGGAGCGAATCCGCGCACTGTCGCCCGTGCCGACGAGCGCCGTGACGGCGGACATGGCCAAGAGAGCGGTTCGGATTTCGTCCTCAACTTCCACGTCACAATCTCTCCGTGCATTCCAACTCGATCACGCGATGCAAATTGTCCAAGTCGATCGCCGCCGAGATATTGAATCGCCTGGTTGTGCCAGCCACCATGATCCAGTTGTGATCGTCGATCGTCGCCGTCACGTCGTCGTGTGCGACCCGCAGGACGTGTGACACGTTGGCCTCTTGCGACGATTGCAAGTCGACCAGATTGCCACGTAGTGGAATAATCTCGGCCCACCGCCGGCACAACTCCTTCGCGTCTTCCGGAAACTCCCCGTCGTCATTGGCCGTCTGGGATTGGTCCTGCTTGTACACGATGATCCGAGTGTCCCGATGGCCCGCGCGGGGAAATCGCTTGCGGGTGCGCCTCATGAGAGCACCCTCACGATTCTGTGCGGCGAGAGAATGCTGTCGAATCCTCCCCACGGGTACTCCTCGCCGTCGCGGTTCGCGTAAAGCCATGCGACCCGGGCGAGAATCCATCGCTTGATGTTTTTTGGAACGGAGCTTGCCGCCGCGCCGAAGCCGGCCGAATAGGTTACGGCTACCACGTCGGGATAGTCTCGCGTTGTCGGCCAGTTCTGCCCGTACTTCCGCCGGACGAGTCCGCGCCCGAGTTTCGTTCCGAGTTCGTAGTAGGTACCCGCCAGCGTCTGCGTAGCCCCGTTGGCGTCGACGTAGGTGATCGACGTGATTGCCGACACGGGCGACCAGTGCAATTCCATCGGATCGGCGAACCAGTCGAAATAGTCGATGCAGGCCGCGGTCACCAGAGACACGTCGCCGAGTCGCGTTTCGCAGTCAAGCCGTGCCTCCGAAATCATCAACGCAAGGTCGTCGTCGTCATCCGTGTGGTCGATACGAAGTTGGCGGCGCGCCTCTTCGACCGTAACGGGCTCGACAGCCGAGGGCGTCCGCGTAAAATGAACGCTGCGAAGATAGCTGATCATGGACACGCTAAGGCCTCCGGTTCCACAATGGGAAATTCCTTCCACCAGAGCGTCGAAAAAAAGCGGCCGCCGGAGTTCACATCGCTGACGCCAGCCGCCTGGCCACAAAGCCACCTCGTGGGGCAGTAAACTCGCGAGCGGGAATGCAGCCGGCCAAGTTGAAAATCGAAGTTGTAACAGTTCACAGGCGCCTGTTTCGGCCACGGTCGGTCGAGGGCGGACACACACTTTTCGAGCATCGCCCGGCCCATGGCATAGGCGTGCGTCCGGTTCACGTTACGGCCGCGAATTACCTGCTCGTTGACCCGCGTCGGCGGCGTGGTGTCTTTCCAAAGATGCTGGCCGCCGAAATAGATCGCGTCCCAATCGCCGGGCACCCAATCCAGGAACACGGACGAGCGCTCCGAGAAGTCCGACGCAAATACGGCGTCATCCTCGAAAATCAGAACGCTGTCGAGGCCGTCCGCAATGGCTCGCTTGTAAATTCCGAGGTGACTTTGAAAGCAGCCCCAGGATCCCGCGAGTCGTTTGCGGTCGGGGCCGCCGTACCAAGCAGGCGGCTCGTGTTGCGACCCGTCAAAGGCCGGAACGAGTTCGATCGGCGGGAAAGCCCAGTCGATGGGCACGCGCGACCGGAAGGCGGCGAGGCGCTCCGGTCTGCGGTCAAGATTGATAACCACACAACGGTCAAACATCGTCCCGGCCTCAACAGGAGTTACGCAATCGCCGTCGGCGGAGTGGACTGCGCGTAACGCGGCTGGCTGAGAATCGCCACGCACGCTACCAGCTCCTCGCTCGCGGCGTCACTGATTGACGGCGTGATCCACGGTTGGCCGGCAGTCAGTGCGTCGGCATCCAACTCGACGACGAGCATCCGGTCTTCGTAGGTAGCCGCCGTCAGCGTCAGCGCCGCCGACGTGGCCTCCGTCCCCAGAGCGTCGCCGGAGGCGTTTTTGAGGTCGGCCGCCGTCGCGCGGTAATTGAACGTCTCGGCCGTCGTCTTCGTCCCGGCCGAAGCGCCGGAGTTGACGGTCAAGATTGCGTCGCCCGTCAATTCTCCGAAAAGAAAAATCAACGTGGCGTGGCCATAGTTTTCCATCGACACGCTGTCGCAATCGACGCCGGCCTCGTGGTCCTGCGGCTCCAACAGCGGGACGATCTTGTGCCTTTCACAAAAGCGCATTGGGTTATCCCCTTTGTCATGAAGTAGTAAACGAAAACGAACGGGTACCGAGGTTACGTCCGGGCCGCCAACGTGACGATGCAACTGAGCGAATCGCCCGCGCTGTGCGGGGTCAGGGCGGAAGCCCAAGTCGGCTGGCCGTCCACGCGGTACGTCGCCTTGAACGTCTGCTCGTCCGTCGCGAAGCGGACGTGGATCGAACTGGCCGCCTTCGGATCGCCGGCCTTGTCCACCAGGACGTAGCTGGCCGGGTCCCAAAGGATGATGTCGCCGACCGTGCCGACGGCCGCGCAGTATTCGACCGGGATGACCGGACGGCCCATCAGGATGCCGTACTGGCCCTGATTTAGCAGGCTTCCCGCCGGGTAGTAGAGCGGGATACCCTCGACAGAAGTCGCGGCCGACCCATAGCGGCCCTCCAGGGTCAACGAGAACAGGAAGGGCTCGACGCTCTGGTCAACAAGCCACACGGACGTCTTGCGGCAACCGGCGAACAGGCGAGCCCACATCGATGTGATGTTCGGGCCCCAGACGGTCGATCCCGTCTGATTCGTCTCGATCGTGACCGACACCGCACAGTTGGCGTTAGTCAACCCGAGCGGTTTTGCCGAACCGTCGCCGGTGACGATCGCGTCCTCGACCGTGAACAGGAGTTCGTTGGTCAAGAGGCGTTCGAGAAAGGCGCCCGACGCCGGGGCGTCTTCGAGCATTTCCTCGGTGATGTATCCCAGCGCCCCGGCCTTGTTCAAGGTGAGGGTCATCTGGCCGACGGCCGGCTTGCTGTCTGTGATCGAACTGGTTTCACCGACCCAGTACCCGCGAATACCGCCGGAACGCGCGCCGTCGGCGCGGGAGGTTTCCACCACACGCGGGATCTTGATGGTGTTGCGCTGCAGCGGCAGGTAGAAGCCGACAGCCTTGATCCTGGACAACAGTTCGCCCGTCGAGTACATCCGCTCCAGGATGCGGCTCGAATACTCGTCGGGGATCAGGAAGCCGCCAAGGCTGTCCACATCCCCACGCATTCCGGGGGCTGACCCCATCGGAGCGGCGCGGAGCCGAGAGTCGGCGGCCGACGGCAATTCGGCCGCCTGGCGCACCTTGAACAAGAACTCGCCGAAGTGCTCGAATTTGCCGGTTGCCTCTCCGCGGATGGCGCGGATCGACGGGCTGTCGGAACGGCTCGGGTTCGTCCGGTAGCCGGCCTCGGGTTGGCGGGTGGCGCTAGCCACTTCGTCGTCCAGATCGGCGAGTGCCTGGAGCCGGGAAGTCTCCCGCTTCTCTTCGGCCTCGATCTGGGCGGCCAGGTCCTTGCTCTTGGCGACGTGGGAATTGACCGCAGAGAGTTCCTCGTCGGTCAGGTCTTCGCCGCAATCCTTGGCGGAGACGGTGATCTGCTGGGCCTTTTCGAGTTCGGAGGCTCGCTCGGCTTGCAGACGCTTGATCGTTTCGCTCATTGCATTTTTCTCCAGGGCGACCCCGGAGAGGCGCAATAAAAAACGGCTGCCACGCACCAGGGCGGCCCGAACATTGATGGGAATGTCCAGAACACCGTGAAGCGCGGCAACCGTCTCAGCGGCTACTTGGCTCCGTCACACCAGGCGGCTCCGTCGCGTCTCAGCGCGGCGGGCGGCCCAGTGCCGTGATTTGAGTTGTACGGTGAAGTTTATCGGGGGTTTTTGATTGATGCAACGGTAACACCCGTTACCCTGATACCTCGGGGTACGCCATACTTCCGCTCGATAGCCCCGTGACGTTCAAGTGCATTCAGGTGTCCATAGGCGCAATGAACCGAACAGCCCAGCCAGCGTGCCACGTCGCGGACGCTCGGGGCGTACCCCATCTCGGCCACGTAATCGCGGACGAACGCAAGCACGGCGGTCTGGCGGGGCGTCAGGGTCATTCCTGGTAGACTCCCTCTCCGGCCAGCGCAACCTTCGCCTTCGCCGTCGCCCGGGCGGAACCCTTCTTGCGCGGAACCAAGGCCCCGAGCAATTCGCCCAGCGTGGCGATGCCGTCCACCATGCCCGCCGCAAGGGCATCGTCGGGCATGACAGTTCGGCCCTTGCCGAAGTTTGCCGCCACGGCAGTGGTCCGTTTCCCACGGTTCGCCCCGACAGCCTCCAGGAATTGCTGGTAGTACGTGTCCACGTCGGCCTGCATCGCTGCCAGGGCCTCGTCCGAAAGCGGAGCGAACGAACCCGCCTCGACCTTTTCGGGAGTGGACGAGATTACCGTCACCTCCCAACCGATTTGCTTGAATGCCTCAGTCGCGTTGACGTGGGCGGTCCAGACACCGACCGAACCGACACCGCCGGAGGGGCTGACGAACGTCTTGGACGCCGCCGAGCCGATCCAGTAGGCCGCGGAGTACATTTCGGCGTTGGCGATCGAGTAGACCGGTTTGACACCGCGGTAGCCGCGGATCTGGTCGGCCAACTCGGGGACGCCGTAGACCACGCCGCCCGGGCTGTCCCAATCGAGCACGACGGCCCCGATCGACGGGTCGGTCATCAGCCGTGCCAAGACCTCCGATATCTCATCCGTCGAGAGCCCCGCCCACCAGGAGCGATGCTGTTCGACCACGCCGCGCAGGGAAAGAACCGCCACGGCCCCGTCGCTCCGCGGCAAGGCGAGCTTGGCCGAGTCGACGGAAAGCGACGGGTCGGCAAGTACCGGGGCCAGTGGATTCCAATGTTCTTCGACCGCGACGCACACCGTACCGTCGCCAAGATGCTGGGAGGCAAGGGAACGCAATGCGCCCGGCTCCATGGGCCAGACGCCGTGATTCAGACGGTCAACGAACTCGCTCTTCGTTTTCATCAAAAGGTTCCTCATCTTCAGGTTCAAGTATCCGGCACACACCGCCGACAATCTCGGAGGCGAGTCCGTGTTTCCATTCGTCAATCAGGACGGGAACGCCCATTGGCGATTCAAACGCCGTTGCAACCGCGGCCTGCCAGTGGCGGCTCATATTGCCCGCGACAACGGAAGCAGCGAGCATCGGAGGCTCGCAGGACGCCGCCTCCCACGACAGGAAGGCCGGCTCCAGTTCGGCCCCGGTAATCTCGGCGTGTTGGACAAAGAACTTGTCCACCCAAGCCTCAAAGGTGTCCCGTCGTCCGTCCCGGGCGTGTTTCTTCCAAGCCGATTGAATAGCCCGACACTGCCGCGATGCGATCCGATCGGCCGCGTGCTCGATTGCCGGCAGCACGATCGCCATGGCGTCTGGCGTAGGCGACGAAGCGGGAGCCTCCGGCGCGGGAATCGCCGCCGCGGGGAAGCTGTGCGCCACGGCGATCGGCTCGAAACTCGGGACCATCCCGGACGGACCGGCTGGCACCGGCTGGGTCTGACCGACGGGGATCATGTTCAACGGCTCCAGGTACGTGTCGCCGCCTTTGATCGGGTTGCGGTCAATCGCCTCCCGAACGTCGTTCGCAGAGAACCAACCCCACTGCCGGCCAAGCGCGAAGCCGTTGCTCTGGGTAGCGAAGTCGCCGCGCAAGAGTCCGGCCATATTGTGCTTCAGGTAGAGCTTCGTCCCAATGAAGAAACGGCGTCGGGCGGAGCGCTCGATACGCACGACGCGAGGGGCAATCGAGTGCTTTTGAAACGCGATGTCCGCCTGTTCGCTGTTGCTGTAGGTCGAGTGCGTATTGTCGTGAATCATCGTCGGCGGCATGTCGAACATCCCGCAGATTTCGATTCGCTGAAATTCCCGCGTCGACAGGAACATAGCATCCTCGAACGGCATGTCGATCTGCTTGAACTCCAGCCCCTCTCGCAGGAGCCCAAATCCAAATGCCTTGCGCGCACCGCGGAACTTCTCGTTGATGCCGTCAACCAATGCCTGCCCGGCCGTCTCCGAGAGCGGGGGAGCTTCCAAGGGCTGCTGAATGAATCCGCCGGCCCACGCACCGTTGCCGAAGAATGCGTTGCCGAAGTCGCTGGTGGCCCGGGCCAGCCCTAACGCCTCGCGGTTGTAGCCGACCGTAGATACGCCCGTAACACCATTGATCGACAACGCCGGAGTGTACCACATATCGGCCGCCTTGATCGCGTCACGACGGCCGCCGTCCCGGTGAATGAAGAGCAGGCTGCCCGTCTCGTTGTCGCGTTTGATGTCAACGATCTCGCGGCTGGGAATCAGAGTCAGCCGGTAGGGCTCGTTGCGGCGCCCGACCGACCAATCAACGAAGACGTAGGCCGAGCCCCACAATTCGAGATTTGCCTGCATGGCCTCGCGCAGCGTCATCCCGCTGGCGTCGCCGTTCGCTTCGCCGTCGAGCAAGTCCTCCAGTGGATGCTCGACCGGAGCGCGTTCGCGTGGCCCCGTCTTCTCCACCACGTCAACCGGAAGAGAGGCGATGGTCTTGCTGATTTTCGCGACGCACGCAAAGACGGTTGTAATCCTGAACGCGGAATCTTCGCTGATGTCCGCGCTACTGATCGTTTCAATGCCGCGGGGCCCGTACCAATAATCGTCGGCCGGGTCCTTGTTGACCCATCCACTTCCGTCAGCCCGGCAAAGACCAAGCAAGGTATCGAGCATTCACGGTTCCTCCTATCGTTTTCTCTTCCGCGACAAAGCCACGGGGAGAATTGTTCCTACGATTGCAACGGTAAGCATCAACGTGCCCGCGAGAATGCATCCGGCGCGCCAGTCAACGGCGGCCGTTCCGAGCGTCAACAGAGCGAATCCCGAGACAGCCACAAGGTTCCGAGATCGCTGGGGTGTCCACTTCGGCGGTTGCGCCTTCAGGGGTTCGGAGTCAGGCATTGGTTCTCCCAGGGGAATGGAACGTTGGGGATGGGCTTGCCGAGAAAGTGGCACAAGCACCGCCATTCAACCGCGGGCATCAATAACGGCCGATTGTGGGCCGTACACCATTCCCGCACGGACTGAATGTGCAGCCAATGGCGTGCCTTGTAGAGACGCTCGACCGGAGAAGCACAGCCGTAGAGTAAGTTTTGGATTCGATCAAATCTCGCAATTTCCTTCGGGCTTTTTGTTCGGTTTTCGTTGACGACGTGCCCTACGGATCGGTACCACGAGTCTTGGTCACGTATTGTCAAGAGGATCTTCGCCTCCGGATACGCCTCGGCAACTTCGCGCCACCAGATTTCTTCCGTCGCCGCGTCAACGTCATCGTAGATCCGGAAATCGAAGTCCATTGGCGGGTAGAGCGGCACACGCTCATCGTCGTGATGCAAGGCATTGTAGCCGAGAATCGTCAACGCCTTCCAAAGGCTTCGCGTTCCCGTTCGCGGGTAGCCGACACATAGTACCTGAAGACTCATCGCCGCTTCCTCGTTCACTTCAAGGTTGGTTTTCGTCCCCATATCCACCACTGATCGTGCTGCGCCGTCGTCTCGCCGCGCTCATCAAAGAGCCATTCGGTCCCCGCAAGCAGGTTCCGAATGTCCGATTCATCAAATACCGTCCGCTCGATAACGTCCGTCGGTTCGTTGGGCGGCGACTTGAACCACGTCGTGTAGAGCGTCCCGCCTGGCGCAAGCACCCGCAGCAGTTCCGCCACGTAATGCGTCGCCACGTCCATGGTGCAAAGATGAGTGAAGACACTGATGGCCACGGCGTAGCTGACAGAACCTTCGTCGAGTGGTATTCGTAAGTCGATCGGCTTGACTGTCGCGCCTGGGTTTCCATCGCGATAGTACACGTCGATGTGCTCAAACCGGTAACGGTTTTTCCATGGCTCGAATGCCGAACGGCAAAACTCGACGCACTCCTGCATCGGGTCCATGCCAACGTACTGACAACCGTAGGGCAGACACGTCACGGCAAATCGCCCGTTGCCACAGCCCAGGTCAAGCACCAAATCTTCAGGCGTCGGCTTGACGTGCAACAGATCACGTATCCACACGCCTTCCCAGTAGGCGAGGTCGAAGCAGTCCTTGTCGGGAGTTGGGGTCATCGGGCGATGACCGCCGGTGATTCCGTGCATGACCCTGCACCATTCCGCGTCCGTCCTTGCGTTCCATTTCGTCATTGTTACGTCCAAGTACATTGTTTACAGATGTCAGGCACGTCGCCGGCCGCGAACCTTCTACGAAAGTCCGCTGCGCGATCGCCGAACCACGCATCGTCAAAACTCTGGTCTTCAAGATCCCCGATCGCCTCATCCACCACACAGCAAGGGCGAACCTTCCCCGCCACGTCCACGAAAGCGACGCTCCATGGAATGCGGCAGACTCCGCCGGTAGGATTGGGTTCGGACGACAATCTACCAAGGCGTCCAAGCATGGTGGCAGATGGCTGAAAGTCAATCCTCGCCGCGTCGGCAACCTCGACTGCGGCTCGATAGTGCGGCTCGGCCGCAGGCCAATCGTCCACGAGGCTCTGCCCCTCCATGCCGTCGTATTCGCGCAGATCACCGACGACGACGCGATCCGCTTTGAGCGTTTCCGCGAGCCGCACCACGTCGGGCATGTCCGCGACGTTGTGGCGCATCGCGCAAAACTCGATCGTCAAGCCGGGCCTCACGGCGTCGCCGCGTAAACGATTGAATGCAGCGATGGATTCCGTTGTGTTTTCGAGGGCGACACCGCGGACCCATTTGTGGTTGTCCGCAAGGCCGTCGATTGACACTTTGAGGCGTTCCCATTTGTTCGTGGCAAGCATCGTGGCAACGAGGGATTCCGTCAACGCAAGACCATTGGTCTGGAACTCGATCCCGCGCGCACCGCTGTTGGCCGCCAGCAGGAAAAATCCCAGGAAGCCGGGATGAATCAGCGTCTCTCCGTGACCGGATAAATTGATCCATGGTTGATAGCGCTCGATCGCTGGAACGATTTTGCAGAACGTACTTTCGCTCATGTCCACCGAAACATACCCGTGGCGACGACGCGCGCAATGGCGGCATCGCAGATTACAATCCGTCGTGGTTTCAATGTGGAGCAATTCCAATTCAGGGCGCATCTTTGACTCCTGCACGCTCCTTGTTTTCCGCTTCCCAGTAGCACGGCACCTTCGTGCTTTCCATCGCCGCGCGAATCGTCTCCATGGCATCCCCGTGATCCGGATGATTCGGTGAGTGAATCGCACGTAGAGCGTACTGCTCGGGCCCCCAGGCATGGTTCAGCAACGTGTAGAGCAGGACCCGCGTTGCGCCGAGACGTTCGGCACTATCCATGAACGCCGGAAGCTCTCGCCAATTCGCGGATTGCACAACGAAACCAAGCTCAAACTTGTCCAACCTGAGCGTCGATAGAAAACGCAGATTGTCTTGTAGCCGGCTCCACGATCCGCCACGCAGCGCCCGATAGGTGTCCTCCGTCGCAGCGTCTACCGAAACATTCACACCGGCGATTTGGGCCCGCGTTGGAATCGCCTCGTATGCTTCCGGCGTGAAGCCGAGTCCGTTGGTCAGGAAGTACCACTTCAGACGCGGAGCAAAATCGGGCGTAATTGTCGTCAACAGTTCCCAGTAGAGGTTCGAACCGAACGGATCACCGTAGCCCGTGCAGTGAATGTCGGTGGCGTCGGCCGCCAGGCGGAAGACGAAGTTGCGTTGAAACACTTTCAGGTGATCGTACCGCTCATCGCCAGGCCGGAGGCGAAACGCAGCGGGGCGGCATGATGGGCACGCCAGGTTGCACGACGGATCGTATCCGAGGGACAATACCCGTGGATCGGTATGGGTGCTGCCGTTGTTCATTAGCGTCGAAAGCCAGTCATCCGAGACGTCTGCCCGTCGCATCGGAGGGTCGCTTTCGGCCAACAGCCTCGGGCAACTTCGGCACATTCGGGGGAGGGCGCCACGTTCGTGCCATTGCGCGCGAATGGCACGCGTCCGGTCTGAATTCCACACCTCCATGAAACGGTCGTAGAATCCGGGGTCGGCCATTTCCGAAAGCGTGTATTCGCCGAGGACGCATTCGTGCGTGGCCCAGCATTGCGAACATAGCGCGAACCCAACCTTGTCCCAGGTGTGAAACTTGATCGTCATGTCGAGCCAGCGGCTCGGGTTGGGACACCACCAATCGGCTACCTTCAACACGTCACCGCCTCCAGGGAATATCCGCCAAGAGCGTAATCGTCTGCGTAACGATGCTCGACCATGGCGAGCAAGTCCTCGGTGTAGTACTCGCGCCACGGGCTGTGTTCGCTACGTCGTGCGTGCGGAAGCCGCGGCAAGCCGAACCGCCCTCTAATGGTTGGCCACGCCTCGTTGATGTCCACAACACGAAACACATCGTCAGGCTTTCGTTCGAGAACGTGTCGGAAAAAGTCAGATTGTGGCTGAAAATGATGGTTCATCAACTCCGGAGACATACTGCAAACCGCGTCGGCGAACGTCGCAAACGGACACCCGATAAACTTCCGCATGGCCGGGTTCATTTCAAAATTGTCTTCGCTTGGCAAAGGCTCGTTGCACCAATCAGCCCAGCAACTTACCAACCTGGCGGCCGGGTGTCGCACGAAGGTAAACCAGTACAGATCGGCGTACCGATTTGCCGCCTCTCGCGTGGGAACACGCCATGGCGCGTTCCACTGAAGCGTCTCAAACTCGACGCCGGCCTGCTCTGCGATCGCAAGCTTAAGCGACGTGCAAGCGGCCTTTGGGATGTTGAGGTACACGTATCCGGCGGATTCGTTGACGATGCAGTAGGACATTCTATCGTGTCGCGTGAAGTTTGCGGTTGTTCTCAAAATTGTCGAAGTTGAACCCATCCCGTCCGTAGCAACCTGCCCGTCCGTGGCCCGGCTGGTTTTTCTCGGGAGTGGTCCCTGGGTGTTCGACGTGCTCAATAATCGGTTCGCGCTTGATCCGAAGGCCAGCCCGCTCGATGTCCTTCAATATGATCCCGTCATCCCCTCCGTAAGCGACACACCGTTCATTCCAGCGAACCCGACGCCAGTTATTGGCAACCATGGCTACCACGCCAGTGGCACCGTGATCAACGTCAACGTATTCTGCATCTCCATGACGCACGACCATGCGGTAGGTCGGCACGACGGCTTCATTATCACGCACACCGACCATTGCATCCAAACAGTCAGGTGACAAGGCATGATCCACGTCCATGCAAATAATCACATCAGCGCCATCCTTTAGCGCGGCATCCACGCCAGCGTTCTTCGTCGCACAGATACTGAATCGTCGCTCGCCATCGACGACCGGTAAGAGATTCTGCGGGTAGATGACGCTCTTTGCGTACAGTGGCAAGAACACCTTGTACGCCTCCGTCACGACATAGACGGTGGCTTTCGATCGCTCGTAAATGGCGTGGTTCCAACGGAAGTGTTCCCGGAGCCGAGACAGAGGCACCTTTAGATAGCTGACAAACACGACCGCGATTTTGCGGTTGGCCACGTCCGGCGTAGGCTTGAGTGGCTTTCGCATGTCCGCGACGTACCGCTGTGACGCATCGAATGCTTCCTGCGAACAAACCAGGGGCGGAAGAATCGCATTAATGCCCGGGTGCTTTGTCGTGCAGCGACGACAGACCTCCGGAGAATCGGCCAGCATTTCACGACCACACACGGCGTCTCTGATTTGCTGCCATCGGGCAACGAGAGACGCCAGCGGCGCGTGGTGAACGTTGCCGATGACTGCTTGGCCTCGCCAATCGAAGCAGCATACGTGAACGTTGCCGAAGGCATCAACAATAAACTCCGAAAACATCCGGCCGCACGGCGTAGGGGTGGGCTTTCCTTGAATGTTGAGCCGGCCGTCAAGCTGCCATTGGTGAACCGTGACGCCAGGCTGTTGTTGACACAAGGCGGCAAGGCGGACGGCATTCAGCCGTCCGTAATCCGTGATGACGATTCGCTCGAAGGCTTTCAAAGGCGAGAGGTCTTCTGGCAACAGGATCCCATTGGTCCACAGCAGAAACCGGGCCTTCGGCGTCTCGGCTTTGATTCGTGACATCAGCGCCAACATCCGCTCCGTTTCCATCAGCGGTTCGCAGTAGTAGTGCCAGGCCACTACCCCACGGAATCCGTGCTCGCCGTACATTGCATGGACCAAGCCGGCGATGCCGTTATCCGTCAGCCGCATCGTCGTGTTGACGAACCGGTAGCGGTCTGGCGAACAATTCGGACACCGGGCGTGCTCGGCGCCGAGATTGCACTCCGTCGTCAATTCGATGGATAGGATCTGGGTCTTGTCCATGGTCTAGGATGAAAACTCCATCGTGTGCTCCTCATAAAAACTGCGCCGCGGGGGCGCGATCCCGGCGACGGCCGCACGGCCAACCGCCATAGTCATCGCCACCGCCAGGTCAATCTTCTCCCGAGACTTATCCTTGTCGAATCGCAGGTTGTCCGTCTTGTCGGCCGGAATCTGGACGTTCGACACGCACCACTGCAACGGCAAGTGGCCGCCGTGGCGAATCTTCCGATCCAAGATCAGCTTCGTCGTCTGTTTGATCGGGTCGTTCATTGACTTCCAGCCCTGCTGGTGCTCAAAGACATTCACGCCATGCGTCTCGGCCAGTTCGGTAATCGTTCCCCTCGCGTTGTGCGGGTCAACCGCCAGTTCGTTGAATTGAATCTTCCACTCGTCCCGCAGCCAAAGCACCTTGGCGACAATCGCCCCGTAGTCAACCGAATGCTTGTCAGTCAAATACAACTGGCCAATCTTGGCCCAAGCCATGTAGGGGACCCGCTTGTCGCGCCACCGGCCTTCCGCGTTTCCAAGTGGGCACCAACAAAACGGCAACACATCGAAGAATCCATCTTCCCCGCGAAACGCGAGCACCAAAGCTGTAAGGTCGCTGACACTTGACAGATCCAACCCCGCCCAACACGGCCGTCCTCGAAATCGCTCCAGCACGTCGGGAAGGATGCCGTCGGGGCCGTACCATTCACCTCCTCCGTTCGCTTTCCAGACGGCCGGGTAAATCCACGTCTCGAAACTGGCGACTTCCATATTGAGGTGCTTCTTTTGAAAGTCCAGCATCTTGGCCGGGTCTTCCATGGCCTTCTTGAACTTCTGCCGGAGGTCGTCAATAAAAACCGACACGCCAAGATTCGGGTTGGCCTTTTGCCAGACAATCTCGTTCGTCCAGTCGTCGGCGTCCGTAATCTGGATTCCGTCATCGCTGAATCTAGCCGCGTCCGGCTGGGTGATCCAACAGAACCAAGCGTCGTCGTCCACGATCTCTTCGAGCACCTTGACGCTGTAATCCTTGAGCCGGAAGTACAGCGAGCCAGTCGCGTCCGCGTCTCCGGCCGTCGTGATTCCAAGAACCAGCGGCTGCTCGCGGGCCGCTGTTGCTGTGTCGATAACATCCCAAAGCGTCCCGTCCGGATGAGCATGGATTTCGTCGCCGATTGCGCAGTGGACGTTGAGGCCGTCTTCGGTATTCGAGTCGGACGCGAGCGGTTCATATTTCGAGTTGGTCGAGACGATATTGAGGTTGTCGCGAAGAATGGTGACTCGCCGGCGAAGCCACTCCGAAGTGCGCGCCATCCGTTTTGCTTCCTCATGGACGATTTTGGCCTGCTTGAGTTTCGTGGCAAATGTGTAGACCTCGGCACCCTCTTCGTTGTCGAAGGCAAAGCACCGGTGCCCGATGAGCGCCCCAAGTAGGCTCTTTCCGTTCTTGCGGGCCGTGCAAATGAGCCCAGAGCGAAAGCGACGTTTTCCGGTCTCCGATCGCTTCCACGCGAAGAGACTCCCGATGAGAAACACTTCCCACGGCTCCAAGATGATCCGCGACTTGGCCCACTTGCCCTTGCTGTGGTGAAGGCTTTCGCAAATCCCGATCGTGAATTCAAGTTCATCCTCATCGAAGTAGATGCCAGCCCGGTCTTCCCGGTCGGTGTCTCGAACGTGCCGCTCCACGGCGAGCGTTTCCAGCCCCCCGGCGATGCGCCTGCCGCTGAGAACGTCGTCAATGTACCGGTGGAACCTTGCAAGAGCAGTTTCCTTCTTGCCGTCAATTGCGGCCATAACGCTGTGTCAGAAGTTCCGTGATTGAGTCCGGGGCCGACGACTCGGGGGTGCGTTTCACGCGGGAACGGCTCGTCGGGGACAATCCAAGCTCGGCAAGGTACCGGGTCAACTGATTCTTGAGCATCGCCAACACGCTCATGTAGGGGTTGATGTAGTATTGGCCCGTCTTCTCCGATCTCGACACAAACCCGTTGACCCTGTTCAGGTCGCGTTTTGCCTTGACGTATTCGGCCACCGTATCGCAGTAGAGCATCATGATCGCCACGTCCGACTGGCAGAGAATACCCATATTGCCGAGCATACCGACCAGCCAGTCCCACACCACCGAGGCGTCCTCGTTCAGGTGCGGAGGTTTCTCCGGCGCGCCGACCGGAGGCGTCGGCTCGTCGGCGTTCAACGGCCGCTTGCCAGGGTTGCCAGCAAGTTCCTTCAGGTGCGTCGGCGTTGGTTTGGGCCCGCGAAACATCGGCTTCCGTGGTATGGGGTAACGCCAAAAGAAAACCCCCACGCCCTCCTGCTAGCAGGACGTGAGGGTTTGGCTGTCAAAAGCGCCACGGCTGGCCGGCCGTGTCTTCTGGCGTCGTTAAATGTCAAGCCCGGGCTGTGCAGCTAGCTCCAGCACGAGGGTCGTTTTGTACGATTCCTTCCAGCGAATCTGCGGTATGCCCTTCAGTGATTCGTAGACTAGGCGGACCTTCGCGTTGGTCTGGCCTGCCTCGATCGCAACAATCGCCTCCCGCGAAGCATCACAGCGGCGTTGTACCTCGTTCAACTTGCCTATCCATATCGTATCGGTCACGTATACCCATCGCTACCTATCAGGAGGTACCCCCTGGAAATTTGCGGCGGAATGCGGAGGTC
>DATKZH010000493.1:0-14941 GCA_035528065.1 Thermoguttaceae bacterium | reverse complement strand
CTTGCCGGGCAAGGTGGCGGGGACTTTGTCTGAGACGTGGAACGCGAGGGTGGTTGCCGGTCCGATGTTGCCCGCGGAGTCCACCGCCCGAACGGTCACCTTGATCTCGGCCCCCGCCGCCAGCCCCAGGTCCTGAAGTCGCATCGCGACGTTCTCGCCGGGTGGGCCTGCCGGCGGGATCAGATAGCGCGGCACCGGCTTCCCGTCCAACTCGACGAAGAAGCCGAGGGTCCCCGCCGGGCCTTGATCCTCGGGCACGGTCCACGAGAGCATGGCCTGGCCGGCGGGCAGCCCTTCGACCTGCGCGGCCAAGTCCGTCGGGGCGGCGGGCGGCTCCCTGTCGGCCGGGCCGAGCCAGACCGTGAATGACGGGGCGTTCCCTTCGCCCGACTCCCGGCTGTGCACGTAGCGATTCGGGAAGAGCCGGAAATCGTACCGCTCGCCGTCGCGCGTCCACTCCGAGCCCGTGTCGTCGAAGAGGAGGAAACCGTGGCTGATGCCGGCGACCCGCGCCGCGACCACCTGGGGATCGACCGGCACCTGCTGCCAGCCCTGCGCGTCGGGCGGCGTGGCGTCGGCCATCCGCCAGATGCTGCCGCCCTGGGCGAGCGTGACCGCCGTCAGGTCGCTGCCCGGGAAGGCCCAGGGGACGTCGGGATTCTCCCGGGCGGCGAACGAGGAGCTGCCTTCCTGCGGCTGGTACCTTGTGGCCGTGCCCTCGACCCACTCTGAGGAGAGGCTGCCTACGGTGACCCGATGCAGGATCTCCTTGCCCGTCGACCGCAGGTGCAAGACGGCCTTCTCGATGACGCGTCCTGTGAGCGGCTCGGGATCGACGTCCACCAACGACATCTCCTGGATCGACTTGAGCTTCAGCTTGCTCGCCCCGCCCAGGTTGCACTCGGCCTCGTCGCCCACGCATGAGACCCACGTGTCTCGGGTGACCGGCACCGGCACGACCGTCTCGTCCGCCCCCACCCCGGCGAGCGAGCCTGCACAGAGCAGAAGCGGCAGCCAGGCGTAAACGCGACTCATCGGTGTCTCCTCATGCTCACAGGGCGAGCGAAAGGGAATCTAGTCCTGAAACAGGCGAGGTTTCCTTGGAGTGCGGCGACTTGTCGCCGCTTTCTTGCGTGTTTCCGCAACCGGCGAGCGATACCGGAATTCAAATGAAAGTCGTCTCCCTACGTTTTCCGGCCGCTCAAAAAGCGGCGACAAGTCGCCGCACTCCAAGAGGTCTCTCGCTTTGGGCCTCGTGCTTTGTCAAGTCTTACTTGACGGGTTGGTAGTGACCGCATTCGCGCGACACACGTCGAACCCGTTCGCCCCTACGGCGCCTTCCGGATCCTCTCCATCGCCCTGGCGGCCTCGGTGCGAACCGCTTCGTCCTCGTCTTCCAGGGCCGCCTGGAGGGCCGGGATCGCTTCCTTCGCGTCCGGGCCGAGCTCGCCGAGGGTCACGGCGGCACGGTCTCGCACGTCGCGGTCCTCGTCTTGCAGGGCTTGCGCGATCGCCGGCACGGCGGACCTCGCCGCGGAGCCTATTTGCCCCAGGCTGCGGGCGGCGATCATGCGGATCGCCGCGTCGGGGTCCTGGAGGGCCTTGGCCAGCGCGGGCACCGCGTCCTTGGCCGCCGGGCCGACTCCGCCCAGGGCAACGCACGCCCGGACGCGGAGCGACCGGTGTCCGCCTTCGAACGCCTTGAGCATCTCCGGGACCGCCGCCGAGCCGATCCGGCCCAGGGCCTCCGACGCAGCGGACCGGACGTACGGCTCCTCGTCCTCGATGGTCACCAGGAGGACGGGGACCGCCGGAGCGGCCTCCGCGCCGGCGTCGCCCAAGGCGTCGGCCGCCGTCACCCGGACCAGCGGATCCTCGTCCTGAAGCGCCTCGGCCAAGGCTTTGACCGCTTGGGCGCGGGCCTCCGCGCTGTCGCTCTCGAGCTGTGCCAGCCAGTCGTCGAGGCTCTTTCGGAACAACACGAACACGGGCGTCTCCAATTGCAGGGGGACGGTAACCTGCCCATCGACCGGCACGACCCGCTCTTCCTCGCCCATCAGATTGACGATCGTCGCCGGTTGCTCCGCCGGCAGCTTGACGGCCTCTCGGTCGTCGGTGCTCCACAGGGCCACCGCCGACTCGTCCCCGCCCGCCGAAACGAAGCGATAGGCGATCACCTCGTCGCCCAGGTCCAGCTCCTTGTCCATCGACTTGCCCCGGAGCATCCGCGCGACGGTGGCGTAGGCTCGATACGCGGGCTTGGGGCGGAAATCGCGGGTCGCGATCCCCATGTTGTGCTCGAAGTTGAACGGATCGACGCCGTCGTTGCGGAAGTCGTACCACGACATGTTCGTCACGGCCCCGGACGCGATCGCGTCGAGGTACGCCCGGGCGATCAACTGCGCCTGCTCGCGCTGGGTGGTGACGGAGAACCCCGCTTCCGCGCCGTTGTGCCGCGCGTGCGTCGCCCAACCCATCTCCGTGATCCAGATCGGCCGGATCGTGCCGTCCGCACCCTTGGCTACCTCCGCGGTATGCCGCAGTTGCTCGACGAACTCGCGATCATCCATGCGCTGGCGGTACGGGTGGATGGTAAGCACATCGAAGGGGCCGCCCAGCTCCATGGTCCGCCGGATGAAGTCCAAGTCGATCCCCGCCGTCGAGCAACCCAAGACCTGGGCGTCCGGATTGGCCGCCTTGATCGCCGTGTAGGCTTTCCTCAGCAGCTCCGCGTACATGTCCCGGGGGCCCTGCCAGAAGAAGATGTTCGGCTCGTTGTACACCTCCCAGTGTTGAATATCGTTCCGGTAGCGATCGACCGCCGCGGCGGCGAACCGGCAGTAGTCGTCAATGCCCTCGGGCGTGTAGGGCTCGGTCCATCGCGACCAATACGCCAGCAGCCCGTAGATGCTGATGCCGTGCCGCTTGGCCGTGGCCACCATGTTGTCGTAGAACGACCAGTCGTACCGGCCCTTCTCGACTTCGACCCGGCCCCAGTTGATCTCCTCGCGGCTCCACTTGACCCCCGCCTCGCGACCCATCCGAGCGGCGAGGTCCATCGACGCGAGGCTTCTCGGATCGTTTCCGTACCGGTACAGGTACAGCCCCATGCCGAACGGCGACGACGGGTCCGGCTCGGCGCTGGTCTGCGGCTCGATGGCCGCCGTGTAGTAGGCCTGCGCCTCCGGCACAAGCTGGCCCGGGGCTTCGAGCACGAACTCGGCCTCCAGGAAAGCATGCTCGCCCGCCGGAACGGGCACGGTCGCTTCCAGAGGGACGCCGCCCGGGGGAATCGTGATTGGGGTGGAACCGTGGGCGACCTCCTTCCCCGACCAGTCGCGGACGACGTGGCTGAGCGTCCCGTCGATCGACTCGGGCAGGAGGCTGCGGACCGTGGCCACCAGCGCCCGGCCTTGGTCACGCTCGCGACACTCCGCGGTCAGCAGGCAACCGCGGTCGGCGGCGCAGCTCGTCTTGACGCGGATCTCCAGTAGCTCCAGCGTCCCGGAGTCCGCCCTGCCCGCCGCGTCGAGATAGACGCCGCGGATCCTCAACGGGCCGTGGCGTTTGCCGTCGTTCTCGCCGCCGAACCAACGCCAACCTTCGCCCGGGGGGGCCTGGACGATGATCTCGCTCGCGTCCTCGCCGCGGAACTCGCCGATCGTCTTCTCGAACGTCATGAAATGCGTGCCGATCTGCATGCGCACCGGATGGCCGGGCGCGGCGCCCCTTGCGCGAATGCGGATATCCTTGGGGTTTCCCAGCAGCGAGAACTCCTGCGGAACCACGCCGATCGAGCCGGCTCCCTGGGAGAAATCGAACCGGCACGTGCGCCCGTCCAGCGAGCTGCCCGCGGCGTTGCCGCCGGTCGTCAGCCGCCACCCTTCTTCGGGCGCGAATCGCGCGGCCGTGTACTCCGACGTGACCGTGCCGGTCGATTCGCCCGGCTCGCCCGGTATCAATCGGAGATCGTCGAACAGGAGGGCTCCGCGTATGGGATCGGAATTCTCCACCAGCAGGCCGATTCGTTTGGGGGGACCGCGGACCACCCCGTCGTTCGCGCCGCCCCAATGCCCTTGCCAGTCGGTCATCGGAATCAGCACGTCGACCCATCGCTCGCTCGGGGTCCAGAGCCCTTTCTGAAAGGTCTGGTCGGACGGATCGGTGTACCGAACGGTCAACCGGCTGCCGCGCGGCTTCTTGAGCCATAGGCGTATCGCGGCCAACGATTGCGATCCGTCAAGCTCCCGATACGCCGCCACGTACGCGCCGCCGCCTGCGAAGTCAAACCGCAGTTGGCCGCCGAACTGGCCGCTGTGTGCGGCCTCCTTCGAGCGCTCGAAGCCGCCCGAAGCGCCCGGGAACTCCGTTCCCTCCGAAAACTGCCATCGCCCCGGCTGCCACGTCGTGTCAAAGTCTTCCTCCAGCCGGACGACTCCGTCGGCGGCCCAAGTCATGGAGATCGCCTCGAGCACGACGATCGCAACAAGGCATGGGTAGTGTCTCATCATGGCTCCTCGACCTTCAGAACGCGTCTGACCCGATTCTCCCGTTTGGCCCCGGCCCGAACATGGACCGGACTCCAGGCCCCCATTATCACCATCAACGGCCGGCCTCGAAAGCACCGGCTCCGGCACGCGGCCTCCGTCTCGCAGGCGGACCGAAACTCTCGCTTGCAGTGGGCCCCGAGCACTCAGCCGACGCGTGCCCATCCGCGGCTCCTCCCCCCTCACCAGAGCGAGACCGAACACCGATCCCGTGCCGGCTGTCATCCGTACGGGTGGCAGCGATTCCCCTCCATCGACCCAGCTCCGGCCCCCGGGCTATCGTCGGGGCACACGCCACAAACTGACCCGGCCCACAGACGCACCCCGCCATGATGGATCACTACCCCGGAGTGGCTAGGCTGAACCAGGCGAAGGTGTATAATGGCTTGGTTGCCCAGGGGGCCACTCGAACCGGACAAGGAGGAAGTTGCCCGGTCGCAGACAAGAAATCAGCCCTTCCCTGAAGCTAAAGGATTTGCTGAAAAGCATTTCGGGCGAGCTTGAGGCTGTAGCTCAGTTGGTAGAGCAACGGACTTTTAATCCGTAGGTCTGGGGTTCGAGCCCCCACAGCCTCACTTGGTAAGGCCTTAATTCGCGATGAGTTAAGGCCCTCTTCCTTTCTTGATCCAGAATACCTATCTATCCAGGCCTCACAGGACTTGCGACCCGTTGGCAGGGATTCGGTATCGCGCGGGGCATCGAGGCCAACAGGTCACGAGGATACTTGCTTGTGGGCCCACAGCTCCATGCGGTCGATCTGCTGACGGCGATTCTTACCGGGGCAGCATGACGATGCGGCCGACGAAGTCGTCCGACTGCTCCAACGCGGCATCGCTCTGAAAGGCGTGCTCCTCGGCTTTTTCTGGCTGATTCGGTTTTTCTCGGTCAGGATCGGGCACTGAGAAGCGGATTACTCATGAGGAATCGTATAGGGATACTGTGTCCCGGGATGAATAACTCTTTCGGGGGATTGTATCCGAATCTGTGGAGGTACGGAACCGTTGATCCCGGGATTCCGCGTGGCGGAGAAAACTGGGGAGTTTTGGGTTGCATGGGGTGTCTAGCGAGACAATAATGAATGGACATCTCAGGAAACCCAGCAGAGAAACGAGGCGAGCCTGAGTCGACCAGCCCGATCTGGCACGAGCGAAGCGGGACGAGAAGACCAAGATTCCTGTTGAGCAGCCGTGTCAGCCGCCGGGATGCGTCGACAAGAGATGGAGGAGATCCTGTGATTTCGCAACCAGGGAATACGCGAGGAAGAGCACGCGTCATCGCTTGCGTGGCGCTGGCGTTAGCCCTCTGTCAGTTCGGCCTCTTTGCCCCGCAAGCCGAGGCTTCGCTCGATCTGATTCTGGAGGACGCGCCGGATATCTCGGTGGCTTACATCGACATCTCCTACAATGCGGATACGGATCAACTGGTCGCCTTCGGTTACCCGGCACAGTTCAAAGCCAGCTCGGGCAGCCCTTCGATAGACATCACGGACACGACCCGCCGTTTCGACCTGACAGCCGAGATTGATGAGTCGGGGAATCTCGCCACCGGCTCGCTGTCGATCCAGGCGAAAATCCCAGACCTGGGCTTCTACGGCGATACACTGCTGACGGGGAATCTGACTGCCCTCGGATTCCCGTCGGGTGGCGGCGATCCTATCGAGTTCCTGTTTGAGGTGACCGGCGGAGACGCTGGCCCCTTATACACCGCTGCTGGGTACGCCGGCGGGATCATTCTGAGCTATACAGGTCTCACCAGCAAGCTTTTCTCCTCCTCTTTCAGCAACACGAGCATGGGGCAAGCTAACGTGGGCGCGGTCGTTCCCGAGCCCATGTCGATGGTCGTTTGGCTGCTTCTCGCAGCCTGCGTCGCCGCCGGTTGGTGGCGACGGCGGGCCGCGTAGAATGCCCGCATACATTGTCAGATGTCTCTCAGGGGTGAGGACGCACGAGATTGACACTCGACCGACGTTCGGTGGAGTCGTGCAACGAACACAGAAGCCGCGAGAGGCCGTCTCTCGGGCGTTACTAGACAGTCCTCCTCGCGGATGACGGCATCAGTTCTACGCCACACGCTCCTCGACATCTCCTCGCCCGGCCCAATGTGCGACAAGCACGCACGCCTTGCCGACCTTATAGGTCGGACCGGGTCGCTCCTCATATCGGTACGGATTCAACACTTCGGCCACGCCAACAGTGACTACGCAATCGAGGGACAATGGCCATGACGTCCGTGTTTAAGAGCAGGCGGAAAAGGCAGTATCGAGGCAGTCGATCCTTGGGCCAAGCGAAGTGGAAGCGAAGCCAGCGGTTGGCCCTCGAACCGCTCGAGGATCGCAGGCTGCTCAGCTTGGCGGGGATCGTGCTACAGTCCGCGCCAATCTTCTATGGTGGTGACACTGACACTCTGGCGTATGACGCGGCATCGCAATCGTTCGATCTGGACGCCGAGCCCGTCACCTTCGCCCCACCTTTTCCACCCATTTTTTTCACCCCCCCAAGAGACTTCCAGATCCACATCAAGGTCGACAGCGATGGGAAGCTGATCGGGGGCGTGCCAGGCGCCGATGACCTGGTTCTTACCGGCGCGATCGACGTGGACATCGATGGTGACAGTGTCGTCGATCATCTATCTGGAACGCTATTGACCGGAGAGGTGACCGAGTTCGGGTTCAACGACGTGGGCACCACGGACTATTACGACTTCCGGTTCACGCTAACCGGGGGAGCGATGCAGCCGTACTTCGCCGGGAGCGACATCGGAGTCCTCACCGAGAGCTGGAACTCGACGTTCACCGGGGATTTTGGAGTTGACTTCGGCGGCGGAGCGAAAGGCTATATCGGCCCGGTCGAGGCGCTCGTCGAAGCGGGCATCGATATCGAGAAGTTCGTGAAATCCGTCGAAAGTGGTGGCGGCGAGGGGCTAACGCCCGGCTACTGGAAGCAGTCGCAGCACTTCGATGATTGGACGGACCCTTATGATCCCGAAGACAACTACAACGACACATTCGGGGTCAGCGACGATCCAGACCTGACGTTGCTCGGCGCTTTAGAGCGAGGGGGCGGCGAGGAGAACGCGTTGGGGCGCCATGCGGTGGCTGCCCTGCTCAACGCGGCGCATCCGGGGATCGATTACGCCTTCACGACCGCGGAGATCATCTCCATGGTTCAGAGCGCGTACGCCACCGGCGAGTTCGAAGCGATCAAGGACCAGTTCGAGGCGGAGAACGAACTGGAAGCGGACCTCAGCGACGCCCCGAGCAGCGGCGACGACACAAGCGGCTCCGACTACGGCGTCGACGCCGACGAGCCACCGGGGCTTGTCGTCGAGGTCGGCACCGAGGTGGAGTTCACCTACGTGGTGACCAACCCGGGCGATGTTCCCTTGGCGAACGTGGTGGTCACAGATGACAACGGGACTCTGGGCGATGTTTCGGACGACTTCGCGCCAACACCCGTCCTGGAAGGCGAGCGCAACGTCGGGGATACGAACGGAAACGAGGTCCTCGAACCCGGCGAGACATGGCTGTTTACCCATGTTTCCGACCCTGTCACGGCGGGCCAGCATACCAACCTCGCTACCGTCACGGCAATGGCGGACGATGTCGAGGTGTCCGACGACGACCCGGCCAACTGGTATGGCGCTACCGAGGGCTCGACGATCGAGGGGATTGTCTGGGAGGACACGAACGATGACGGAGAGATTGACTCGAACGAACAGGCGATCCAAGGTGTCGCCGTCGAACTGACAGGAACGGATTACCAGGGCAACCCGGTGCATCAGGTGGCGGTGACCGATTCCGACGGCGTCTACATGTTCCTGGGCGTCCAGCCCAGCAATGGCGACGGCTACACGATTGAGGAATCTCAGCCCGACGGCTACGACGACGGCAAGGACGTTCTGGGAACCGTGAATGGTGTGCGTACGGGGGACGATTCGGTGAACGACACGTTCTCCGGCGTCGTGATCCAAGCCGGCCGGCACGGCGAGAACTACAACTTCGGCGAACTGCCGACAACCGCTGTAGAAGACTTCGTGCACAAGGGCCAAACGGCCACCATCGGCTACTGGCAGAACAAGAACGGCCAGAACCTGATCAAGTCGCTCAACGACGGCCCAGATTCCACGACGCTCGGCAACTGGCTCGCTGAGACGTTCCCCAACATGTACGGCAAGGGCGATGACGACACGGTAGTCAATCCGAACGACCTGACGGGCATGACGAATGCCGAGGTGGCCAGCTTCTACAAGGCCATGTTCCGCAGCAAGAAGAACAACAAGAAGTCGAAGACCGATGGGCCGGCCAAGCTCGATCCGCAAGTGATGGCCGTGGCGCTGGCCGTCTACGTGACCAATAGCGACTTGGCGGGCGGCGCCTACGCGGCGTCGTACGGCTTCGAAGTGACCACGTCCGGCGTGGGCGGCTCCTACTTCGACGTCGACGCGGCCGTCGGGGCGGGCACTGCGGAGACCTTGTTCGAGACGGGCACGCCGTCGGTTCTTTCGGTGATTGAAATCCTCAAGATGACGGATGCCAGATCCTCAAACGGAAACGTCTTTGAAGACGACGGTGACGGCGTGATCGAAGCCGACGAGGCACTGATGCGTGTTCTGGCCAACGAGCTGTTCACCGCGATCAACGAGAGCGGGGACATCGGCTGACGTGCGCCCCGAGAGGCTCAGAGGCTCGTGGCCGGCTCCGACCTGTAAATCAAGACTTGATGCTACCGGCCGAGCTTCGCCTCCAGCTCCGCCAGCAGCCTCCGATCCGTCTCCGTGAGGGTCTTGCCCGTCAAGTTGCCTTCGTGGGCCTTGCCGAGCGCGGCGCGGGCCTTGTCCGTCTCCCCCGTCCGCCGGTAGGCCAAGGCGAGGTGGAAGAGGTACCGCGGATCGGACGCCAGGGAAGACGCCTCCTCCAGCAATTCGACGGCCTCCCGGGCCTGGCCGTCGAGCAGGAGGATCGTGCCTTTCGTGTCCAACAGTGCCGCTTTCGGGCCGGCGACGGCAATCGCCCTGTCGACGTAGCCCAGCGCGTCCTTGCGCCTGGCCGGCTGTTCCGCCAAGACCGTTGCCAGGTTGTTCAGCACGGAGAGGTTCTGCGGCCTCCGCTCGAGAATCGACTCATAGAGGCGAACGGCCTCGTCGATTCGTTTCTGGAGGCAACGCACGTACGCCACCGACGTCAACAGCTCGACGTCGTTCGGGTGCTCCTCGACGGCTTCGGCGAGAAACGGCTCGGCAAGCCGGAGATCTTCCTGCGAAGGCTGCGCAGACGCCAGCGCTCTCACGAGCACGATCGCGGGGCGCGGGGAATCGTCCGATTCGGCCGCCCGGACGCAGATCCCGATCGCCTCGTCGATCCGCCCCTGGCGTGCCGTGGCCGTGGCCAGCGGCTCGTACCGCTCGGGGATCAGGTCGGCGAGGAGCCGGTACCAGTGTTCGGCTTCGCGATGCCCGTCGACTGCGGAGCAGAGGTCGCCCAGACCTCGATAGACGTCCGCCTTTTCCTCCGGAGTCTCGCCCGCTTCCTTCAGGAGGGCATCTGCGAGCCGGTCGACGAGGGGCTTGATCTCGGAGGTCCGTCCCTGGGCTTGCAGCCAACGCGCTTTCAAGCGCGTTGCGTCGAGACCGGCTCGGCGCCGCACCTTGGCCCAACGATCCGGCGCCCTTTTCTCCAGCTTCGCGAGCCATTTGGGCAGGACGCCGTCGAGCCGGGTGAGCCATCGATCGGCGTCGTACAAGCGGTCGTGTCGCAGCAGGAAATCGACGTACGAGATCAAGTGTGCGGGATCCGGCTCCGCCCACTCGACGAGCGCCGCATACTCCCGGTCGGCTGCGTACAGCTTGCCCTCCGCCTCATAGAGCGCCGCCAAGAGGAGATGATCCTGAGCAGTGGCCGTTTCCGGGTCCGTGATCAGTTGTTCGGTCAGGCCCTTTGCCTTTTTGAGATTGTCCTTGCCACCACGATGGACCAGCAACTGCGCCTCCAATCGCCGATCGACGCTGGAATCGCCTTCGGGGGAGCCGCCTTGACGGATCAGTTGCTGCGCCTCCTGCCACTGCTTCAGGCCGCCGCGTGCGGTCAGGAGGCGGGCGAGGGCTCGTCGCACCTCGCGGTCGTCCGGCGCCAATCGAAGCGCCCGGCGCAGCGCTCGCTCGGCCCCCTCCGGGTCGCTGTCGAAAAGGAAGGCCGCCAGGCGTTTCTGAACGGCGACGTCGTTCGGCGCTAGCTGCGCCAACTCCCGGTAGTGCGTTTCCGACGCCTCCTGGTCGCCGATGCGGTCGTATCCCATCGCGAGCGCGAGAGCTCGCTCGCCCTCCGACAATTCGGGGTTCTCCGCCAGTCTTTCCAGGGCGTCTCTCGCCTGATCGAGCCGACCGGCGTCGACGTAGAAGGTGAACAGGGCCTCGGAGGCACTCCGGTCATCGGGCGCCAACCGTACGGCTTCCAGCAGCGCGTCTTCGGCCTCCTGGGTCTGGCCGTTTCGCACAAGCATCTGTGCGAGCCAGATCCGCGCCATCGGGTCCTCAGGCCGACTCTCGACGCCGCGCCGGGCGGCCTCGAGTGCCCGTGCGAGGTCTCCCAACTGCGCCGCGACGTGGATCTCCAGCGTGGAGAGCGTCGGAGACGACGGCGCGTGATTGTGGAGCTGCGACAGATACCGTTGGGCCTCGTCGAAACGCTGCTTCCGATACAGCAGGACGATCAGTCGCTCATAGACGGAGATGCGCCGCTCGCCAAACTGAATCGCCTTTTCGTACGCGGCGATCGCTCGCCCGAAACGGCCGAGACGCTCGCAAAGCAGCCCGTCCAACACGTAGCCCGCCGGCCATGTACGCCGCTGGCGTTGCAGGTACGCTTGAAGCTCGTCCACCTCGGCCAGCCGGGGATCATCGGCAGTCCGTGCCTGGGCAAGCAGCCGTCGGGCTCTCACGTGGCGCCAGTACGAACCGTCGGGGCCCTCCAACTGGCGGAGCTTGTCCTCCCAGCGTGCCGCTTCCTCCAGGTCGTCCCGCTCCAGCGCCAGCTCGGCCAACTGCCACACGAAGCGGACGTCCGCCGGCGAACGCTCGTGAAGCTCTAAGAGTTGCCGACGCGCCGCCTCCAACTCCCCCGTGTCGAGGTTGAGTTGGAGCATTGCGAGTTGAAGGTCACGACGCGCCGTCGGAGCCAGCGTCTGGATTCCCTTCTCGATGACCTCGTGGGCCTTCTCGTACTGTTTGCGGCTCGAGTAGAGTCGGGATCGAAGGACGCAGGCAGCGACCGACCGGCCGGCAATGCGGTCGACCCCTGCGATCGCGCGATCGGCGTCCGCCGACAGTCCCAGCCCTTCGTAGACGAGGACCAGCGTCTGAAACAGCGTTTCCGAGTCCGGGAACTCCTCTTCGGCCCCGCGGAGCAGCTTGGCTGCCTCGCGCACGGCTTGCCGGGTCTCGCCGCCGCCCTCCGCTTTGGCCACCATCGACTCGGCCTCGACGAGAGTGACCCGCCACGGCTCCGCCAGCGACTCGCTCCTTGCCTTGGCCTCGCGGAGCGTCTCGTCAAACGCCTTCCACGCCCTCTCCGGAGACGGCAGCTCCGTTTGGCGTTGAAACCTCGCCCGGGCCAAGGACGCCCAGGTTTCCGCTCGGTCCTCCTGCGCCAAGGCCGCTTCGTAGTTGGGAATCGCCATGGCCGGGCACCCCGCCATGCTCCAGGCATCTGCGGCGGAAAGCAGGGTCCGCCCTTTTGCCCGCGGCGCCAGGTCCGCCGGCTCGAGCTTGGACGCCTCCTGGCGAGCCGTCGCCGCCAGGTCCCATTGGCCCCGCTCGGCGTAGAGGGCGCCCAGCAGTTGCCAGGCCTGCCGAGCCTGGGCCAGCTCCAACTCCGACACCTCCGAGGCCTCGTGGCCAAGCGTAGACCGCTTGAGCAACGGGACGGCCTCGGCGTAGCGCCCCTGACCGACGAGCCACTCCCCTTGGAGCAGGTCTCTCAAGCTCCCCAGCCATCGTCGGCCGTCTCGATTCAACTGCGGCGTCAGTTCCGTCGTCACGCGGCTCAAGACCTTGAGATGGTGCTCGGCTTGGTCCAAACGCCCTTCGGCGATCAGGGTCTCCGCCAAACGCGTGTGGAGCGTCAGGCTTTCCTCATCACAGGCGGCCAGGCCGCGCCGCCAGGCTTCGATTGCCTCGTCGGCCCTGCCGTGAGCCCGGAGCACGTTTCCGAGGCTCAGGTATCCGCCCTCTTCGGAGGGGGCAGCCTCGATCGCCCGCCGGCAGAAGACGCAAGCCTCCTCGTATTTGGCGTCAACGTCAGCCGGCGGCGCTTCCTGCTCTCTCATCCGCCCGGCTTCCTTCCGGGCGTCTCGCGCCGCGGCGAGAAGCACGGCCACGTTGTCCGGCCCGAATTGGAGCGCCCTGGTCAGGTCTTCCTTGGCGTCCGGCAATCCGTACTCGGTTCGATATCGGTACCGGGCGAGAAGCGCGTCCGGGTCCTCGGGCTTTGCCGCCACCATGTCGTTCACCAGCGCGTCGGCCATGCCGGCCAGCTCCGCACGCCGGTCCTCGGTGAGCTCGGGCGCGTTGGCCACCAGCAGTTGCGGCTGCTCGCGATAGATCCGAGCCAAGACGGTCGACAACTCCACGTCGCCCGGATTCAGCTCGACGGCCCGCCGGAAGTGCTCGTCAAAGGGGGGATGGCCGGAAGACCTGGCCACGAACGCCCCGTCCTTGACCTGCCGATCGATGGCAAGCACCCACAGCCGGGCCCCCCGGGCGTCTTCCCAAACCTCGGGGTGATCGACCCACCATAGCCCGTCCGGGCGTCCCGCGGGCAGATTGGAGGCGGCGTCGCGCGCCGTTCGCCAAGCCTCCTGCTGATCCGCCGGCTCGAGGAGCAGCAGGGCTTCCCGTTCGGCCGCCGTCGAGTATCCCGCTTGCACCGGACTCAGCTCGACGAGCAGTTCCGCCAGTCGCGACCGAAGACGAGTCTCCAGGTCGACCGCCGCGTCTTCCCCTTGAGCCCCCAGGGACCCAAGGGCCCGGTAATACAGCTCGACGGCTCGTGTTCTCTGTTGAATGGTCTCCGCCGAGCGGACGAATACCTCGGCTAGCCGAGCGAAGACCTGGGCCTCGTTCGGACGCAGACGCAGGTACCGGCGCAGGCATTCTGCCGCTTCCTCCCACTCCTCCGCCTTCTCGAATGTCTCGGCCCGCCGCATCAAGGCGTCGGCGATCCGGTCCGATTGGTAGGAACGCCACACATAGGCCGCCACGCCGAGCACGACGACAGCCACGAAGGTCCCCAGCAGCAGACGCACGTTCAGGACCTTCCGGGTCGTGTCCCAGGCAGCCCCCTCATCCCCTTCGTTCGGCAGAGCGCCGGCTGGTGCGTGTTGCGTCATGGCGATGGTCTCCCCAAACAGAGCCGCCCGGGGCGCTTCCTCAACCCTCTCGGCTCGGGGGCTCGCTCAGAATCTGACACAACACCTTTCCAGGCGTTCCGGCATGTCATGGCGAAAACCGGTATGGCTCGCGGGCACATCGTCGACCGTAGGAAGCGGCGGTGAGGCCTCTTCGTCCTATTTACAGGGGGGCCAATGACACCTCGCAGGAGTGGTCACCAGTGCTTCAGAGCGGAACTCCGAGTTCGCAAGCGACATCGTCGCCCGCTCTTCAGTTACAATGTACCACAGGATGGGGAAGCTATAGGCTTACAGGCACCTGGTTCCCCCCATTTGTGTGGATATTGCACACGTGCTGACCAAGGCCGGGCCGCGGCTTGGTTTTCAGCGCCAAGGCCCGAGGCCCGCCAGTGTCGTCCCCCTCCACTGAGCGATCCGATCTTCGGATCTGCTGCCCCATCACGCGGGGCACATGGACACTTATCTTGGGGGGGCAACAGCGAGCGAAGGCACCGATCCCGGCCAAGGAGAAGCCTCCACCGTGCGTTGGGGTCCACTCCTCGCCATGGACGGGAAGGCGCACGCCCGGACCCGATCAATCGGGTCACCACAACGCGCAACCCGAGGAATCGGGTCACTGCGAGCCAGACATCCACGCCGCGTTGAGGACCCGGATCTCTTGGCAATCGACGGCCGGGTAGTCGCGGACCGTGACGGTGTCTGCCGTGGTCGACTCGATCTCGTAACCGGTCTCGCCCGCCAGAACGTAGAGCCCTTCAGCCGTAAGGTCCGGCGGCAGGGGCTCGGCCAAGTGGAACGTTCTGTCGGTGACGGACTGCATCTTCAGAGGAACCATGCCCTTGGGCAGCGCGAGCTTCACGTCGCCGTATGAGAGAAGAGTCCCCGCCAGCAGGTAGGCTTGCCGGGGCTTGCCCTCGTCGTCCACGGAGACGAAGGCAAACCGTCCGCCGAGCGTGACGGGCCCGTACTCCCGCTCGGTGTCGTCGAGTGCCG
>DATKZH010000492.1:0-2166 GCA_035528065.1 Thermoguttaceae bacterium | reverse complement strand
TCGACCTGAATTCGCGGGGCCGGCGGCTAACCAACCTAAACCTCGCTCGGCTTCGGACAAACGAAGTCGCCGCGGTACTCACGCGTGACCATCGCCGTGGCTTCGGCCGATTCCGGGAAGACTTCTTTCTTCGGGTCGAACTCGAGCATTGAGCCGAGGGACAACGGATATCGGTCCAAATCGACGCCGTTGGCGATCAGGTGCTTGACCGTGCGGTCCAGCGTGGCGGCGTTGTCGTCGAGGCTCTTCACCCCGGCGAGCGTCGTCCGGGCTTCGGCGGCTGAGACCTTGTTGTCCTCGCCAAGGTAGTACGAGATATTGCCCAAGTGGGCCAAGGCGGCCGAGAGGTGGCCGTTGCGGGCATCGGCGTTGAGGTCTTCCGTCTTGCGGCTGATGCATGCGCCGATGAAGTTGCCGAAGTGGTCTCCGCCGCCGTCGAACTGCCGGATTTCCTTGAGGTCCTTGTCGTAAGCGATGCAGTTGGTGTACGACCGTTGCACGAGGTAACCCTCGGAGCCGTAGAAGAGCACGCCGATCACGTTTCCTCGCGAACGCTTGAAGAGGGTGTTGATCTGCCGGTCGTCGGAATCGGTGACGTCGAGTCCCCGCGTCTCGAAGACGATGCACTTGTCGCCATAGTCGAAGATGGAGACTTCCGTGTTGGCCGTATCGCCGGCGTCGACGTAGTCCGGGTCCTTGCGTTCCGCCTGGTATCCCAGTCTTCCGCCATAGGTGATGACGCTGTTGGGATGGGTGTCGATTCCCAGTCCCCACCGGGCGATGTCGAATTGGTGCGGGCCCTGGTTGCCCGAGTCGCCGTTGCCGTAAAGCCGCTGCCAGTGCCAGTCGTAGTGGAACCTTCCGCGAGTGAGCTTGGGCTCGGTGTAGGGAGCCGGCCCGCTCCACAGATTGAAATCGACTCCGCCGGGAATCGGGTAGTCGCCCTTGGCACCGATCGACTTGCGGCGCTTGTAGCACAGCCCGCGAGCGAACTTCACGTCACCGATCCCGCCGTCGGCGAGGAACTTCACGGCGTCCTGAATGGCCTTGTGGGAGCGGCATTGGGTCCCGACCTGGCAGATGCGGCCGTACTTCTTGGCGGCGGCGACCAGCGCGCTGCCTTCGGCGATTTCGTGCGAGATGGGCTTTTCGAGGTACGCATCCTTGCCGGCCTGCATGGCCCAAACGCCGCACAGGGCGTGCCAGTGGTTGGGCGTGGCGCAACCGACGATATCGACGGCCGGATCGTCGAATGCATCGCGCATGTCGGCGTAGAACTTCGGCCTGGTTCCCTGCTTCTTGCCGATGTCCTCGCAACGTCGGTTGCCGACGCCTTCGTCGGCGTCGACGATGGCAACGATCGCGGTTCGCGAATCGCCCAGGAAGGCGCCGACGTGGGTCCCCCCGCGGCCCCCGGCCCCGACCACGGCCGCGCCCAGCTTGCCGTTGGGGGCTTGTGCCTTTGCAATGTAGGGCGCGACCGAGAGGGCGACGGTCGCCGCGAGCGATTGCTTTACGAACTGGCGTCTGGTGGTCTTGGACATCTAAATCGCTCCTGAGTACTTGGTGTTCATTGCCGGTTCCAGGTTTCGTGGCAGCGCCGGGCGGGCGAAAAACACAGCGATTGGGCTGGAAGATTACTCTTAGTCTACTCTCGTCGTTCTGGGAAGGTCAACCGGACAAACCACCCCCGCCCTTCTCAAGAAACTCATCCGGGGGGAACGGGCCGGAGCGATGAGTCGGGCAAAGCATGGGCGCGACGTGGTGAACGAGCACCATAACGAGCCGGATGGCGTGAACAAATGCGGTTTCCGCTCACCGGCCCAGACGCCGATCGCCTCTTGCCAAAGGAGCAGTCAAGAATCGCTGAGAGCGCAAAAAACACGGCCTGATTCAACCCTCTGGCGCGGTTCGGCTGACTTCGTGGCCCTTCGGGATGAGGCGACTTCGGTGTTGCCCTACTTCATCTCTCGACGACGACTTCACACCACACGCTTCGCGCAACGGTCGAAGTATTGAACGCCGTCTACGAGACCGGCTTCCTCGCCGCGTCGCCGGCAACGATGCGGACGCCTCCCTGGGTGGCCGCCTCCAGTCGCGTGAGCAACGCTTGCGACAAGCCCTGATATTCCATGTACATCAAGGCATCGTCGCCGAGGACGTAAT
>DATKZH010000491.1:0-4596 GCA_035528065.1 Thermoguttaceae bacterium | reverse complement strand
GACCGGTGCCGGACTGGGCGCCCTCTCCGGCGCGGTCAACCCGGTGGGCGAATTCATCAGCGCCGGTGGAGCCATCCTCGGCGGCATAATCGACGTGTCCACTGGCGGGAGCTTCTTCGGCGAAGGTTTTCAGGCGGGCGGACTGATCGGCGGTCTGGCCGGCGGCGGCTACGCGGCGGGCAAGGCAGCGTTCGGCAAGGTCGGCGGCAAAGCGGCCGGCTGGGCGGCCGCCCGCGCGGGCTTCTCTGCCGGGATGAAGACCTTCGGCGTGGAGGGAACCAGCGCGGCGATCGGCTTCGGCTACGGCATGTACAGCACCGGCGGCGACTTCCAGACCTCGCTCATGTACGCCAACTGGGGCCAGATGGCCCCCAACGCTACCAAAGCCCTTGCCCGCGGCGGGGCGGGGTTGTATCGTTGGGGAAAGGTTCGGAGCGGGGCTGAGGCGGGCCTCAGCGGTTTAGTCAAATCGAAGTCTTCGGTTGACTTCAGCGGCGCCGGCCGGTACCGGAATCCGCAAGCGTGGATCGACAGTGTTATTGACGAGGATATCGCGAACGTTTCACTATCGCACCGACCACGCTACAACGGAAGACTCAAGGATTTTGGCCAGGCAACGCTTGATACGCCGGGGCTGCCCGGAAGCGGCAGAACCACCATCGGCCGCCCCTCCTTGAGAAGCAGAACCGAAATGGTTGACACAATTATTCACGAAGAGACGCACCATCGCCTTTGGGAGCGATTCCTACGCGGAAGCAAGAAAGCCGAGAGTCTAATTGCCGACATTGATATCGAAGAGACGTATGTAGACGCAGTTGCGAAACGATTTCTAAGAATGAAGGGTTTGATTCGTGATTGACAATGATGAAAAAGAGCGGATAGCGCGGTTAGTCCGGCGTTCTACCGAGCGGGAGGTTATGAAGATCACGTGCCCGACATGCGATGGACCGTTGACAGTTCAATTGAGCGGAGGGGTAAGAAGATCATTGTCAGTGATGTGTCGCACATGTCTTTGGCGCGTCATAAACGATGGAATCGCTGACCAGCCGCCATGGGTGGAAACGCTCGGTCGCAAGATCGAAACGGGCGAGATCTGAGAGGATCTGGCGCACGTTTGCCGTCGGAAGACGGAGAACAGGGGCAGTCAGAAGGCACGTATCCGTTTCACAAACCGCACGGAAGTCACGTGGGACCATCGCGGCCGGCTCGCGTCGGTCCGGCGGTGGACGTTCCTTGCAGGCACCGATCCGGTTGCCATGCCGGGAGGCGGCACGGCATATGGCGAGGAGCGGGAGGCCAAGCACTACGTCTATGACGTGCACGACCGTTTGATTCACGAGTATTGCATCGACCCGGATGATCCGGAAACGGTCTTCGCCGAGACGAAGTACGTGTTGCAGGACGGTCGGCAGGTGTTGATCCTCGAGACATCGCTGGATCGTACCAGCCTGCTCTTGCCCGACCCGACGGCCGATCGGATGCTGGCCGAACAGTGGCGCTCGGGCGTTAGCAACGACACGATCTGGCCAATGCACGACCGGTTGGGCACGGTGGTGGCCGCGTTCGCCGAAGACTGGTACCCCAACTACGAAGACATCGAGTGTTTCCAGTACGACGCCTTCGGCGCGCCGAAGTTCGACCCCGAGCACGACCCGTCGCTGGCCAATCGGCTGCAGATTCTCCACGTCGGCCGCCGCTACGACACCAACACCCGGCTCTATTACAACCGCGCCCGTTGGTACGACCCGGCCAGCGGCCGTTTCCTCAGCGAAGACCCCATCGGCTTCGCCGCCGGCGACGCCAACCTCTACCGCTACTGCGGCAATTCGCCCACCAACGCGACGGACCCGTCGGGAAAGATCGTGCCTCTCATCATCATGGCAATGCTGTACGGCACGTACAAGGCCAACCAGGCCGAAGCGCAATACGACGAGATATCGCAGATGTACGGCAAGGCTGAGTGGACGCAGGAGGATGCGGCTCATTTCCGAGAGTTGAGTGAATCGGCGCAATGGAATTCGGCCACGGCCAACATCACGGCGGTGGCCGGTGGCGCCTATCTGGCAGGGATGGGACTGGGAACCGTCTACGCGGGCACGACCGGACTGGGAGCCTTCGGGCTGGGCCTTCGAGCGGGCCTGACGGCCGGTTTGCTGGCCGGCGCCGTGCCCGGACTCTACCAAGGTTTCTCACGGCTTCCCGAGATGGAGCCCGCCGAACGCTACGAGTTTCTCGGTTCGTTGGGCGTGGGACTAATCAGCGGCGCGCACGGCTTTGGCCGCACGTATTCCCCCGGCGTCCGCGCGGTTCGCCGCGGCCTGCTCGGCGGAAGACCCGGCGGTCTGCGCGAAAGCCTCTATTACGACAATCTCAATCTCGGAGTTTACGGCCGAGGCTTTCCGTACTACAATCCGAGTACCGCGCGAAGTGGAAGAGCTGCGCCAACCGAAGTGCCCTGTCGAGAAACGCAGTCGACTTGGCAGGCAGGACGATATGCACAGTCAAAGGGCTGGGCGGTAGAACCGGGTGGATATTGGAAGGCAAGGCAAGCAGGAAAGGACGTCTTCCCAACAAAGCGCAATTCGGGCCTGTCAGGAGGAGCTTTGAAGACGGAGCAAATTGAGTTCTTTGAAAGAGGACTGCGTGCAGGCAAAGATCCTGGCCATCTTCGTGGCCAAGCCTCAACGGCCGGGTATACTAGGTACCATTCGCTTGAAGGCGGAGACCGATTGGCTGCGCCCTTCGCAGAACAACGTCTGCAGCTAGCGATTCGAAGAATCGCACAGCAATCGACCGCAACGAGAGGTTGACGAATGCACGTTCAGCGGCTCAACCGACCAATCTTCGAGCTGCCCGACTCTCATCCCGCACATCGGTTTCTGCGCGCCTTCATCAAGTGCCGCCAAGACTGTGTAGGGCGAGAGATCCAAAACGATGACTTGGATCAAGAATGGGTGTCGGACACAGACGGCAGGAGTTGGTCGTACTCCGCCTTCGCGTACGAGTACCTTGCATTCGACATCGTGTTGGATGGTTGGCTGAGTCGGGCTCAGGATTTGACCCCTACCGAACGCTATTGGCTAGAGCAATTGCCACGATGGCGCGCGCTCCAACAAGAGTGTAAGTCGGCTGCCTTAAGAGATGGCAAGTTGATGCTAATACCGCTCGTTGACCAGGTGCTGGCGATGCTTGACCTTTGGGAGCAGTGTATTCGTGCTCGGCAAGCGAGAGTGCATTGGAACAGTCGAGCAGAAGCAGTGCCGTCCAGTATCACCAATGCCGATTACGTTGGTCCGATGCGAGTCCTATCTCGGGAGTTCCCCGCGTTCTCGAATCTCCTTGGATCCTGGTTCGCAGATGCAAAGCTCGAAGGCTACGGCGACGACGAAATGGTCAGGATGTTCCTGACGGCTAGCACGGAGGACGCAGTCAAACGGGCACGCAAAGAATGTGCGCAATTACTCGAACGCGAATCACTTCCAGTGCAAGAGATCAGCGACGAAGCGAATCGCTGTTTTGCGAGCCAACATGAGTGTCGGGAATGGGTCCGCGGCATCTCATTAGCGTTGAGTCAGATGTCATCCTGAACCGGAAACCGCAACAATATGGCGACGGTGACGTTTCCCGACGTGGGGAACAAGACGGTCTACCTCACGCGGTCGAAAGAGTACCTCTACGACGTTCACGATCAACTTATCGGCGCCGAGGAGTACGGTGCATACGGCGAGGGTGGGACGCTGACGCGCGCCCAGCAGTTCGTGTACCAGCGCGGGCACTGCGTGGTCGAGTTCGACGATTCGGGGTCCGGCTCGGTCGCCTTCCGGCTCTATGGGCAGGGCGTGGACATGCCGTTGGCCGTCGAACACGTGGTGCCCCCGGTCGACCCGAACCCGGTAGTCCGGCACGTCATTTGGACGTTGACCGACCAGCAGCGCACGGTGCGCGACCTGGCGTGCCGTGAAGGCGAAACGTTCGAAACCTGGCACGTCAAGTACACGGCTTTCGGTGTCCTTCCGGCAAGCCTGCAAAATGTTTGCCGGCGTGGCGGGCGGGGGCAGATGGAGGTGGTGATTGGGGGGAATCAGCGGGAGGTGACGGGGAGCGGCAGGGGGGCGGCGAGCGTCTGGCGGTAGCTCCAGGGCATCCATTGCTTGGGGGCCGCGGCCAACTCGTCGGCATGCCGCTCAAGCTCCGTCAGATAGTCGAACGGGTTGGCCCCGCAAAGTTCGCACGTGTGGATCAAGCTCATGAAGATGTCGCCCACCCGGGCGCCGTTGGTCGTCTTGAAGAACAAGGCATTCTTGCGATGAAGGATTGCCTTTTTCAGTACCCGTTCGCAAATGTTGTTGTCCAGCGGCGCCCCCGGTAATCGGGGTCAGAGCGCCCTTTGTCATTAGGGGGCGGACTGACGGCGGGACGGATAAAGGGGTCGGGAGCTTTTTCAAGAAAGATTCCCGACCCCTGGTATGTTGTTTCTCCTGACAAGAAATCAAGAAAACCATTCCAACTGTTTGCTATGGGAAAGGTACAAACCCTTTTTCCCCGAAGCAGGAGACAGTTGGAATGGCTACAAAACGTAATTCTCGCAAATCCCGC
>DATKZH010000490.1:0-5191 GCA_035528065.1 Thermoguttaceae bacterium | reverse complement strand
TTCGGGGACGCATCGGAAGAACCGGGAAAGGTCCTTGAACCGATGCCCGGTGCTGTCGAGAAAGCTGAAAAGTTCCTGAACACCAAACCAAAGACGCTCGACTGCTTCCATCGTGTCGAGGACTTAATCGACGGCTTCGAGACAGCCTACGGGATGGAACTTCTCGCGAGCGTGCATTGGGTTGCCAAGCACGAGGAATCGCCAGCTAAGACGTGCGACGATGGAATTCGCATGGTGCATGACTGGAATCCGCGGAAACGCGATACGTTTGCTCCAGAGCATATGTGCGTGGCATGGGAAAGATTGTCACAGATGGGGTGGTTATGACACGATGTCTCGTGTGACTCCCACCGACACATCTGAAGGCGGACTGGAAGCACTCATCACCCGCTCGCTGGTGAACGAGACGGAGTGCGTCAAGGGCAATCCGCAAGACTATGACCGCGAACACGCCGTTGATTTCAAGCAGTTACTCGCCTTTCTGCAGGCGACGCAGCCGGATGTTGTCGATCAACTGAATCTGGAGAGCGTAGGTCCGTCGCGAACGCAGTTTCTGCACCGCGTGCAGCGTGGAATCGCTAAGCGTGGTGTCATTGGCGTGTTGCGGAAGGGAATCAAAGAAAAGAAAAGGAACGGGGGCAGAACTCATTGTTTTGTGTTTTCTGAGTTGGACGAATTCTCGGGCGGCCGCGAGGGCGGAGCGTTGACTCAATCGCCAGACGACGTGCCTTCGTTTTAACCCAACTTGCATCGCCCCGGGGACTGCCGCGCCGTAGGCAACGACCCACTGCATCCAACTCCTGCTCGAAGAGCGGCTCATTCACTCGCGCGACCGAGTTTGGTAGCCGAGCAATCGGCCGCCTCGTGTGCCTTCCGCACCCCGACAAGGAGTTTTTGGGGGCTATCCGCTCCCGGCTACGACGATTTCGGCTTCAACGACGTCAGCAGCCTGGCCACTCGGTGCTGTTGCCATTCGGGTCCGCCAACGATCAGCTTGCGGCCGTGCCCTTCGATGGAGAGCCGGCACGGGGCAGGCGCCTTCTCGTCGCTTGTGCCGAATATCCGCTGGAGCTTGACCGCCAGGACGTCGGCCGTCTGGCCCTTGCCCAACAACTCGGCGACGTCGTAGGTCACCACTTCCACGTCCTTCGAGCTCTCGACGGTCGTAATCAGCAGCACGTCGCCCCGGACCGTGTAGGTAAGCGACGGGTCGAACTGCTCCAAGACCAGCCGCAAGGTCGAGCGGAGCGTGGCGACTTCCACGTTCAAGTCCGTCGGCGAGTCGAAGTCCACGCCGGCCTTCTCCAGCGAGGGCGTGTCCAGCGTCAGGTTGATATCGAAGTAGTCGCGGAGGAACTCAATGACCTGAAGAAACGGGCACTCGATGAACTCCAAGGGCCCGCCGTTTCTGTTGAGGGCTTGGCGGGTATTCTTCTCCCCGGCGGTCATCGTACGGTCGTCGGCCGGCCAGGGAGGGGCTTCCCACGGGGCCAAACCGGCATCCTGGGCAACCAGCGGGTAGTGCTCGCGCAACGAGCTTGCCGCCGCCTTGCGCACTCGCCCGTCCCGGTCGTTCAGAAGCCGAACCAGATACGAGGAGGGCAGGTCGTGCCTGGTGACCAGGCGGACCAACCAGCGGCGCATCGCAGCCGGCCGCGCGGTCGGCAGGTCCCCGAGCATGGCGTTCAATATCGACTCGGCCCGGTCGTGTTCCTCCGACAGGTCGGCGATCTTCTTCTCGTACTTCTGTTGTCGTGCCGAGCTCAGGCTTTCCCGATCGGCCAGTTTGTGCATAAGCACCGCGTTTTCCTTTTCCCTTCGTTGCACTGCCTCGTTCGCCTGGTCCATCGTTTCGTGGAGTTGCTGCTGTAGCTCTTGCGTGTGCCGCGTGGATTCCTCGCCGAGTTTCGCCAGTTTGGCGATTGCGGCGTCGCGCTCCGCTCGCAGCGACTCCAGTTCCGCTTAGAGCTCCGCGACTTCTACTTGTGCCGCGGCCGGTTCTTCACCGCGTTGCGCAAAAGTAAAAGGAACGGACGGAGACTGGGAAGCGTTGCCGGCAGAGGGGTCGGGAGGACCGGCGGGACTACTTGTCTCCGGCCAGGCTCCCATGGTCACAACGGCAACCAGTGCGCAATGGATGATCGACTTCCTCATGACGGCCTCCTCTTCTTCGAGGTCAGCGTATGCCCAAAACGTCGTCGCGAAAGCGGCTCCGCCGGAAGATGGTTCGGTCGATGCCTGCCCGCTTATTCCCCGTTCCACGGATTTATACGGCGGGCAACCCGCGTCTTTGCGGGAAATGGAGGCCCGCCGGGGATGCGCCTGCACCTGGTCGTCGCTCGCAATGCCCCGGATCCGGAGGAGATCAAGTTCTTCGTCAGCAACGCCGCGCCGGAGGTCCATGTGCAAACCTTGCTGCCGGTGGCTTTCTCCCGTTGGCGCGTGGAGCGGCGTTTTGAAGACCAGAAGCAGGAAGTTGGGCTCCCCATCTGTCTGAAAGACCCCATCCGCTGCAAATGGCCGTGACCCTGCGCAGTAATATTAGCCGCCGAGTATCTTCTCGACCTCCGCCCGGTCGACGTCGGAGATGTACTGGATTCCGCTGGTGTCGGCGGCCTCCCGGGTCAGGGCGGCGATATCGTCGCGGGCGATGTACTGCATGGCAAACTTGCGGCTGCCGGCCATGAGCTGGCGCAGCCCCTGGTCCAGTCGCTCGTAGTAGGTGTAGAGCCCCAGGGCCCCGGTGGGCAGCTTCTCGAACTCCTTGTCGCCCAGCTCGTGGCGGAGCGCGCTCGCGGTGACGAAGATCTCGTCCTTGGAGCTGCCGAAGCGTTCCACGTAGACGGGAACCTGGTGCTCGTCGATGGTGCGACCGATGGTCTTGCCCACCATGGCCGCGGCGATGGGGGCCCGGGCCATCCCGATCAGCTTCACGAAGGGCGCCCCGAGCGCCAGCCCCTTGAAGATCTGGTCCTCGAAGGCAAATCCGCCGGCCAGGGCCAGGGCGGGTACCGGCGCGCCTTGGGCGGCAAGACGTTCGGCGTACTGAACCAGCAACGAGTGGAGGTACACCGGCGGCACGCCCCACTCGTTCATCATCCGCCAGGGGCTCATCCCCGTGCCGCCGCCGGCGCCGTCGACGGTCAACAGATCGATCCCGTAGCGGGAGGCGTAGGCGATCGCCCGGGCGAGGTCGGCCGGCCGGTAGGCACCGGTCTTGAGAAACACGTACTTCGCTCCGGCGGAACGCAACTCCTCGACCCGCTCGGCGAACGATTCCTCGGTCACCATCCCCACCCGGGAATGACGCTCGAACTCCCGGAACGCGCCCCGGCCGAAGGCCTCGATCACGTCGGGGCGGGTGGGGTCGGGCAACACCAGGTAGCCGCGCTTGTGGAGCATCTGGGCGGCTTCCAGGTCCCTGATCTTTACCTCGCCGCCGATGTCCTTGGCCCCTTGTCCCCACTTCAACTCGACGCACTCGACCCCGAGCTTCTCGATGGCGTATTCCTGGGTGCCCAGCCGGGTATCTTCGATGTTGGCCTGCACGATGATCGCGCCGTAGCCGTCGCGCTGGTGGTCCTGGAAGAGCTTGACGCGGCGTTTGAGGTCGGCCGTGTCGACCGCCAGGCCGTTTTTCAAGACCGTTTCGGGGTCCATGCCGACGACGTTCTCGCCGATGGTCAGGCCGGTGCCGGCCAGGGCCGAGCCGATCGCCAGGCCCTCCCAGTTGTTCTTGGCGATATTGGTGGAGCCGATGCCGGGGATGATCCAGGGCCGGCGGAACTTCAGCCCGCCGTCGTGCCCGAACGTCACCTCCAGGTTGACCGCCGGGAAGATGGCCTTGTCGCTGTCGGCCTCGATGCCGTGGGCGCCGACGGCCGTGCCCATGATGCTGAAGTGCGAATAGTCGACCGGATAGGTCTTTTCAGCGGCGGTGGTGATCACGCCGAACGGCTGGGGGTAGATCACCTCGTGGCCCCGGTAGGCCGACTTGCCGATCTCGCACATGCCGATGCAGCCGTCCACACAGGTCACACACATGCCCGAGGAAGGCACGATCGATTCCTCGGTGCGGTTCTTGGAAAGCGTTGCCGCCGAGGCGTTTACCCTGGAAAACGTCGAGATCATGGTTATCGGGCTCCCATGGTTCAATCGTCCTTTTGGATTTCGCAAGCCACGCAAGGGTTCATGTAGCACATCATGTCGTCGAACCGCTCTTTGTCGGCGCAGGGCGGGGCCAGGTTGGCACAGCCGCCGCAGATCGCCTTCTCCGGCTCGGTATACGTGCAGCGGAGCTGGCAGGCCGGGCAGACGTAGAGGCAGCCGCCGCACTGCCGGCAGACGTCCGACTGGACGTCGAACGGCGTACCGATGCTCCGCTTCGAGCCGCGGTTGCGGAAGCCGATGGCGGTGGCCATCATCTGCTCCCGGCACATCCGCACGCAGAGCCCGCAGAGGATGCAGTCTTCGTATTCCTGCTGGAAGCGTTGCCGCCGGACGCCGTGGGCCGAGGCGAGGTCCTGGATCGTCTTCGACTGGGGGCAGGAGGCCAGCAGCAGCTCGATGATCATCCGCCGGGCCGCGAGCACCCGGGTCGACGCCGTGCGGACCTTGAGCCCCTCTTCGGCGGGATAGGTGCAGGAGGAGACCAGCCGGGCCCTGGGTCCCTCGCCGATCTCGACCACGCAGAGCCGGCAGGCCCCGTAGGAAGAAAGCCCCTCCATGAAACAGAGGGTTGGGATGGGAAAGCCGATGAACTTGGCGGCCTCCAGGAGCGTGGCCCCTCGTTCGACCGAAACGTTCAGGCCGTTGATATTCAACGTGATCATGCCCGTTTTCCTTCCGTTGCCACGCAATGGCCTTCGCCGGTTTCTACAGACTGGGTGAAAGCCAGGTCACACCTCAGGCACCTTCGCGCCTCCGCGGTTGCCTCTTCGACGGAGAGGGCCATCTCCACCTCGGCGAAGTTTTTCGCCCGGGCTTCCGCGGGGATCGTGGAGGGTTCCGCCCTGGGCAGGTCCTCGCGGTCCTCCTCGCGGCCCCCGGCGGGCTCGAGGAAGACCTCCGGCAGCTTGACACCCGGCCGCCCGCCGAGCGCTTCGCCGCGAAGGTAGCGGTCGATCACGGCCGCGGCCTTCTTTCCGGCCGCCATGGCGTCGGCCACGGTATAGGGTCCGGTGACCAGGTC
>DATKZH010000489.1:0-3730 GCA_035528065.1 Thermoguttaceae bacterium | reverse complement strand
CTCTTCGCGAAAATCCTCGGGTACGCCCAGATCGGTGAACGACTGGTACATGATTTCGCTGATCACCACGTCGGCCGCCAGCAAGCAGCGAGGTTCGAGCCGCTCGAACTGCCGCCGGCCGGACGTGATCCGCCGAGATGGCTTTGTTATCCCACCGCTAAACAATACCCGGGAAGCGCGCATCGCGAGCCCTTTGCCAAAAATTGATTTGTTCCGTTTGTTCCGCTGAGTAACGTGCAAGAGAAGAGCGAAGGTCACCAGCGGAATCGAGACCGGTTTAGTTTGACTGTAACAGAAGTAAGACTTCGCGTCAATGAATTGGCAATTTTTGGCCCCGCCTTTTGGGGGGCCTTATGGCGACGTAACGCGGCGCCGTGTTTCGCGCCCGGTGTCCGGTTCACGGAGAAAGGCGATCGGCCCCCAAACCCTAACGGTTTTTTGGCGGATTTGCGTCAAGTCTGTGATCGTCGGTGTTTCCGCCGCCGCCGCCAGCCAAACGCCGCCAGTCCGCTCGCCCCCACGCCCAACAGCGCCAGCGTGGAGGGCTCGGGTGCGATCGCGAATACCTTGCCCGTGTTGCCGCCGACGATATAGAGCGTTTCGTTCGGGCCGATCACCGGGGCGCTGAGGCCAACGAAGCCGCTGATCTCGGGAGCCAGATCGAGACTCCAACGCAACTGCCCCTCGGGACTCAGCGCTGTGACCAGGCCCTGATCGTTCGAGATGTAGAGGTTTCCGCCGACGTCGATGGTGACGCCTTCCGAGTTGTAGTAGTCGGTCTTGCCCGTGAGGTAGGTCCAGAGCGTCGCGCCGTCGGCCGGATCCAGCGCGTGCAGCAGGCCGGATTCCGGCACCACGTAGACGGTGCCGTCGGGGCCGATCGCCGGAGTGCCGTCGAGGTCCGGCCGCGTCCAGATCGCCTTGCCGGTTGCGTTGTCCAAGGCGACCAGGTTGGAGACGGTGGAAGTCTGCCCGGCGAAAACCGTCCCGTCGTCGCCGATCGCCGGCGAGAGGTATCTCGGGTTGTGGCCATACTCGGTCCGTACCGGATAGCTCCACAGGAGCCGGCCGTCGGGCGCGAGGGCTTTCAAGCCATCGCCGCCGATGTAGATCGTGCCGTCGTCGGCTACCGCCGGGTTGTCATAGTATCCCGCCGAGGCGTACGACCAGTCCACGGCGCCGCTGGAGGAGATCGCTTGTAGCGCCGAGAAATCGACCGCGGCGTATACGTTGCCGTCGCGTCCGACGGCCGGGCCGTTTTGCGTAGGGTTGCTGCCCGGCAGACTGGTGGTCCACACGGCGCCTCCCTCGAAGTTGACCGCCCGCAGCCGGGCCGAGCTGCTCATTCCGTAGGTGTGCCGGATCGTATAGATCTGGTCGTTCTGGTCGGCGGCCAACCAAGGGCCTAAGCTGCTTTCGTCGAAGCGCCAGCGGAACGTGCCGTCGGGATTCAGCGCCACGATCTGGTCGTCGCTGCTGTCGGCCGTGTTCAGCACGATCGTCCCGTCGGGCAGCAAGATCGGCTGGTGGAATCCTTTCTGGAAACCCTGCGCTCCTATCCCTTGCAGGTCGAACGTCCAAAGCACGGTCGGGTCGCCCGCCGGGCCCCGGTTGGGACTGCAATGTTGGTTGGCGTAGCCGCCGCCGTAGTCGGGCCAGGCCGAGTCGGCAAGCTGAGCCCCAACCGGCGCGGCGGTGCCCAGGACGGCCGACGTGCAAAACGCAAGAATCGCTGCCGCACGCAATGCACTGCCTCGCGTGGTTGCCCGCTTATGACGATGGTTGTTCGTGTTCATGGTTTGCCTCTTCCGTTGCGGTGGTCGTGTTATCTGCGGAGATACATTCGGCGAACCTCGACCCTGGAAACAGGGACGTGCCGGTGCCTGCGGCGGACATGCGCGCGAACGGACACCCCGGGCCTCGCTCGAAGCAGACCCGCTCACGGTTGCCGGCGGAGTATCTCCACCTTGGAAAACGAGAGAAACCGGTCCACAGCGGGTAGACCGATTAGAGGGCGCAGTCGCGGCAAATGGCGATCCCCTTAGGATAGCCGTTCTCTTGCCGGGTACGCCGCGCTGCCTCCGTTTTAGAGTCTTACGTTGTGACTTTCCGCAAGTTGTGGGGCACGTTTTCAACGTGCCTTTTCGGTTGTGGGCACGTTGCAAACGTGCCCCACAGCCAGGATGCCTCGATGACGCCGAGCCGACAGCCCACAATCATCCAATGTCAAATAGTTTACCACGTTTCCGCACCATGTCAATCCCCGAACAGCCGGCGAATCTTGTGATGCGCGTCTCGAGAGATTATGTTGGGAAAGGGACAGCCCGCACGATGCTCGACCCAAAGGGGATAGCCGGAAGCCGGAGACCATGCCATGCCGCACGTCACGAACCGACGTCAGTGGTTGAAAAGAGCCGCAACGGGCGCCTGCGGCGTCATCTCGCTCCCCTATGGCGTGACCTCCTCGGCGCTGGGAAGATCGGGCGCCGTCGCGCCGAGCAATCGGATCGCCGTGGGCTGCATCGGCTTGGGGACGCGGGGTACCGACCATCTCAGGGCGTTTCTCGCCCAGAGCGACGCGCGGGTCGTGGCCGTTTGCGACGTCTTCGGCAGGCAGCGTGACAAGGCCAGACAGCTCGTCGACGGATACTACGGCGACGGCGGCTGCACCGCCTATAACGACTTCCGCGAGTTGTGCGGCCGGCCGGACGTCGACGCCGTCTGCATTGCTTCGCCGGATCATTGGCACGTGTTGCACTCGCTCGAAGCGGTCCGCAACGGCAAGGACATCTACACGGAAAAGGCCCTGGGGTTGAGCCTCGCCCAAGATAAGGCGCTGCGAGCCGCCTGCGCCCGATACGGCACCGTGTTCCAATGGGGCACCCAGCAGCGCTCCAGCGAGAACTTCCGCTTCGGCTGCGAACTGGTCCGCAACGGACGCATCGGCAAGCTGCACACCATCCTGGTCGGCGTACCCCACGACTTCGCCTTCCCCAATCAGCCCGCCGAACCGGTGCCCGACGATCTGGATTACGAGCTGTGGCTGGGTCCCGCTCCGTGGGCGCCGTACTGTTATCATCGCTGTCGGCCGTGGACCAAGGAAGAGAGTTACAGCGTCTGGTATCACATTTCCGACTACTGTCTGGGAGGCATCGGCGGCTATTGGGGGATCCACCACCTGGATATCGCCCAGTGGGGCCACGGCACGGACCACACCGGCCCGGTCGAAGTGGAAGGCACGGCGACGTTCCCCGACGACGGGCTGGCCGACTGTGCGGTCCGCTGGAACGTCCGGCACACGTACGCCGACGGGGTGACCATGGTTTACACCGACAACCAACAGAACAAGCAAGGGGTCCTGTTCCAGGGGACCGAGGGTTGGGTATTCGTCCGCCGCGGCCAGATCGACGCCGAGCCGAAATCCCTGCTCGGCTCGCAGATCGGCCCCGGCGAAATCCGCCTGCCCAAGAGTCCGGGCCATCAGCGCAACTTCCTCGACTGCGTGAAGACCCGCAGCCGGACGATCTGCGACATCGACGTCGCGGTCCGCAGCGACACGATTTCGCACCTGACCGACATTTGCACCCGACTGGGACGCAAGATACGCTGGGACCCGGCCAAAGAGGAGATCCTCGACGACGCCGAAGCCGGCCGGATGCTCAATCGCGCGATGCGCCAGCCGTGGCGCTTGAACGTTTGAGAAGCAAAGTAGCCATCTTACTCCGCAAGA
>DATKZH010000488.1:0-2449 GCA_035528065.1 Thermoguttaceae bacterium | reverse complement strand
GCGCCTCGACCGCGAACATGGACGTATAGGCGTTCGTCCAGTCGTCGCCGCTTCCGGTCCCGGTGGCATCGGGGTCAACGTATTTTACGATTTCTGCAGCTGCCATGTTATGCCTCGTCTGCGAATAGGTCGCTCAGGGTTCCCGAGATGACGTATGTGTCCCACCGATGCTTGGCCGGGGTGTCTTGGGTCAGGCCACTCACGTCCGGTCCGATGGGGGGCCATGCGAGTGAGCCGAAGTATGACGGCTTTGAGGAGTAGAAAAGACTGGAGGGAAGGAAGTGGCTTGTGATATCCCCGTCCCACAGAGCGGCCAAGTCGAAGTAGTTGTAGTCTCCATGCCGGAGCAGGGTCCCTACGACGTCAGCGTCCGGCTGGTTGACAGGCTTCGTCCAATCAGCGAACGGGACGGTGCTGTAAGTGGTCCAGCTCGTTGAGTCCATGCCGGGGAACCCAAGGATATACATGCACCAAACGTGCGTTTCAGTTAAGTCGAAGTCCCGAATGTGCGGAGTCCATAGGGGGCTCCCCACCACGTTGCCGATCAGGTTGAAGTAGTAGCTGCCTCGGCAAAGGTCCACGGGCCGGTGCGAGTAAAACAGGCTGACCACGTCCGCCCGGTATCCGGTGATGTGGTTGCGAAAAAGCGTCTGGTGAGAAGCGGAGCCGTGATATCCGTCGCTCTGGAACCGGGCCGTCACGTTGCCCTCCCAGAGATTGTGCATGCTCTGTGGCCCGTGGTTGCACATCTGGGACTGGTCAACGAACAGATTGTTGTTCCTGATGATTTCCTCATCGTAGTTATTGAGCACGGCACACCCGGACGATCCGTTCACGAGGATCGCCGTCGCTGTCCGATACCCGATGTTGTCCTCCACGAGGCAGCAGGAGCAGCCATAATAGAGCATGATGCCGTAGCCCTCGCCGTTGGCAGGGTAATTGTATCCGTCGTGAACGTAACACCGACGAACCTCGCATTGCGAAGAGTGCTCAAAGAAAATCTGGGACAGCATCAGCCCGCCGCTATACGTTTCCACGTTCTTGACCCAGCATCGGTCCGCTCCATAGAAGGACACGGCCCGATCCCCGGAACCGATATTGATGGTCATTTCCTCGATGCCGCATAAAGACGGGCCGACCCCCGTCCGAAGTGGATACGCTATTGGATTTAATGCGGCGGTGTAGGTCCAATGGAGCGGCGTGGCAAGAGTGAGCGTGTTGCCCACCTTGTTCGTAATCCTTGTCGTGAACCGCAGATTTCTGGTGGTCGACATGCCCCACACGCCGGGGAACCCCACGCGGTGATAAACGCCCACGCCAGGAGCAAACGTGTCGGGGCTGTCGTCCTGCGTGATCTGGATCAGGTTGCCGACAGCAAACGTGGTGCCGTCAGCGACTGTGATTTCCACGGACCCCCGCGTGTAGCCCGAAGAGACCGCCACGCCGTCCGCTTCGTAGAAGATCCTTTGGTTGCTGGCCATCGCGTGCGTGCCTGGCCCAGACCCGGTGAAGTTGATAACGGTCGCTCCCGGCCCCGCGCCGCGAAGCGTCTTGCTGGCCAGCGACGCCCAGTTGATGGAGCCGAGATTATACTCGCCCGCAGCCAGCTGGACAAATCGGTCGGCTGGACAATCGACGAGCGCGGCATTGATTTCGGCAAGGCTGTTCGCCGTCGTCAGGGTTGGCCCGTACTGCGTCCTGTCCGTCGGTATCCCTCCGGGGATGCCGCAATAGGCGGGCCAAGGATAGAGGCGGTCAGCGTAGTCAACCGTGAGCCAGTCGGCGTCCCCCTGCTCGGCATAAGCGAGCGTTCCGACCGCACTCGTCCCTAGCACTCCGGTGAGGTCAGCGAAACCGCGTTGGCCGAACCACCCAGACAGGGTAATGGCCCGATCGGGCACGGGTGTCCCGACCGAGCCAGTCCCCGCCTCTCCGGTAATGTCAGGCACCGATGGCCTCCTCTATGCGGATAGGATCCGCCGTTCTTATGCGATGCGAAGCAGTCCCGTCGAGCTGTCGTTTGTGGGCATGGTCAAGGTGAACGTCCCGGCGGTGATCGTCTGCGAGCCGAACGTGTGAACGCTCACGGCCTTGTTGCCCTGCGTCGAGTTGTAGATCATGACGCAGTCGAACGCCGTCGCCAGCGTCACGTTCGTGAAGACGATCGACGCGGTCGGGGTCGTGTAGGCCGTGGTGCCGGAACTCGTCGGTGCGATCCAGTCGGGCGATCCGGTGAGGTCGACGCCTCCCGCGACGTAGTTGGCCCCGCTCACTTCGCCCGTCGCGGTGTAGACCGTGGCAGTCGCGTCGATCGTGGCGGTCGCCAGATAGAGCGCGGCCTTGAACGAATCGGGCGTAGTGGCCCCACGGACCACGGAAGTTCCCAGCGCATGAAGTCCGTTGAGAATTTCCGTCTTGAATGACGTACAAAGGGCCTGTGTGTTACTCA
>DATKZH010000487.1:0-2831 GCA_035528065.1 Thermoguttaceae bacterium | reverse complement strand
TCAATCCGCCGCCGGTCCGGTCCCAAAGCCGCCAGCGGATCAATTCCTCCATGGCCGGGCGCCAATAAATCGTATTGCCGGCGGCGTCCCGGATCTCGGCGTCCTTGTAGCCGTATCGCGCCGCGTCCAGGGTCGCATCCCGCATCTGCGCGTTGACCTGATCGACCAGCGACTGGTACTTGTCGATTTCACGCTCCCACTTGCGAACTTCCCCTTCCCACTTCTTGATTTTCTTCTCCCAGTCGGCGATGCCCTGGGCCGGTTTCTTCTTCTTGAGATCCTCCACTTTCTGCTTGGCTTCCTCCAACTTGTGAGCCCACTTCTCCAGATCCCGGATCATGTCCAGGGACTTCGGATCGTCCGGCTTGATCGCCCTGGGCATGGGCTGTTGCCAACTGTCGGAATGGGGCAGGTTGCCGCGATGCCATTGGGCCCGGATGTAGTGCAGGTCGCCCAGCGCCCCGCGCCGGATCAGATCGACGGCCCGATCGTAGAGGATGTTGTAGTGCCGCTGGTGTCCGGTGGCCAGGATCATGCCGGTCTCTCGAGCGACCAGGGCCATCTCCTTGCACTCCCGCACGCTGTGCCCCATCAGCTTCTCAGTCAACACGTGCAAACCGGCCCGCATGGCCTTGATCGCCGCCGGGGCGTGCAGATGGAGCGGCAGGGCGATGATCACGGCCTCGATGCCGTCCCGCTGGGCGTTGGCGATCAGCTCCTCGTAATCCCGATACTCCTTCACGCCGCCGGCTTGCTTCGTCTTCCAGTCGTATTTGGTCATCAGTCCGCAGCGGACCTCCAACGCGGAGCCGTAGTGGTCGCCGTAGAAGGCGCGGTGGATATTGTAAGGCCGGATGTCGGCGATGGCTCGGACGTCGACGTAGTTCGGGTTGATCGCCCCGATCAGCACGCTCCCTTCGTCGCCGGTGCCGAGCACGCCCACGCGGAGCCGGCTGGCGGGCGGGGAGTCGTGGTGGAAGTAATACTCGCCCAGGCTGGGATTGGAGGTCGGGTTCAGCGAGCTGTCGATCTTCGCATTGGGCCGCCCGCCGCAGGTCACGCCCCGGCCGATGGCCTCCTTGAGGAAATCGCGCGGGCTTTTCCTTTCGCCGTCGAGTGTCACGCTGCTGCCGACCGCGGCATAGAAGTTCTCCCGCCCGATGGCCTTCTGCTCGGGGGTCAGGTTCATATCACTTTTCTCCGTGCTGGATGTTTTCCGCCAATCACCTATACTCCTCCCGATCCACGTTCGGTGCCTCGCCTTCCGGCGTGGCATCGCTGTCGATATCGAACCACTCCTCGTCGAACTGGATCCGTCGCCCTTGTTTGGCCGCGATGTTGGTCGTCAACGCGATCACGGCGTCGCCCAAGGCCACCTCGGGATGGCAGCGGGGCCTGTTCTCCGGGGCCGGATTGCGGATGCACCACGCCCAGTGTTCTTCCTGTTCGGTGTAGCCGCGGCTGACGTCTCGCTGGGCCGTGGCCGCCGCCGTCTGGGCCGGGCCGCTTGCCTGGGTATCCATCGCCGACCCCTGGGCGGCCGTGATCTTGCTCGCCTTCTCCTCGAAGAACGGCTGAAGCTCCTTTTCGCGTTCCAGGATCAGCGTGCCCTTCGTGCCGTAGACGATCTCCCCGTAGCCGCCGAACCCGTTCCCGTTGATCGACGCGTATTGCACGCCGATCCTCTTGCGGGCGGCGATCGGATCGTTCCCGTCGTAGCCGGGCGCGGGGAACTCGAGGATGCAGTAGACGTGGTCGTTCGCGTCGCGGTCCCGGGGAAAAAGCGTCCGGTTGGCCGCGGCGACCACGCTCAGGGGATGCTGCTTCTTGCCGTGTACGGCCGAGACGAAGATGCTGGCCGCGTCGAGTTGGTGGCTTCCCAACTCGGCCATCAGCCCGCCGCCGGTCCGGTCGAACAGCCGCCAGCGGACCAGCTCCTCGAACGCCGGCCGGTCGTAGGTCTTTCCGTCGACCATCTCGAGTTTCTCGGCCAGGTAGCCGTATTCCTCCACCCGCGGCTTGTCCTTGCCCTCGGCGATCTCGCAGAGGATCTTGTCGGCGATCTGGGCCTCGATATGGGCGACTTTCTTCCGCCAGACGTCGATCTCGCGGCCTTGGGCACTTGCCAACCGCTGCTTCCAACTGCTGAGCGTCGAGAGCAGTTCTCCGGCCTGCTCGTCCTTAGGTTTGGCTTCCTTCGGCAGGGGTACCTGCCAGCTATCCGTGCCGGGTAGGTTGCCGCGGTGCCATTGGGCGCGGATATAGTGCAGGTCGCCCAACAGCCCGCGGCGGATCATCTCGGTTGCTTCGGCGTAGAGGATGTTGTAGTGCCGCTGGTGCCCGGTGGCCAGGTGTTTTCCGGTCGTCTTGGCGACGCGGGCCATCTCCTTGCACTGGTGGACGCTATGGCCCATCAGCTTCTCGGTCAGCACGTGCAGCCCGGCGCGCATGGCCTTGATGGCCGCCGGCGCGTGCAGGTGCAGCGGCAGGGCGATGATCACCGCTTCGATGCCGTGCTTCCTGGCGTTCTTGAGCAGTTCTTCGTAGCGCCCGTACACCGTGACGTGCTTCTTGGCTTCGTGCTCGCTCGACCAGCCGTACTTGGTCATCAGCCCACAGCGGACCTTCAGCAGCTCCGGGCTGCTGCCGTAATCGCCGTGGAACGCCCGGTGGACGCTGAACGGCCGGACGTCGGCGATCGCTTTGACCTCGATATACTTCGGGTTGATCGCCCCGATCAGCACGTTGCCCTCGTCGCCGGTTCCCAGCACGCCCACCCGCACGGGACTGGCCATGGCCGATTCGTAGCCGAAGTAGAAGGCGCCCAAGCC
>DATKZH010000486.1:0-37842 GCA_035528065.1 Thermoguttaceae bacterium | reverse complement strand
AACAAGCCCATGTTTGTTTCCGTCAATCCTCCCCGAGGTAACACCACCGACCGGAGAGCCGGATGCGGGAGATCCGCCCGTCCGGTTCGGAGGGAGGGGAGACCGGGCAACCGGTCTTTCCCACCCCTATCGGAAGTCGGGGAGTTGTTTTTCGCCCGATCCTAAGGGAAAGCATGAGTGCAACCGCCGCGCGGCCGGAGCTGGTCCTGGCGAGCCGTTCTCCCCGCCGGCGAGAGTTGTTGGCGCAGGCCGGTTACCGGTTCGAGGTCCGTCCGCCGAGAGAGATGGCCGAGGATGACCTGTCGCGCGGCGAGACCCCGGCCCAGCTTGTTGCCCGGCTGGCTCGTCAGAAGGCCGCGGACGTGGCCAGCCGGATCGAGCGCGGACTGATCCTCGGCTGCGACACGGTGGCTGAGTGCGACGGACACATCCTGGGTAAGCCCGTCGACGAGCCGGACGCGCGGCGGATGCTCGAGACCTTGCGGGGGCGAGAGCATCGGGTGTTGAGCGGACTATGTCTGTGGCAGCAGCCGGACGGGCGGGCCAACGTCCGCGTCGACGTGACCACGCTCCGCATGGACTCGCTCACCGACGCCGAGATCGACGAGTACCTGGGCGCAGGGGCGTGGAGGGGCAAAGCCGGGGCCTTCGGATACCAGGACCGGCTTGGCTGGGTTCACGTGCTTGAGGGGAGCGAGTCGAACGTCGTTGGCCTGCCGCTGGAGCTTCTCGCCGAGATGATCGCCGAGATGCACGGCCGGAAGCCGGCCGGCGATCAACCGGCAACGACGTAGCGCACGCGAATAGGCCACCGGATGGCTCCGGCGACGGCGCCGAAGCCATCCGCGCGTACTATCCCTCACGGGTGGGAAAGGGAAGACCGTCCCACCGCGGGCTTGGAGATGAAAGGAGCCGTTCGGGGCTCCGCTCAGACCATATCCTTGAGGTTCTTGAGGGCCCGCACCGTGACCTTGGTGTAGGCCGGCTTGGCGGGCCTGTCGTACATCTCGCCCGAGAAAGGATTGCGCACGTTCTTCTCCGCCGGCTTGGCCTTCACCTTCTTCTTGCCGATCTTCACCAGGCCGGGAATGGTGAATGCGCCGTCTTTGGCCTTGAGCGCCTTCTTGATCTCGGCCCCCAGGGCGTCGAACACCGTGGCGATGTCCTTCTTCGCCAGGCCGGTCGCCTCGGCGATGTTCGCGAGAATCTGCGTCTTGGTCGGTGGTTTCTTTACAGCTTTGGCCATCGTCCGTAACCCTCCGTGCGAGGTTCCTGAAAGTGAGAATTCGTCCGTCCCATTCAGTGGACCCGATGATTAGAGACAGTTTGCCGAGAAATTCAACCTCAAAACGCCTCAAACACTGAAAAAAAAGGGGGAAAGCGGCGCGGGCCGCCGGCCGGTGGGCGTATTTCGGGTGCCTGTCGGCCAACCGGCGGCGCGAGGCCGACAGCGGCGTCCCGCCGTGTGAACCCGGCCATCGCCGGAGGCGACTCCGGCAGAAAGGCGTGGTCGCCACTAGAAATGAGGCGAAGTTGCTGGCATTGTAGCATTTTCGGAAACAGAATACCTTAGGGCTTCGTCCCCCGTGCCGGCCTCGCGATGTCCGAGTCCTTCCGCCCACGGGCCCTGAAGGCGGTCGGTTTCCGGACCCGAACGCCCGGCCGTCCGAGGCCCTTTCTTGCCAAGATGGCACAAGTCTTCTAAGATATTATATTGCAAGTGCTTATGACTCTTGTTTTGAGGACAACGTGGATCGGTTGACCCGGCAGGACCATTCGAGACTGGCGTCGCTCGGGCAGGAAGAGGTGTCGCCGTGGACCTGAGACGATTGGGGCATCGGACGCTCGTTGTTGTCGGAGCGATCGCGTTGTGCGCGACTCGCCCGATCTGCTCGGGGGCAGCCGAGCCCGATGCACACCCGTTCGTGCAGGGCGACGACACGACTCCGGCCGCTCCTGCCGAGGACCAGGGCACGGAAGCGCCGGATCAGCAGGCCGCGGAGGGACGAAGCGTCTTCGCGCCGCCCGACCGCACGACGCTGCGGCTGTTGGCCAAGGCCCGGCAGCTTATCGACCAGGATCGCTACGCGGAGGCGGTACGTTGCCTGGGGGCCATCTTGGAGAGTTCCCAGGACTACTTCTTTCATCCGGACAGAAGCGGCGCCATCCCCCGCAGTCTGAAATCGGAGGCCCGGCAACTCCTTGGGGACATGTCGGATCGGGGCCGCCGGTTGTACGAGCTGCAATATGGTGCCCGGGCCCGTCAGATGCTGGCGGAGGCCTCTGCGGCCGGAGATGCCGCCGGTCTGGCCGAGGTGTCGCGGCGATTCTTTCACACGCAGGCCGGATATGAGGCGACGTTCCTGCTGGGCCTCCACCATCTTGACCACGGGCGTCCCCTGGCCGGAGCTCTCGCGTTGGAGCGTCTGCGGGAAGCGTCGCTGGAGGCCGAGACCTTCGAGCCCGCGTTGTCCCTGGCCGTGGCCATCTGCTGGATCCGTGCCGGGAAGCCGGAGAAGGCCAGCCGGACGCTGTCGGCGCTGAGGGAACGGCAGCCCGGGGCCTTGGTGAACGTGGCGGGCGAAGAAGTCCCGTTGTTCGCCCAGGACGCCGATGTGCTGGAGTGGCTGACCGGGCTTCTGGGGCCGCAGGTGACGCCGGAAGCAGAACAGCCAAGCCAGTGGGCGATGTTCCGCGGCGACGCAACGCGCAACGCATCGACCGCCGGCGACGGGCCGCTTTTGAGCAAGCGTTGGCGGGTCCGCACGTCGGATGATCCGTACCTGGAGGCCCTGATCGAACAGATCCGCGACGGCGATCGCGATTGGGACCGCTCGGCCGTGCCCGCATTGCAGCCACTAGTCGTTGGCGACGCGGTCCTGATGCGAACGGCGCGGAATCTGTTAGCGGTCGACTTTGCCACGGGCAAGCGGATCTGGGAGGCACCCGTCGACGATCCGTTTGACTCACTCCTGTACCCGGCCCAGAGCCTGGTGTACCGCCGCATGCCGCAGTTGGAACACGCGATCCGGCTGCGGATGTGGGCCGACGCGACGTACGGCTCGATGAGCAGCGACGGCAACTTGGTGTACGCCGTCGAGGGCCTGGGCCTCGAAATCGGTTCAGGGCAGTTCGACGCCGTGCTCATAGGCGGGCGACGCTCGGAGGACCCGGCCGGCCCCAGGCCGTACAACCGGTTGGCTGCCTACGAGATTCGCTCCGAAGGCAAACTGAAGTGGCACCTCGGCGGTTCGCCGGACGAGTACGGGCTGCCGCAAGCCGGCACCTTCTTTCTGGGGCCTCCTTTGCCGCTGATGGGTCGGCTGTACGTGATCGCCGAACGTGTGGGCGAGATCCGCTTGATAGCGCTGGAAGCCCAGTCGGGTGAGCTTGTTTGGTCCCAACAGTTGGCGGGCGCGGACCAGGAACTCCTGAAAAACCCGGTGCGGCGTATCGCCGGCGTGTCGCCCTCGTATGTGGACGGCGTCCTCGTGTGTCCCACGTCGAACCGGTCGATCGTGGCCGTTGAGTTGGCTTCCCGCTCGCTGCTCTGGGGTTATACGTATCCCCAAAGCGACGCTCGTTCCCGGCGGCAAGTCGTCTTTTTGGGGGCCCAGTCGATCGTGGATCCGGACCCGGCCGGTCGTTGGGTCGACTCCAGCGTGATCCTGGCGGACGGCCGCGTGCTGGCGACGCCCGTCGACTCCGACTGTCTGCACTGCCTCGACCTGTTCGACGGCAAGCTGCTCTGGAAGGAGCCCCGCGGGGACGACTTGTACTTGGCGTGCGTCCACGAGGGCAAGGCGGTCCTGGTTGGGCAGCGCGGCGTGCGAGCGCTCGATTTGCACAAGACGCGCGACAGTACGCCGGACGAACCGCCGGAAGGAAAGGTCGACGAAACGGTTGCCGAGCTCTTGGACGCCGACGGGCTCGATGAATACGAACGCCCCGCGCCGGCCTGGGACGGTCGTACCGTTGATTACCCGGAAGGGAGCAGCCCGAGCGGCATCGGGTTCTCAGGCCTCTCGGCGGGGTCGACAGACCGGCGCCGGGCACTCTACCACGTACCGCTGAGCTCGGCGGAAGTGATGGCGATCGACCTCGACACCGGACGCTCGGCCGGCCTGTTCCGATCGCGTCAGGGAAACGTCCCGGGCAACCTGGTCGCCTGCCGAGGGAGGATCATCTCCCAGGATGCGACGGGGCTGGAAGCGTTCGACCAGTTGGAGGCCCTGCGTGAGGAGATCGACCAGCGACTGGCAGCCGCAAGCGACGACACGGAGGCGCTCTGCTTGCGAGGGGAGATACTCTGGAACGAAGGCAAGCTCGAGGATGCCATCGAGAGCCTTCGACGCTCGCTGGAGCTCCAGCCGGATCCCGACACCCGAGAGCTGCTTCGTGAGGTGCTTATCGACGGCCTCCGGGTCGATTTCGCCGCACATCGCGATCACGCGGAGGAAATCCGCCAACTGATCGACGACCCGGCGCAGCAGGCGACCTATCTGCGATGGATGGCCGTCGGGTTGGCCGGCGCCGGCGAGCTCCGCTCCGCGTTGGAACACTACTTGAAGCTGATCGATCTGGACGCCGGGCGCCGCGATATGGAGCGGGTCGACGGGTCGCTTGCCGTGCGTCGGGACCGCTGGATCCAGGTCCGGTTGGCGGCGCTCGGCGAGTCGGCGTCCGAGGAGTTCCGGGCGGAGATCGACCGCGTCGCGGCGGCCCGGCTTGAAGAGGCGCTGGCTGCGGAGGGGCCTGGGGCGATCTGGCGGTTTCTCGAACACTTCGGCGCCCAGCCGATCGCCGCGGAGGTCCGTCGCCACTTGGTCCGGCGGTTCCGAGAGTCCGGGGACTTGCTGGGGGCGGAGCTGGTGCTGATGCGACAGGAGCGATCCCCGGACGAACAGCTTCGCGCCGCCGCCGTGGCCGAATTGGCCGAGACCCTTCACGCTTCGAAGGGCTGGCACGACGCGGCCCTCTGCTACGACCGGCTCCAACGGGAGCTGGCCGATGTGGTCTGTCTCGAGGGGAAGACCGGCCGAGAAGTGGTCGAGTCGCTGCCGGCCGATGATCCGGTCCGCCGTGAGCTCGATCCCGGCTCGGTTTGGCCGACGGGGCGAGTCGTGGTGGCCAAGAGCACGCCGAAAACGACGCCTCCGCCCACCTACAACCAAGCGCCCCTCGAGTTCGACGGAAGCCGGGGGCCGTTCTTCTCCGACGTAACGGTCGAGCTGCACCAAGCCCCGCTCCCCAACCTGGTCGGTCGCGACGGCCTGGGACACGAAGTCTGGAAACTGCCCCTAACCGAGTTGGCCCGCCAGGGCGATTTTCTCCTGAATCGCAGCCTGATGCGGGTCAGCGTGTGTGGGCACTTGCTGGTGCTGACCAGCGGTCAGCGGATCTTGGCCGCGGACACCTTGGGAACCGACCATCGTCGGCTCCTTTGGAGTCGCGATTTGGATCAGTCCAACAGACACCCGTCCGGACACGCGGGCTTTCACGTCCAGTTGGCCAACCTGGCGGCCGGGATGCCCCCAATCCGTCTGTCGGGGTATGAACACGACCCGATGAGCCTTCCGAGGATCGTGAACGAGCAGCTCCTCTGTTTCCGACAGTTGCGAAACTGCATCGCGGTGGATCCCTGGACCGGCGAAACGCTCTGGATCCGGCGGAACATTCCCAGAGACAGCGAGCTGTTCGGCGATCACGAGTACGTGTTCTTGGTCCGGCCCGGGGAGACGACGGCAACGGTCCTCCGGGCGATGGACGGCACGGTGCTGGGTGAGCGCGAGGTCCCCGCGGAGCGCGAGAGAACCCTGGGCCGTCAAGTGCTGGGCTGGCAACGCGGCGACGACCGTTGCGTGCTGAAACTGGTCGATCCGTGGGAGAACCGCCCGCTGTGGCCGCCGAAGGAGTTCGCGGCGGGCGCCAAGCTCCGATACGTAGAAGAGGAGACCGTGGGGGTCTACGAGCCCGAGGGACGCTTCGTGCTTGTGGACTTGAGCGATGGCCGGACGGTTATCGATGCGCAGTTGGGGCCAGACCGCTCCCTCTCGGAGTTCCTCGTGCTTCCCTCGTCCGACCAGTACATCGTGGTCCTCTACAAGCGAGTTGTCTCGCCGGATCAGGTTCGAAGAACGTTCGCCATGCACGGCGTGACCAGCGCACAGATCGGCCGAGCGCAAGTGTACGCGTTCGATCGCCAGGGAAACGTGCTCTGGCCGTCGCCGGTGACGGTCGAGGACCAATGGCTGCCCCTGAGCCAGCCGAGCCGGTTGCCCGTGCTCGCGTTCGCCTGCATGTCGCAAGAGCGACAGACCGGCGTGCAGACCCCATCAAAGACCTCGATCCTCTGTATCGACAAGCGGAACGGCCGGGAGGTTTTTCGGGAGGAGTCCGCCGGGACGACCAACAGCTTCGACCTGGTGGGCGACCGGGAGAAGAACACCGTCGAACTGCGGCTCCAGCGGAACACCGTGACCATGACTTTCACCGACCAGCCGCTCGAATCCGAATCGGGTAGCGGTGAGGCGCCAAAGGACTCGTCCTCCAGTGCCCAGCGAAAGGGGCCCGCACCCGTCCGGGCCCTGTTGAAGGCCATCCAGGCTGCGGTCTCCGGGACGCGGCCCGGCGCGAACGGACCGTAGCGCGCCGATGTCGTCCAACGCTTGTGTCCCCTTTCACCTCTTCTGCGGAACGCCGAGCCGGAAATCCCTCGCGAGAGGGGTGTAGCGTGAGTTCACGCTGAGGTTCGCCCGCCTCCTTCAGCAAAGCACAGGAGTCGTGTGGTGGGGAAGGTCGGAACAATGTCGGTCGGGGGGCGTAGGAATGACCGGCAAGGGCAAGGGCAAGGGCAAGGTACGGGAAGCGTCAGCGGGAACGCTTAGAGTAACGGGGTACAATAGAATGGTTGTCGCGAGAATCGTTGTCGCGGGCAGCCTCCCCGTTGCGGTGAGGGTACTTGAGGATGGAAGCCAAGTCGCTGGCGATCGAAGCGCTGTTGATTGCTGTCCTTGCAGCTTGTGAGGGGGATAGTCTAGCCGCATCGAGGGACCCGGAGGTGGCCCGGGTGGTCGCGCGGGGCCTGGAGTGGCTGGCGGCGCAGCAGTCGGGCGGAGGGAGCGCCAGCGGCCTGGGACGCTGGACCGCCAACGACGGCCGGTATCCCGCGGCGATGACCGCCATGGCCGGGATCACGTTGCTGTGCGAGGGGTCAACCACCACTCAGGGGAGGTACTCCCCCAACATTCGCCGTGCGGTCGACTACCTACTCAGCCAGAGCCAGCCCAACGGCTTGATCGGGGACCCAAAACAGGATGACCGATACACCTACGGCCATGGATTCGGCATGCTGTTCCTCTCGCAGATCCTCGGAGAAGAGGAAGACGTGGACCGCCGAGAGGAGTTGGTCGACGTGTTGTCTCGGGCGGTCGTGTTTACCGGCCGCGCCCAGACGGAAGCCGGCGGCTGGGGCTACGTGAGTGCCCAGGATGGCCAAGGCTTTGACGAGGGGTCGACCACGATCACGCAGGTGCAGGGGCTGCGTGGGTGTCGCAACGCCGGCATCCCGGTGCCCAGGGAAATCATCGACAAGGCCATCGGCTACATCCGCAAGTGCACCCTTCCTGACGGGGGGGTGCAGTACAATTCCCGGGGCGGCGGCGGACGTCCGGCCATCACCGCCGCGGCCATTGCCTGCCTGTTCAATGCCGGGGAGTACGACAGCGAGTACGTCCCCAGGCTCCAGGCCTACTGCAAGAAGAACCTCGCGAACATCTCCAACCGCGGTTTCGGCCACTGGCACTATGCCCACTACTACTATGCCCAAGTCCGGTATCGCGAAGGCGGCAAGTCGTGGGACGAATATCGCGACCAGGTTTGCGCCCGGCTCGTTCGCGAAGCCAACCCCGACGGCTCTTGGAGCCAAGGGTACATCGGGCCCGTCTACACCACGGCGATCAACCTCACGATCCTTCAACTGGAAAACGGCACCCTGCCCATCTACGAAAGATGAGGGCCGCCCCCCCACCACGAGAGATGGACGCCACGGGAGAAACACGCGAGCTAAGGGCTTATCCCAAAATCTGCGAAGGCAAACCCCATGACGCAAGAACAAGACCTCCCTTTGAACCTGGGAGAGAACGATATCCTGGCTGCCGAGACCAGGCTCAGCGCCCGAGACGTTCGGGCCATCGAGAAGCTGGGTAGCGCCCGGCGACGGATCATGGAGCAGCTCGGGCGAGTGATCGTCGGGCAGGAGGAGGTGATCGACGAGCTGTTGATCTCGCTGTTCAGCCGGGGGCATTGCCTGTTGGAAGGCGTGCCGGGGCTGGCCAAGACGTTGATGGTCAGCACCTTGGCGCGGACGTTGAACCTCACGTTCAGCCGGATCCAGTTCACGCCCGACCTGATGCCCGCCGACATCACCGGCACGGAGATCATCGAGGAGAACCGCGCGACGGGCAGCCGGGAATACCGTTTCCTGGAGGGCCCGCTTTTCTCCAACGTCGTCCTGGCCGACGAGATCAACCGCACGCCGCCGAAGACCCAGGCGGCCTTGTTGGAGGCGATGCAGGAGCGCCAGGTGACGGCCGGTCGCGTACGGCACGAGCTGGCCGATCCGTTCTTCGTGCTGGCCACGCAGAATCCCATCGAGCAGGAAGGCACCTACCCGCTCCCCGAGGCCCAGCAGGACCGGTTCATGTTCAAGGTGTTCGTCCGCTACCCCAGCTTCCAGGAGGAGTTCGAGGTTGCCAGGCGGACCACGGCGACGCAGACGGGCGCGGTGGAGCCGATGCTATCGGGCGAGGAGATCCTCGAGCTGCAAGGGATCGTCCGCGAGGTGCCCGTCTCCGATCACGTGATCCGTTACACGCTCTCGCTGGTGCGGCAGACGCGGATCGGCGAGCCGGGGGTGCCGGAGATCGTGCGAGAGCACGTCGCCTGGGGCGCGGGGCCCCGGGCGGTGCAGTTTCTGATCCTGGGGGCGAAGGCCCGGGCGCTGCTGCGGGGGCGCACGCACGTGACCTGCGGCGACGTCCAGGCGTTGGCCAAGCCGGTGCTTCGTCATCGGCTGGTGCTCAATTTCACGGCGGAGAGCGAAGGCGTGGCGCCGGACGCCGTGATCGACGAGCTGCTCCTGGCCACGCCGACCCGGGAAGACGAGTTGACGAGCGATGCCCGATTCAAGGCGATTTTTGCATCCTGAGGGGCGGCCGAAAGACAACTTCCCGACTTCCGTAGCAGGCACACGCCGTGTGCCGTCCGCCGGTTACGGCACACGGCGTGTGCCTACTACTCCGCAGAATTTCAGGCGCTTTATGAGTAGCCCAAGTCGATTCATGCAACCTGAGGCGATCAAGAAGATCTCGCGGCTGGAGCTTCGCGCGCGGCACGTCGTGGAAGGCTTCCTGGCCGGGATGCACCGGAGCCCGTATTTCGGCCAGTCGGTGGAGTTCTTGCAGCACCGCGAGTACACGCCGGGGGACGATCCGCGGTTCGTGGACTGGAAGGTCTGGGCCCGGCAGGACCGGTTGTGCGTCAAGCAGTTTGAGGAAGACACGAACTTGCGTGCCACGCTCCTGGTCGACGTTTCGGCCAGCATGCGTTACGGCCGGGGGCCGCTCGACAAGTACGAGTATGCCTGCACGCTGGCCGCGTGCCTGGCGTACCTGATCCTGCGCCAGCAGGACGCGGTCGGCTGCCTCGCTTTCGACGAGCAGGCCCGCAGCGTCGTCCCGCAGCGGACCAGGCGGAACCATCTCGACTCGGTGATCCAGGCCCTGGACGCCGCGAGTGCGGCCAACAAGACCGACGTCTACGAAATCCTCCGCACCGCCGCCGAGACCTACCCGCGGCGAGGGCTGATGGTGCTGGTCTCCGACCTGCTGGTCGAGCGGGAGGGGCTTTTCCGGGGGTTGCGACTGCTCCGCAGCCGCGGCCACGACGTTCTGGTCTTCCACGTCCTGGACGACGACGAGCTCGACTTCGATTTCAAGGGGCCGACTCGATTCGAGGGGCTGGAATCACCCCTCCATCTGAGCTGCAATCCCCGGGCGCTTCGCGAGGGGTACCTGGCCGCGCTTCAGGCGTACCTGGAAGAAGTGCGGCGGGGCTGCGCCCGAAACAACAGCGACTACGCTCTGCTGAGGACCAGCCAGCCGTTGGACGCCGCGTTGGCGTCGTACCTGAGCCACCGGCTGGCGGCGTACCGGCGGAATTGAGCAACATCCCGTTAATGATCACGTTGTGGTGATGGCGTTGTGGTGCAGCCGTCTCGGCTGCACGGTGCCGTTGGGGAGCTTGCACCACAACCGCGAGAAACACAAGCGTTGGCCGATGCCCACCTTCGTTCATCCTTCGCTGCTCGTCTGGGGACTGCCGATCGTCGGCGTGCCGCTGTTGATCCATCTGATCAACATGCTGCGGCACCGCCGCGTGCCGTGGGCGGCGATGGAGTTCCTGCTGGCCAGCCAGAAGCGAAACCGCGCCCGCGTGCTTCTAAAACAGCTTCTTCTCTTGGCCGTGCGGATGCTGGCCGTGGCCGCGGTCGTGCTGGTGCTGGCCGAGCCGCTTCTGGAGAGCCGGTTGGCCGGGCTCGTGGGGGGCGGGAAGACGCACCACATCGTGCTTCTGGACGACAGCTTCTCGATGTCGGATCGCTGGGCCGACACCGACGCCTTCCAGCAGGCCAAAGGGGTCTGCGAACGGATCGGGACCCAAGCCGGGCGCCGGCCGGGGCGGCAGACGTTCACGCTCCTGCGGTTCTCGCAAGCGCGGAGTTTCTCGTCGGGCACGCAGCCCGACCTGCTGGGGCAGGCCGTCGAGGCCGACTTCGCCGGCCGGCTTCGCGCGACGCTCGATTCGGTCGAAATATCTCACACCGCGGCCGGTCCCATCCCCGCCCTGGAGGCGATCACCCAGCTTCTGGGCGACTCGGACGGCGCGGTGCACATCGTCTACCTGATCTCGGACTTTCGCGCCCGGCAGTGGGACGACGCGGCCGACTTGCGGAACCATTTGGCGGACCTCACGTCGAGGGGGGCCAGGCTTCACCTGATCAACTGCGTGGAGGCGGCGCGGGCGAACCTGGCCATCACCGACTTGTCGCCGGGGCCGGGTACCCGAGCGGCGGGCGTGCCGCTACTCATGGAGGTTGCGGTCAAGAACTTCGCTCCCCGCGCCGTGAAGGACGTCTCCGTCTTGCTTCAGGCCGACGGCGACGTGCGGCCCGCGATCAAGATCCCCCGCATCGCTCCGGGCAGGGTGGTCGCGGAGCGATTTCCCGTGCATTTTCCTACGGCCGGCCAACACGTGATCACGGCCCGGCTGGAGACCGACGTGGTGGTTGCCGACAACGTCCGCTACAGCGTGGTCGATTTTCCCGAGGACGTGCCGGTGCTCTTGGTCGACGGCGACCCGGAGGCGACGGACGCTCGCTACCTGAGTGCGGCACTGGCCCCTGGCGGCCCGACCCCCACCGGCGTCCGTTCCAGGATGGAAGGGCCCCGATACCTGAGTCTCCATCCGCTGGAGTCGTTCCAGGCGATCTACCTGTTGAACGTCGATCAGCTCGACGACCTGGCCATCGAGGCACTGGAGGCGTTTGTGCGGTCGGGCGGCGGCGTGGGCGTGTTCCTGGGCGACCGGTGCCGGAGCAAGTTCATCAACGACGCGTTGTACCGTGACGGCGAGGGCTTTTTCCCCGTGCCGGTCGGCGGCCGGGCCGAGCTGCTCGTCGACCGTCTTCAGAGCGCTCCGGACCTGGAGGTGGGCGATCATCCGATCTTCCGCGTCTTCGGCGGGAAGCGGAACAGTTTTATCGCCACGGTGACGGTCGACCGCTATTTCTCGGTCCCCGACGGCTGGGAGCCCGAGCCCGACTCGACGACTCGGGTCATCGCGCGGCTTCGCAACAAAGCGCCGCTGGCCCTGGAGCGGAACTTCGGCGACGGTCGCGTGGTGGCGTTTCTCACCTCGGCCGCCCCGACCTGGAACAACTGGGCCCGTAACAACCCCAGCTTCGTGGTCGCGATGCTGGAAATGCAGGCGTTTCTCTCACGTCGGCCGAGCGACGACGCGTCGAGACGGGTGGGCGCCCCGGTTGAGTTCCCCTTGGATCCGTCGCGATACGGCGACGAAGTCCGCTTCTCGACGCCCGACGACGTCCTCCCGCCGGCGACCGTCAAGGCCGCTCGTGCGCCGGACGGGTCGCTCCGCGTCTCGCTCCCCGGCGCCGAACGAAGCGGCATTTGCCAAGCCGCGCTTGCGCGCCGAGACGGGACGCAAGAGGTCCGCCGCTATGCGTTCAACGTCGAGGCGGAGGAGGGCGACCTGAAGAGGCTCGGCGGGGCGGAGTTGGCCGAGCGGCTCGAGGGCGTCCAGTACGCGTACCAGCAGGCCGCCATGTTCCAGTACGCGGCCGAGGAGTTGGCCGGCTACAACCTGAGCGAGGCCCTGTTGTACCTGCTGGTCCTGTTGCTTGTCGGCGAGCAGGTCCTGGCGTGGTCGGCCAGCTATCACCCACCGCGGCGCCGCCCGGCGAAAGGAGACGCCCGCTGATGTTCGCGTCCTTCCCACTGCTGGCCGACGGCACCGCCCGAACCGTTTGGGGCTGGGGTCGGATTGAGTCCAACGCCGACCTGGTGGTGCCGCTTCTGGTCGTCGCGGCCCTGGGCGTTTTGGCCCGCTGGATGATCCGCCTCGACGGCCGGGAGCTGTCGCCCCTGGTCGGATGGCTGCTCACGGCGCTGCGGATCGGGGCGATCCTCGGCCTGCTGGTGATCTACCTCCAGCCCGAGTGGCGCTCGGAGCGCGAGCTGGTGCGAAACTCCCGCGTGTTGCTGCTGGTGGACACGAGCTCGAGCATGGGCCTGACCGACGTCGAGTCGTCGCGGCGTGCGAGCGGCGCCAGCCGGCTGGAGCACGTTGCCCAAACGCTCGGCGAGACCGACTTCCTCGACCGGCTCCGGAATACTCAGGACGTCGTGGTGCTCCGCTTCGATGAGAACCTGGGGCGGATCGTTTCACTCAGCAAGCTCGTCCCGGGGGCGCCGGCCTCCGATGACGCCGCGGACGGCCCGCACGCATCCGTACCCTCCCAAGCATCGGACCCACCCGCCTCGGAGAATGACCGTTCCGGTGCCGGCGTGCCATCATCCGAGACTCCCGGCGAGTCGGAGACCGCTGCCGCGCGTGACGCGGCTGGGCAGTCCGCGGCTGACGAGCAGATCGACTGGCGGGAAGCCCTTGCGCCGACCGGCGCACAAACCCGCTTGGGCCAAGCCCTGCGGGAGCTGGTCCACGACGAGCGGGGCTCGCCCGTGGCGGGTATTGTGGTGTTCAGCGACGGGGGGCAGAACGCGGGCATCTCCCCCGAGGCGGCCATCGAGGCGGCCAGGACGGCCAAGGTCCCCATCTTCACCGTGGGGCTCGGATCGCTGAAGCGCGCGGTCAACGTCCGCGTCGTCAAGCTGGAGGTGCCGCCGCTGGCCTACCCGGGCGACCCGTACGTGGCCACCGGCCTCATCCAAGCACAAGGGTTGGCGGGCGAATCGGCCACGGTCGAGCTGCTCATGCGCGAGGCGGACGAGGAAGGCCAGGCCGCGGAGCCCGGCTCGGGCATTCCCGTGCGCCGCGAAGAGGTCATCTTGGGCGCCGACGGCGAAGCCTTGCCGGTCAAGTTCGAGTTGACTCCCACGGAGACCGGCCGGCGGACGATCTGCCTTCGCGTCGACGCCCCGGAAGCCGACTCGGACCCCAGCGACGACTATCAGGAAGAGGAGGTCGAGATCGTCGACCGGAAGATCCGGGTGCTCCTGTTCGGCGGAGGGCCCACGCGGGAATACCGCTTCCTGCGGACCCAGCTCTACCGAGACGCCTCGACCACGCTCGACGTCCTGCTCCAGACGGGCCAAGCCGGCATCTCCCAGGAGGCCGACCGGATCCTCGACGAATTCCCCGCCGACCGTGAGGAGATGTACGTCTACGACTGCGTCGTCGCCTTGGACCCCGATTGGCGAGTGCTCACCGAAGGGCAAGTCGACCTGCTGGAGGGTTGGCTGGCGGAGCAGGGAGGCGGGCTGATCGTGGTCGCGGGGCCGATCCATGCGGGCGAGTCGATCAGCGGCTGGGTCCAGGATCCGAGCCTGTCGAAGATCCGGGCCTTGTATCCGGTCGAGTTCCGAAGACAGCTTACGGCCTTCGAAGGGGGGGCGTACGCGTCCCGCGACCCCTGGCCGCTCGACTTCACCCGGGAAGGGCTCGAAGCCGAGTTCCTTTGGCTTGGCGACACGGCGACGGCGAGCGAGCAGGTCTGGGCGGAGTTCCCCGGCGTGTATGGCAGCTTCCCGGTCCGCGGCCCGAAGCCCGGGGCGGCCGTGCTGGCCCGGTTCTCCGACCCTCGAGCCGGGCAGAGCGATGCGGAGCGGGTCTATTTCGCGGAGCAGTTCTACGGGTCGGGGCGGGTCTTCTACGCGGGCAGCGGCGAAATGTGGCGACTCCGCCGCGTCGACGAGGGCCACTTCGTGCGTTGGTACACCAGGCTGATCCGCCACGTCTCGGCGGGCCGCGTGTTGCGTCAGTCGAGCCGCGGCACCCTGATGGTCGACCAGGATCGCTACGTCCTGGGGAGCACCGTCCAGATCCGCGCCCGGCTCACCAACCCGCAGCTCGATCCCCTCGAAGCGACACGGGTGCCGCTCAACGTGATCCGACCCGATGGGAACGTCCGGACCATCACGCTGAGGCCCGACCCAAGCCGGGCCGGGATGTTCGCCGGGCAGCTCACCGTGCTCGGCGAGGGCACGTATCGACTGGAGCTGCCCGTGCCGGAGAGCGACGACGAGCGCCTCACCCGACGCATCAAAGTGACGCTGCCGGACCTGGAGCGCCAGAGCCCCCAGCGAAACGACAAGCTCCTCAGCCGGATCGCCCAAGGAACCGGCGGAAAGTACTATCCGGAGTTGGAGGCGGCCGTCAGCGCGAACTCGCGCGATCCGCTCGTCGCCAACCTGAAGGACCGGACCCGCTCGATCATCCAAACCGGGGTGCTCGAGCCGCCTTCCCTGCGGTGGACGTTAGGGCAGTGGCTCCCCGAACGGCCCTGGGCCCGGGCGTGGCTCTCCTGGCTGGCGGACGAATCGTGGCTCCGCACGCTCCTGGACCAAACGCTGATCTGGTGGCTGATGATCATCCTCTGTAGTCTGCTCTGTTGCGAATGGCTGATTCGAAGGTTGTCGAAGTTGGCTTGACGAGGCGAATCCGCGCCACCCACGGTGGGAAACGTGAGCACCGAAGTCCTGAACCCTGAACCCCAGACCCCGGACCCGATGTCGGAGCCGACGCTGGCCCCGGCCGTTCGATCCGCGCTGGCCGCGCTGCGCTGGCGGATCCGGCGGTACGTCTGGCTCCAGGGGCTCGCCACGGCGATCGCCTGGCTGGGGATCGCGTTCTGGGGAAGCCTGGGGATCGACCGGCTCTTGGAGCCGCCGGTGCCGGTCCGCACGGCGATCCTCGGCGTTGCCGGATTGGGGCTGGCTTGGGTCTTTTTCCGGCTGATTTTCCGGCGGGCCTTTGCCCGGCTGACGAACCGCCACATGGCGATGCTCCTGGAGCGTCGCTTCCCGCAGTTCGACGAGAGCCTGCTCACGGCCGTCGAGCTGACCGACCGCACGGACGACCTCAGCCCGCACAGCCGCCAGATGCTGGCCCAAACCTCCCGTGAAGCGGCCGAGTCGATCGGCGACGTGCGTCTCGGCCAGGTGTTCAACCCGGTCCCGCTCCGGCGAAGCACGTTGGCCGCCTTGCTGCTCGGGGTGAGCGTGTGGGCCTTTGGCTGGCTGGCGCCGGAGGCGTTCGGCATCTGGACGCAGCGTAGCCTGCTGCTCGAGGATCAGCTCTGGCCTCGCAACACGCGGCTGATCGTCGAGGGGTTCGAGGGCGGCGTGGCCAAGGTCGCCCGGGGCGATGATCTGGAGGTGATCGCCAAGGCCGACTTGAGCAAGCCCCTGGTGCCCAAGGTGGTCGAGGTTCGCTATCGCACCGAGGGGGGCGCCCGGCTCCGCGGCGCGATGAGCCGGGAAGGCACGGTCGATCCGGCCAAGGACCGGTACCAGGAGTACGCCTACACGTTCCGCGGCGTCCTGACGCCGATCCGATTCGACCTGGTCGGCGGCGACGACGCGGTCCGCGACCTGCGAATCGAAGTGGTCCCCAGCCCTGCGATCGTGGAGATGGCCATTGAGTGCGAATACCCCGACTACACGGATCGCCCCCCGCGAACGCTGCCCGTCGCGGGCGTGATGCAGATCCCCATGGGGACGCGGATCACCGTGCGGGCGAAGGCCAACAAGGATCTGGTCCAGGTCGAGATCGACGACGGGGAGCGGATCGCGACGATCGAGAAAGGCGACGAGGCCCCGGCGCAGGTCGAAGAGTTCGACGCGGCCGTGACGTCGGCTGAGGAAGCGGAGCCGCGGGCCGGCGCCCCCTTCCGCACCTTCGCATTCCGCCTTCCACAGTTCACCGAGGACAAGTCACTCCTGTTCAGGCTTTTCGACCACGACGGCATCAAGAGCCGCCAGCCCGTGCGGCTCGCCCTGGCCGCGGTCGCCGACGCGCCGCCGCAGCTTTCGGTCGAGCTGCGCGGGATCGGCTCGGCGATTACTCCCCAGGCCCGGCTCCCGGCGATCGGCCGGATCAACGACGATTACGGGATTTCGCGCGTGTGGTTCGATTACACGATCGACCAGGGAGAGCCGGTCGTGCAAGCGATCGAGTCGCCCGCGGGGAACGTCACCGACTTCCCGCTCGACCATGCCCTGGAGGTCGGCCCCATTCAGCTTAGGGCCGGCCAGAAGCTCCTGGCGTGCGTCAAGGCGGCGGATCGGTGCGACCTGGCCGGGGAGCCGAACGTGGGCACGAGCCAGCGGTGGCTGTTGGACGTGGTCACGCCCGAGCAGTTGCGCACGATGCTCCAAGCCCGGGAGCTGATGCTCCGGCAACGATTCGAGCGGATCATCCAGGAAGTGACCGAGACCGGGGACTCGCTCCGTCGTATGCAGTTCGATCCTGCCGCTCCCGAAGGCACCCCCGAGGAGGCGAGCGACGAGGCGAAAGAGACCGGCGGCGAGCCGGCGGATGAGGACCGCGAGCCGGACGGGCAGGACGATCCGTCTCCGCAACGGGTGCTTGCTCGGCGTACGTTGCGGGTGCAGCGGGCGACGCAGAACAGCCGCAAGAACGCCCACGAAACGCTGGGTGTCGCGGAGGCGTTCTTGGGCATCCGGGACGAGCTGATCAACAACCGCATCGACACGGCGGAGTTGAATGCCCGGCTTCAGCAGGGGATTGCCGAGCCGCTGGAGCGGATCGCCGACGACATGTTCCCCGAGCTGGAGCGCCGCCTCGACCGGCTCGAAGCGACCCTGGCCGACGACCGGGCGGGCGAGCGAGACCGGGACTTGGCCCTCGCCCAGGTCGAGGCCGTCCTGGACGCGATGCAGGCGGTGCTCGATCGCATGCTGGAGCTGGAGGATTTCAACAAGGCCGTCGAGCTGCTTCGAGAGATCATCCGCGCCCAGGAGCGCCTGGGCGACAGGACCCGCACGCGGCACAAGGAACGGCTCCGCGAGCTGTTGGAGGACTAGCCATGCTTCGCACACGCGCGCCCGCCTGTTGCCTCGCGATGCTGCTCGCGCTCTTCTCGCGCGGCGTCGTCGGCGCCGAGGCGGAGAAGCCGAGCCCGGTCGACGCGGCGGCTGCGGGGGCGAGCGACAAGGCGAATGAGGTCCGTCCGGCCGACAAGCTCAGCATCGAGCAGCAACAGGTCGCCGACAACTTCCAGCACCTTCAAGACCTGCTCCTCCGTATGGCCGAGCTCAGCGAGCTGGCCGATCCGCGCCGGGCCGCGCTGCTGCAAAAGACGGTCCGGGAGAGCGAACAGCGGCTGATCGGCGTGCAGTTCGAGTCGCTCGTCGAGCTGCTCGAGAAGGACCGGCTCTCCCGGGCGATCGAGAACCAGGACAACCTTCGGCAAGACCTCGAGGCCCTTCTGGAACTGCTCCTGAGCGAGAATCGGTCCATGCGGGTCGAATCCGAAAAGGCACGCATCCGGGAATACCTGAAACGCCTCAATCAGATCATCAAGCAGCAGAAGGACGTCCAGGGGCGAACCGCCGGAACCGGCCGCCCTGGGGCGCTGGCCGACCAGCAACAGAAGCTGGCCGACAAGACGGGCGTTCTGGCCGAAGACATCCAACGGGACGAAGAACCGGCCGGTGGCCCTCCCAAGGACGCGGATCGCGACTCAGCCCAGGAGGAACAGCCCAAGCCCAAGGAGACGGAGAGTCAGGAAGGCCGGGAACGTGAGGAGGGCGACAAGAAAGACGAGCAGGCCGAGGGAGGCGAGAAGGGGGAGGCCGAAGGGCGAAGTGGGCGGGGAGCCGAGAATGGCGGCAAACCCGAGGATTCGCCGAGCGAGCGAGCCCAGGGTCGAGAGCGGCAGGACTCGCAAGAAGGCCAAGGACAGGGCCCAGGCCAACGGCCGAGCGAAGAGCAAGAGCAGAACCCGGCCCGACGGCGCATCCAAGCGGCCGAAAGCCGGATGCGCGAGGCCGAGCAGAAGCTCAAAGAGGCCGAGCGGGAGGGGGCGGTCGAGAAGCAGGAGGAGGCGATCCGGGAGCTGGAGCAGGCAATGGCCGACTTGGAGCGAGTCCTCCACCAGCTCCGCGAGGAGGAAATGGAGCGGACGCTCACGCTGCTGGAAGCCCGCTTCCAGAAAATGCTCCAGATGCAGCGGGAGGTCTACGAGGGGACGCAGCGGTTGGACAAGGTCCCCGAGCCCGAGCGGACGCACAACCACGAGATCGAGGCCAGCCGGCTCGCCCGCAAGGAGGCGGAGATCGTCGTGGAAGCGGGCAAGGCGCTGACCCTGCTGCGCGACGACGGCACGGCCGTGGCGCTTCCCGAGGCGCTCGACCAGGTCCGGGACGACATGGGGCAGGTCGTCCGACGCCTGGACCGGGCGGAGGTCGGCCCGCTCACCCAGTCGATCGAGGAGGAGATCATCGCCGCTTTGGAGGAGATGATCGAAGCCGTCAGGCAGGCGCAGCAGGAAGCCGACGAGCGGAAATCGCAGCCCATGCCGCCCGGCCCGCCGCAGGATCAGCCATTGGTCGATTTGTTGGCCGAGATTAAGATGATTCGAGCGATGCAGATGCGCGTGAACCGCCGCACCGAGCGATACTCGAAGCTGGTGGAAGGCGAGCAGGCCGAGAGCCCGGACCTGCTCGAAGCCCTGGACCGCCTGGCCGAGCGACAAGCGCGGATTCACCAGATCACGCGAGATTTGGAGATGGGGAAGAACCGATGAGCAAGCGGCCGCGGAAGAGGATGAAGGACGAGGGACGCGGGATGAGAGATGAGCGCGAATGGCGCCGTTACCCTGCATCCCGCATGCCTCTTGTCGCATCTCTCGTCGCCGTCTTTGTGGGCATGGGCGTGGCCGCTGCTTGTGCGCAAAGGCTCAGCGAGAAGTCGGAGACCGCCCCCTGGCGGCCGTGCGACCCGGCGGAAGTGCGCGCCCGGGTCCTCGCGTGGCTGGACGAGCGGGGCGTCGACGAGGCGACCCGAGCCAAGGCCGCCGAGCACTGGCCCGCCGATTCGCTCCCGTCGGATGGCACGGAGCTTCTGGCTCGGCTGGTGCGGTCCATCCCCCTGGTCGACGAGGATGCCCGCAAGCTAGTCGACCTCTGCTCGAAGCCCGCGACGGGCGGCACCCTTCCGAGCCAAGCGTGGCTGGCCGATCCAAAACGTGCGACCCTGGTGGCCAACAACCTCCGTCTGTGGTACGGCCGGTGGCTTGCCCAAGGGGCGATGTTCGACGAGTCGCGCGAGCAACTCGCGGGCCTTGAGCCGGAAGACGTGGTCGACCCGGCCACGCTCTTGTTCTATCAGGCCGTGGTCTACCATCGGCTGCTGGACCAGGAGGCCGGCATGAAGGCGTTGGAGCGACTGCTGGCCGGCGTCGACCAGAGCCCGCGACGCTACGCGGCCGTCGCCCGGCTGATGCAGGCCGACCTGAAGGGCCTCAAGCCGGACTCGTTGGACCACATCGCCCGGCGCATGGACGACGTGCGGCGCCGGCTCGACCTGGGCCGGGCCGGGCCCAAGGTCCGCAAGGTCGAGGACGGCGTGATCGAGTCGCTCGACAAGCTGATCGAGAAGCTCGAAGCGCAGCAACAGCAAGCCGCCGCCAGCAGCAGCGGCAACCTTCAGCCCGCAAGCCCCGCGGAGGAGAGCCGCCCCATGGGTGGCAAGGGGCGCGGGGAAGTGACCAAGCGGGAGATCGGCACGGGGAGCGGCTGGGGCGACCTGCCGCCGAAACAGCGCGAGGAGGCCTTGCAGCAGATCGGCCGCGAGTTCCCCTCGCACTATCGCGACGTGATCGAACAGTATTTTCGCAAGCTCGCCAACGAAGGTAGCCCGTAGACAAAGGACCGACTGGAGAATAGCTTCCCGATTTCTCAGCCCGTCCCCCCCGGCACAAGGCCGGGGAAGAACGCGGGAGTCATTCTTCGGCTGATACTAAATAACTGGTTGAAGCGTATGTGGAGTCTCTTGCTGATAGGCGTGCTGAACGCCGCCCCGCCGGATTTCGAGGTCCATCTTCTCGGGGGCGATCAGCGGGTCGGCCCGATCGTCGAATTGGGCGTGGATCGGATGACGGTCCGGACGGCGGAAGGCCCGGTATCGTTGGACACGAAGGAAATCGCCGGCATCTCCCGCCGGGACGCCGGCCCGTCGGACGTGCCGCCCGGCGTTTGGGCCGAGCTGATCGACGGCTCGCGGCTTGCCGGCGCCGAGTACACGGTGCGCGAAGGGCGGGCCGGGATCACACGGCCCAGCGGCGAGGTGACCGAGGTCTCGGCCCGCGACGTCGCCGCGGTCCGGCTCCAGCCGCCCACCGGGGCGATCGCCGCCGAGTGGGCGCGGATCCTCGAGTCGGAGCTCGACGCGGACCTGCTCGTCGTGCGCAAAGGCGACTCGATCGACTATCACCGGGGTACGTTGGGCGACGTGTCCGACAAGGTCGTCGAGTTCGATCTCGAAGGCGACCTCTTGGCGGTCAAGCGGTCGAAAGTCTACGGGCTGGTCTACTACCGGTCGGCGGGCCGCAGTCTGCCCGATCCGGCCTGCTGGCTGACCGACGCCGACGGCTCTCGTTGGGCCGTCAAGTCCATTCGGCTCGAAGGCGACGACTTCCGTTGGACCACGCCGCTGGGCTTGGAGACCTCGCGCGCAGCCGCCGAGGTCGTCCGGATCGATTTCTCCCAGGGCAAGATCGTCTATCTCAGCGACCTGGAGCCGGAGTCGCTCGTGTGGACGCCCTATTTCGGCTCGACGAGGAAGCTACCGGCGCTGGCTCGGTTCTTCGGGCCGCGCGAGGATCGCGGGCTCGACCCCGGCCCGCTCGAGCTGGATGGAACGCAGTACGAGAAGGGCCTGGCGCTGCACAGCCGGACCAGCCTGGTGTACCGCTTGCCCGGCCGGTTCCGCCGATTCAAGGCCGTGGTGGGCATCGACGATCGCGTGCGTCCGCAGGGCAACGTGCGCCTGGTCATCCGCGGCGACGATCGCGTGCTGCTGGAGACGACCGTGACGGGGACCGACCCGCCCTTGCCGGTCGATCTCGATCTGTCCGGCGTCCGGCGGCTCGCCATCCTCGTCGATTACGGGGCCGACCTCGACGTGGCCGATCACCTCGATCTCTGCAACGCGAGGATCGTCAAATGACCCGAGCACTGGCCCTCGCCGCCGCGATCCTCTGTTGCGCCGCCGCCGAAACGTGGTGCGGCGAACCCGTTTCGTCGCGCGCTGCGGGAGCGTCCGCGGGGGAAGCGGCGGAAAGCGTGCCTGACACGCCTTCGCAGGCCGTGCTCGACGCCGAGGCGGAGCGGATCGCCGTGATCGAGAGGGCCAAGGACCCGGCGCTGGCCATCTTCGCCGCAAGCGGGACCGGCGGCGGGTCGGGTGTGGTCATCTCGGCGGAGGGATACGCGCTGACCAACTTCCACGTCGTGAAGCCCTGCGGCCATGCGATGAAGTGCGGCATGCCCGACGGAAAGCTCTACGACGCCGTGATCGTCGGCGTCGATCCGACCGGCGACGTCGCTCTCATCAAGCTCTTCGGCCGCGACGACTTCCCCCATGCCGAGATGGGCGACAGCGACGCGGTCCGGCCGGGCGACTGGGTCTTCGCCGTGGGGAACCCGTTCCTCCTGGCCACCGATTTCCAGCCGACGGTCACGTACGGGATCGTTTCCGGCGTACATCGGTATCAGTATCCCTCCGGGACGCTTTTGGAATACACCGACTGCCTCCAGACCGACGCCTCGATCAACCCGGGCAACTCCGGCGGGCCGCTGTTCGACGCCCGGGGCCGGCTGATCGGCATCAACGGCCGCGCCTCGTTCGACAAGCGGGGACGCGTCAACGTGGGCGTCGCCTACGCCGTTTCGATCAACCAGATCAAGAACTTTCTCGGGCACCTGAAGAGCGGACGGATCGTCGACCACGCCACGCTCGGGGCCACCGTCGCCCTGGACGAAGACGGCCGCGTCGTCGTGAGCAACGTCCTGGAGGACGGCGATGCCTACCGCCGCGGGCTCCGCTACGACGATGAGATTGTTCGCTTTGGCGGGCGTCCGGTCTCCACCCCGAACGGGTTCAAGAACGTGCTGGGCATCTTTCCCAAGGGATGGCGGGTGCCGCTGAGCTTTCGGCGCGGGGCCGAGCGACGTGACGTCCTGGTTCGACTGGCCGGCGTCCACTCCGAGGCCGAGCTGCTGGAGAAGACGAGCGGTCGCCGGGTGATGCACCCGATGCCGATTCCCGAGCCCGGCGATGATCCCGAGGGTGATGATCCCGAGTCGGAAAAGCCTCGATCGAAACGGCGAGAGCCCGACGAAACGCCGGACCCCGGCGAGCCGAAACGGATGGAGTTGCCGATCCCGATGCGTCGCCCCGGTCCGCCCCCGATTCCTCGACCGGGCCGGCCGCTCCCGGTACCCACGCCCACCCAGAAGGAGCCGGTGCCGGAGATCGTCAAAAACCACTACGAGGCCCGGCGGGGATACGCCAACTACTACTTCAACGAGCGGAGCCGCGACCGGGTGTGGAGCGAGTGGAAAGCGCTGGGTGATTTCGGCGCCCGGAAAGGGAGCTGGACGATCGCCGGTCCTCTGCCCGGCGGCGGCGAGTTTCGCTTCCGGCTGACCGATGCCGACGCGTCGCTCAAGCTGCCGCGCGTCGAGCACCGTTGGACGGCGACCGACGAGATCGGCTCGTCCCCTGCCCCGCCCGGAAGCGGCGGCTTGCTCCCCGCGCTCTATCTCTGGCGTCGGCTGGCCGTGGAGGGACCCGGCGACTTCGGCCAGGTCTACTACCTGGGGACCGTACCGCTGGCGGGGCACGAAGGGCTGGTCGACGTGCTCGTGGGGATTCACGGCGGCGCGGAGTGCCGTTTCCTCTTCGATCCGGCGGAGGGCCATTTGCTGGCGATGGAGATGTTCCCCGAAGAGCACCTCGACCCGTGCGAAGTCTACTTCCACGACTACCGTCAGGTCGACGGCCGCCAAGTGCCCGGGCGAATGGAGGTTCGGCACGGCGACGAGGCGTATGCGACTTTTGCGATCGAGCGTTTCGAGTTGGAATAGAATGGCACCTTGAGTGGCGGCGATAACACGTCGGCAGCCGATCGACATGATCCGGTAGGAAAGACCGTCTGTGAAAAGGGAGTACGACGAATGATGACTCGGAGGAGGATTGCGGCTTCGTTGCTCGCGGGAGTCGTGCTGTTCTCGATCGTCGCGCCTTGCCCGGCGATTCACGCGGCCAACGCGGGTATGGGACAAGCGGACGCTGCGGAAAGCGCCGGGGAGCGCAAGTACCTGCTGGAGCGGGTCGACGACGTCGCCGTCGTGCAGCTCTACGTCGATGGCTTCGAGCAGCTCCCGCTCGGCGAGAGGATCTTGATCTATCACCTCTCCCAAGCCGCGATCGCCGGCCGCGACGTCTTCATCGACCAGAAGTATAGGCACTCGCTCGAGATCCGCGACCTGATCGAGGAGGTGTTGACGCACGACGAGGGCATCCACGCCGAGACCCTCGCCGAGGTCCGCCGCTACGCCAAGCTCTTCTGGATCAACAACGGCCCTCACAATCCGATCACCGGCCGCAAGAACGTGTTGAAATGCTCCTTTGGGGACTTCGCCGAGGCGGTGAGAAAGGCCGAAGCCAGCGGCGCCGCGCTTCCCAAGCGTGAGGGGGAGAGCACGCGGGACCTGCTCGGCCGGATGAAACCGATCCTTACCGATCCTCAGGTCGACGCCCAGGTGACGAACAAGACGCCCGGCGAAGGGCAGGACATCCTCCAGGCAAGCGCCAACAACTTCTACGAGGGCGTGTCGATGAAAGACCTGGAGGGGTTCCAGGAAAGGAATCCCTTGAACTCGAAGCTGGCCAAGCGGCCCGACGGGACGTTGGAGGAGGTCATCTGGCGCGCCGGCTTCGACCAGGTCGTCCCGCCGGGGATGTACGCCGACCAGCTCAACGCCGTCGTCGCTCACCTGGAAGCGGCCGTCCCCTATGCCACCCCCAAGATGGCCCGCGCCCTGGGACTCCTGGCCCACTACTACCGCACCGGGAATCCGCTCGATTTCCGCGCGTACAACATTGCCTGGGTCGCCGACGACGACTCTCCGGTGGACACGATGAACGGGTTCATCGAGGTCTACGCGGACGCCCGCGGGCAGAAGGGCGCCTGGGAAGGGGTCGTCTACTTCGACGATCCGAAGAAGATGGAGATGATCCGCAAGATCGCGGAAGACGCTCAGTGGTTCGAAGATCACATGCCCTACGCGCCCGAGTATCGCAAACCGGAAGTCAAGGGCGTCACGGCCAAGGCGATCCAGGCGGTGATCGAGACCGGCGATTCCGGGCCGGTGACGCCGATCGGGATCAACCTCCCCAACGCGCGCGACGTGCGCGAGAAGTACGGCAGCAAATCGGTGTCGCTGAGCAACGTGATCGAAGCCTACGACAAGTCGCAGCCCGCGGCGGCGCGGCGCGAGTTCTGCTTCGACGACGCGGAATTCGAGCGGGCGACCAAGTGGAAGACGCTCGCCCTGGATCTGGAAGTGAACATGCACGAGGTCATCGGGCACGGGTCCGGGCTGGTTTCGCCCCGGCTCGAAGACGACCCGGCGGACGTCATCAAGGAGTACTACTCGGCGCTGGAAGAGGCGCGGGCCGACCTCGTGGCCCTCTGGTTCATCGGCGATCCGAAGCTCGCCGAGCTGGGGCTCGTCGCCGAGGCGGACCTCTCGGAGCTGGAGCGTGCGACGTATGAGGCGTACACCCGGGGCGCGATGGTGCAGCTTCGCCGCGTTCGCCACGGCAACCAGTTGGAGGAGGACCATATGCGAAATCGCCAGTTGATCGTACGCTGGCTGATGGAGAACACCGACGCGATCGACGTGGAGCGTGAAGACGGGAAGACGTACTACGTGGTCGTCGACGTGGCAGCGTGGAAGCAGGGCGTGGGCCGGCTCCTGGCGGAAGTGCAGCGGGCCAAGTCGGAGGGCGATCGCAAGGCCGCCAAGGAGCTCGTCGAGCGGTACGGCGTCAAGTTCGATCCGAAGCTCCGCGACGAAGTCGTGGCCCGCTACGAGAAGCTGGACCGCCCCTCCTACACCGGGTTCGTGATGCCCAAGCTCACGCCCGCCCGAGACGGCGCCGGGAAGATCCGGGACGTGAAGATCTCCTATCCGATGGATCTCCAGACGCAGATGCTGGAGTGGTCCGGGAGATTGACCGGTGAGTGAGGAGGAGACGAAACAACCATCCCCTCGTTCCCAGGCTCTGCCTGGGAACGCACTAACGCGAGGCTCTGCCTCGCCCGAGCCAGCACATGCGAAGTGAGTCCTTTTGGAGCATGCCGACCGCAGGCAGAGCCTGCCAAACCATTCGTTCCCGGGCGGAGCCTGGGAACGAGGGCAGGAAGACCATTCGTTCCCGGGCGGAGCCTGGGAACGAGGGGGTGCTGCACCCTGATCCCCGATCCCTGAACGCTCCTCGCCGCCTCGGCCTGCGCCGCGGCATCGCCGTGTGGGTCGCCGTGGCGGTCGCGCTCGTGGCGACGGGGGGCGCCCGCGGCGAGGAGTTGCCGGGCGCGTCGCTGGCCGAGTCGATCGACCACGTGCAGCCCCGAGTGGTCAAGATCTACGGGGCGGGCGGATTGCGCGGCCTGGAAGCCTACCAGAGCGGTCTGGTGATCTCACCGGAAGGCCACGTGCTGACCGTCTGGAGCTACGTGCTGGACACCGACTACCTCACCGTCACGCTCGACGACGGCCGCAAGCTCCGGGCCGAGCTTGTGGGCGCCGATCCCCGGCTGGAAGTCGCCGTGCTCAAGATCGACGCGGCGGACCTGCCCTATTTCGACCTGAGCCAGACCGTGGAGGCGGAAACCGGGACCCGTGTGCTCGCTTTCAGCAATTTGTTCGGGGTGGCCACCGGCAACGAGCCGGCCAGCGTGCAGCACGGGGTCGTGTCGGCGAAGACGAGGCTCGAAGGCCGCCGCGGAGCGTTCGAGACCCCCTACGACGGCCCGGTCTACGTGCTCGACGCGGTGACCAACAACCCCGGGGCGGCCGGCGGAGTCGTGGTGACCCGGCGGGGCGAGCTTCTGGCGATGCTCGGCAAGGAGCTTCGCAACGCCCGCAACAACACCTGGCTCAACTACGCGATACCCATCGGCCAATTACGCCAGTCCGTGGAAGCGATCCGGGCCGGCAAGTTCGTCGCGCGGGGCGAGGAAGAAGCGGAGAAGAAGCCCGAGCGGCCGCTCGCCCTGTCGATGCTGGGGATCGTGCCGGTTCCCGACGTCGTGGAGCGCACCCCGCCGTACGTCGACCAGGTGCGTGACGGCTCGCCCGCCGCCTCGGCCGGCGTCCGGCCCGACGACCTGGTGCTCATGGCAAACGACCGGCTGATCCAATCCCAGAAGGCGCTCCGCGCCGAGCTGGAGTACGTCGACTTTGAAGATCAGGTCAAGCTCACCGTCCTCCGCGGGCAGGAGCTGTTGGAATTCGTGCTGCAAGCCCGCATGGAAGGAGAAGCGTCGCCGTGAGTGGGTACGTTCGGTTCCTGGTTCGGTTCCTCGTTCCCGGGCTCTGCCTGGGAACGCACTACCGCGAGGCTCCGCCTCGCATGGCAGCAAACGAGGGCGGGATGACGCGTGGGCCAGACGTTGCGTTCCCAGGCAGAGCCTGGGAACGAGGGTGTGGGACAGGCAGAGCCTGGGAACGAGGGGCCATTGCGTTGCTCGTCTGTGTTGCCGCAGCGATTCAGCAAGCTCGCTCGGAGGACGATCTGGAAGCCCTCGAGCAGCGGGCATTTCAGGCCGCGGTCGATCGGGTCGCGCCATCGGTGGTCCGGATCGAGACCATGGGCGGACGGGAGCGGGCGGGCGGGGTCCTGTTCGGGACCGGGCCCACGACCGGACTGGTGATCGACACGGAAGGCTACGTCGTCTCCAGCGCGTTCAACTTTCTCAACGAGCCCGACTCGATCCTCGTCCGGCTACCCGACGGGAGCCACAAGCCGGCCGAGGTGGTGGCCACCGACCACAACTGCATGCTCGTGCTGCTGAAGATCGCGACCGACCAGCCGCTGGCCGTGCCGCAGATCGTGCCCGAGGGCGAGATGCGGGTGGGCCAATGGGCGATCGCCGTGGGCCGCACGTTCGAGGCGGACCGGCCGAACGTGTCGGTGGGCATCCTCAGCGCGTTGGATCGCGTTTGGGGGAAGGCGATTCAGACCGACGCGGCCGTCTCACCCAACAACTACGGCGGTCCGTTGGTCGACGTCCGCGGTCGCGTGCTCGGCGTGCTCGTGCCGCTTTCGCCCCAGGCGGCCACGGAGGTCGCGGGCGTCGAGTGGTACGATTCGGGCATCGGCTTCGCGGTCCCGGCGTGGCACGTCCGGGAAACCCTGCCTAAGCTCAAACGGGGCGAGGATCTCCACCCGGGCGTGATCGGAATCAGTCTCCCTCGGGGCAACCCTTCCACCACGGAGCCGGTGATCGCCGCCCGGCACCCCAACTCGCCCGCCCGCGACGCCGGGCTCGAGGCGGGGGATCGCATCCTCCAGATCGACGGCCGGAAGATCATCCGGGCTTCGCAGATCAAGGAAGCGATCGGCCGCCGCTACGCCGGCGACACGGTCCGCCTCGTGATCTCCCGGGGTGACGAACAAATCGAGCGCGAGCTCGAGCTGGTCGCCAAGCTGGAGCCCTACGAGCGTCCGTTCTTGGGCATCCTGCCGATGCGACCGCCGACCGACTCCGGCGACCACCGCGGCGGCGTGACCGTCCGCTACGTCTATCCCAAGGGCCCCGCCGCCGAGGTCGGGCTGGAGCGGAGCGACGTGCTTCTGGCCCTGGAGGGCGAGCCCATCGACGACGCCGACGACCTCCGCCGTCAGATCAGTGACCGGCAGCCGGGGGACATGGTCAAGGTGGAGATTCGCCGCGGGCAGAAGGCGATGCAGCTCGCGATCCGCCTCGGTCGGCTCCCGGAGGAGTTGCCTCCCGAGACGCTCCCGCCCGCGCGCGATCTTGGCAGACAGCAGGGCGAGGCCCCCCCCGAGGCGGTTCGGCCTGCCCCAGTCCCGCCCGACCGGCCGCAGGCCGGCTCCATCCAACTGAATATCCCGGAACTGGAGAACGACGCTTGGGCCTACGTCCCCGAGCGTTACGACCCGGCCGTGCCATACGGGCTGATCGTTTGGCTCCAGGGCCCCGGCAAGTTCGATTGGGACGGACTTCTCGCCCGCTGGAAATCGCACTGCGACCGGAACGAGCTGATCCTTCTGGCCCCCAAGCCGGCTGGAGCCGATGGTTGGCAGCCCGGGGAGAGTGACTTGGTCCGCAAGCTGCTGGATGAAGTAAGGTCCGCGTACACGGTCGACCCGGCGCGGATCGTCCTCCATGGACACGGGACCGGCGGGAGGCTAGCCTATCTGGTGGCGTTTTCCGACCCCGACGTGGTCCGGGCGGTGGCGGTGGTGGATGCCCCGATTGCCGGCAGGCCGCCGGGGCACGACCCGGTGCATCCGGTGGCCTACTACGTGGCTTGGGCCAAGAAGTCGCCCGATGCGGACCGGATCGAGGCGTCGGTGCGCCGTTTGCGCCAGATGAAGTACCCGGTTACGGTCAAACCGCTGGGTGACGAGGCCCGCTACTTGAGCGCCGAGGAGTTGTCGGAACTGGTCCGCTGGGTCGACGTGCTCGACCGGATTTGATCGAAGGAGAAAGCCGCCGCCCGTGCGTCGTCACGCCATTGCAGTCATCGCCGTCGTCTTGCTTCTGGGAGCCGCTGCGCTCTGGATCCGGCCGCTTGAGGTGGGCTGGTACGAGCCGCTCAAGGCGGCCTGCTCGCGCTTGGGGCCGTTCATGGCCGTGTTGTGGCTGGCCTACAACGAAGTCAAGCGTCTGCCCCCTTGGCTTCTGGCCACCGTGCCGGCGCTGGTCCTCGTGCTTGCCATTAGGCCGAGATGGTTCCTGATCGCGCTGCCGATCGTGATTGCGTTGGCGATTCTCAAGCCCCGGGCCCCGTCGCGGCGGTAGTAGCGAGTTCCTCTTGCGGCTACGCCGGTATGGATTCGCGCTCCATCTCGACCTTGGAGACACGGAATCCGGCTCGCTCGACGTCGGAGATCGCAGAGGAGATGGCGGCCCGAAATGACTCGGCAGCTCGTTGGAAAAGGAGCTCCATCCCGTTGGCATGCCCTCGAATCGATGCGTCGGTGCATCCGGCATCGCCGAGCGCGTCGGTGGCATCCAAGATCCGCTCGTGCGTCATCGTGGACGAAGGCACGATCACGGAAAACTGGTACTCAGGCATTTCGGTTCTCCCGTTGCTCACCGGGGCACCGGTCGACGGTCCTTCGGATGTCTCGTGCGTGGGCTTCCGGGTTCTTGGGCGTCGAATACACGGCCATCCAGCACTCGCCGTGGCCGTGACGGCCATGGGTGACGCAATCGATCCAGGAGCTTCCTCGCTCGATATCTCCTCGCACGATATCGGTCAAAGTAGGCGGTCGGGCAGGAAACCAAGGGGCTGCCAAGCGCGGCGTCGACATGCCCGGTCGGTAGCGCCTCGTCAGCTCGGCGTGTCGAGATAGGGGTCCTGGCCCATCTGGCGCTGCATCTTCTTGCGCTGCTTCTCGAAGTACATCAGGGCCTTGCGGTCGCGGAAGTGGCGGCGCTCGACCTTCTTTTGGGCGCGCTGGAACACGCGATGGTAATGATCGAAGGAGCCGTTCTCTTCCTTGCCCAATTCCTCGTACTTCTCCGACTTCTTGGGGCCCAGGCCGGTGAACAACAGCTCGTCTTCCAGGGACAGGTATTGCCGGTGCGTGCCGGGGTCGCCTTGGCGCCCGCAGCGGCCTCGAAGCTGCCAATCGATGCGGGCGGAGTCGTGCATCTCGGTGCAGATGACGTGCAATCCCCCCAGCTCGGCGATCCCCTCGGCCAGCTTGATGTCGGTCCCGCGTCCGGCCATGTTGGTCGAGACGGTCACCTTGAGAGGGAACCCGGCCCTGGCCACGATCTCGGCCTCCTCCTCGACGTGATGGGCGTTGAGCACCTGGTGGTCGATTCCTCGCTCGTTCAACAGCTTCGAGAGATGCTCCGACTTGTCGATCGATCGGGTCCCGATCAGGACGGGCCGGCCTTCCGCGTGCAATCGGCACACTTCCTCCGCCACGGCCGCCCATTTCGCGTCCTCCGTGCCGAAGACGATGTCGGGCAGGCGCTGGCGAATCATCCGTCGGTTCGTGGGGACGAGGACCACGTGGCACTTGTAGATTTTGCGGAGCTCGCGGGCGGAGGCTCGCGCGGTGCCGGTCATGCCCGCCAGGTTCTCGAAGCGGAGGAAGAAGTCCTGGACGGTGATCCGCGCGGCCTGGCCCGTCTCCACGGTCACCTCGACGTCTTCCTTCGCCTCCACGGCCTGGTGGATCCCGTCGCGCCATTTGCGTCCTTCGGAGATCCGCCCGGTAAACTCGTCGACGATCACGACCTCCCCGTCGAGGACCACGAATTGCCGGTCGAGCTGGAACTCCCTCTCGACCTTGATGGCTCGCTCCACGTACTGGTAGATATCGAACATGCCCACGGTGTCCATGGCCTCGGGCTTGGGCAACATACGGGCTTTCTGCCGGCCCTCGCGAGTCAACTCGACGCTCTTCTTTTCGTGATCGTACTCGTAGTCGACGTCCTCCTCGAACTCGTCGGTGATCTCGGCACTCCACTTGTAGCACTCGACGGCGAGCTTCTGCTCCTCGGTCGGAAGCGCGCTGATGATCAGCGGCGTGCGGGCCTCGTCGATGAGGATGCTGTCGGCCTCGTCCACCAGCGCGAAGAAGGGCTCGCGCTGGACCGGTTTCTCGTGCCCCTCGCCTTTGGTCTGGCCGAGCATCGCGCCCAATAGGTCGTGTTGCCCCTCGCGGATCCGCCGCAGCAGGAGACGGTCGCGGAGGAAGTCGAAGCCGAACTCCTTGGCCGTGCCGTAGGTGACGTCGCTGGCATACGACTTGCGGCGCTGGGGCCGCTGCATGTCGGTCTGGATGACGCCCGCACTCACCCCCAACGCCTTGTAGATCGGGCTCATCCACTCGGCGTCGCGCTTGGCCAGGTAATCGTTGACCGTGGCCAGGCAGCACCCTTTGCCCTCCAGGGCGTACAGATACATCGGCAGCGTGGCGGTGAGCGTCTTGCCCTCCCCGGTCTGCATCTCCACGATCGACCGGTTGAACATGGCGATGCCGCCCAGGATCTGGACGTCGAAGTGCCGCATGTTGAGCGTGCGCCGGCCCGCTTCTCGGACGAGGGCAAACGCCTCGGGTAGAAGCCGAGCCAGCGGCTCCCCGCTCCGGGCCCGATACCGCAGCGAGAGGCTCCGCTTGCGGAGCTCGTAGTCGGTCAGCTCCTTCAGCTCGGGCTCCAGCGAGGCGATCTTCGGCACCAGCAGCGACCAGCGTGCCAGCCGTCCCCGAGGAGTTACCGGCAGAAGCGATCGGATGCGTGTCGTGAGGTTGGTCGAGGTGACGTCCACCGTTCGGTTCTTCGTCCGTTGAGAGGTTCCGTAGTTCGTCCGGAAACAGCCTGTGTCTTCTGAGGGGAAACGGGAGTTGCCCAAGGCTACCCGGAATGCCGGCGAGTCGGGTGGTCCGCGGCCACCCTCAATTATACGGCGCAACGACACGGGCGCAACCGGATCGGCCCGTTAGACGCGGACTATTCATAGGGTGGCCTCGTAGCACGGGCATCTTGCCGGTGTTCCCGATTTCACAGGCGGGAAGCCTGTGCCACGGGCTTGGTAAATCATCCGGGTCGGAGAAGAAGAGCGGCCCCCTCGGTCCGCGACATGGCGGACCACTCAGAATCGGGGGCAGAGCCCGCGTGTGCCGTCAGGTCCCCAGCCGCTTGATCTCGTGGATCTGGAACTCAGGCGCGTAGCCGCGATCCTCATCCTCGGGTGGACGGCCCAGACCGCCGTGGACCTCGACGAACTGGCCCCGCTCGTACCCGCTCAACCGCGAGGCATCCGAGAGCACCACGCTGCCGCCGAACTCGTCGGTGGCCCCATCGATGGGGATATACCTCAGCTTCCACCGCCGGTCGATCTCGGAGTACTCCAGACGGCCACGCAGCCAGCCGTACTCGGGATCGTAGCCGTAATGGGCTCGGGGCGAAAAGGAGTCGCGGGGCTTGTCGCCCGAGTCAGTGGAACGAGGCGTGCCACTCTGGGGGGGGGTGGCCGAGGCCCCGCCCACTTCCGCGGTTGCCGACACCAGCCAGATGGCGCCACGGCCACTCCGACTAGCGGACCGCACGCCATTGGTGGCCCCGGGCGGCGGCAGATCCATGATGTCGATCGTCTGTTGGGGCACGGCCAGGCGGCCCGGCTCGTTTCGGACAGAGGTGACCGCGCCTGAGTCCGATCCGAGCGACGCGCCGGCGGACGGAGTGGGCCGCGGCTGAACGGTCCGCACGATCCGCTCCCGGCTGGCCAACACTTCGCTGGGTGCCTTGGCCGCCGGTTGCCGGGAAGCCCGATCGGGCCGTGGTCCCAGCGCGTCGGTGGTCGCCACGGCGCTGGAAGTGGCGGCCACCGGGCTCGTTGGGACCTCGACCCGGTCGACTGCCCAGTCGGACGCTGCTGTGGCCCCGCCCCCATTGCTCGACGAGCCGGCAACGTTGCGTGCAGCCAGCGGAATCGCGATGCGATCCCCGGGGCCGGTTGCGAGAAGCGAGACTTCTTTCTGCGTCGAGGCACCCCGGTAGTTGCCGGTGCTCCCTGGAGGGGCATAGCGATAACCCGCTTTGGGGGTTGTGGTGGGCCGAGGGGTAGTCGTGGATGCAGGCGTTGTCCCGGAGGATGGTGTCCAAGCGCCGGACCGCGTTGCCGGTGGGTTGGGCAGGGCGGCCTGCCGCGTGCCGGAGTAGTAGGGATCGGCCGGTTGGCCCATGATGCACCCGGTCCGTGGCGGCTCGACCCTCGTGCGACTGAACGGATCGAGCACGCTCCTCGCGCCCGACCCCGAGCACCCGGTGAGCAACACCGCCGCGGCAGCCAGCGAGGCAACTAGCCGTGTCATCAGGGAGACTCCTTTCCACCCTGTCGAGAACTCGTCGCGAGGATGCCCCACCCCGCGTCTTGTGCAGTGCGTCCCCCCTCTAGGTTAGCATGATCGCCAGATGAGCCGTGAGATCGCCCCGGAAGGATCACATCCCAGACCGGTTCCGCATTTCGGGGGATCGGTAGAGTAGCGTTTTTGCGGGCCGTGTCCAGAGCGATTTGGCCGGAAAAGCGGCTATCGTGGGGCGCCGGCAGCCGCCACGGGGAAGACGATCTGCCGTGCATCTTGGGGATCGTCACCCGTCGTCTCCAGGACCCCACTTCCGTTGACCTGCGATCCCACACAATAGGGATTCGTGATCCTCAGCGGGGCGCTGGTGGCGGTATGCCTCTTAGGAGTGGTGGCCGAGTCCCCTGAGACATATTGGTTCTGGATGATAACCGGACCTGGCGACGGGGCCTCGGACACGGCCTGCCGATCGGGCTTCTTGGCTTCCTCTCGATCCACTTCCGGGAGGGGGCCATGCCATTTGCGGCCGAAATCCTGCCCGCGAAGATGGCCGGGTTGGCGCCAGGGTCCCCGAAGCACGAACTCCGGCGTCACGATTCCCGGGACGTAGGCATAGGGGCTGTAGCCGTACGGGCGCGGCACGACGTGACTGTAGTAGACCGGCGGGTGGGCCGCATAGTAGGGTATTGGCTGGTTCGCCCGGAGGGGAATCGGCGGCAAATAGTACGAGTAGGGATAGTGGGCCCCACCATAGCCCCAAGCCGTTTGCCCGGAGGCGGCCGTCGCGAGAGACAGCCCGACAACCAATGTCAGAGCGCACCGCGCCACGCAAGATCCCAGTTCGTTCATCATGGCAGCCACCTGAATCGAAGAAGCCTGTTGAGAGTGCCCTAATTTCCAGGCTAATCCGCCACCGGAGCGATACAAGAGACAAACCCGTCGGAAAACGACGATGGCACGCGAGAGATGGGTACTGCCCAGCTTGGTAAGGGGGTGGTGGGCGTCGCTGGACTTGGCTGTCGTGCTGAGGGGACTACCCGTCGTCCTCTGGTTGGCTTTCGGGGTCGGATGCGGATTCAGGCGGGCCATCGGGGATGAGAAACGGCTGGTCCGCCCCTGGTATCTGCTGGACGTCATAGACCACGGTGCCCAACTCCTCCTCAGACAGGCGGGGGCCGCAACCCGGCGCGACGAACAGGAGAAGGACGATGCCGAGGGACAATCCGACAAGGGCTCGCATACTCTGATACTCCGGCTTTCTGGCCAAGACGCCGGCTGGAGCACGGATCTCCGAGGCCGATCGAGGCAACTCGAATCGGCCGCCGTGTGAGCCACGCCCGCCGGCCTCACCCGATACAATAGTCGGCGACCATCTCTTCGATTGTAGACCGCCCGATTCGAGAACGAAAGCCTCCGCCGATGGGCACGAAGTCTCTGACGGCCGCCCTGAAGGAGGAAGCTCACCGTTTGGGCTTTGACCTGGCGGGGGCCTGTCCGGCGGTGCGGCCGCCGCGAATGGACCGCTTTCTTGAGTGGCTTGCGGCGGGCTGCGCCGGCGAGATGGGCTATCTGGTCGATCGGGCCGAGGCGTACGAGCATCCGCGCCACGTGCTCGACGGCGTCCAAAGCCTCCTGATGCTGGGCACCAACTACCGAACGGTCGAGCCGACTCCGACATCCCCCGGGCAGGGGAGAATTTCCCGTTATGCTTGGGGCAGCGACTACCACGACGTGATCCACTCGCGACTGCGTCGCCTGGCTGAGTTCCATCGTCAACTGACGCCATACGCCCGCGTGAGGGGCGTGGTCGACACGGCGCCGCTGCTTGAGCGCGAGTTCGCCGAGCTGGCCGGGCTGGGCTGGATCGGCAAGAACACGCTGCTGGTAAGCCAAGAGTTCGGCAGTTGGCTGTTCTTGGCCGCCCTGTTGACCAGCGAACCGTTGGACTACGACGAGCCACACCGCGCGGGCCGTTGCGGCTCGTGTCGGGCGTGCCTCGACGCCTGCCCCACCGGGGCCCTGATCGACGCCTACAAGCTGGATGCCCGAAAATGCACGAGCTACCTGACGATCGAGCTGCGGGGGCCCGTGCCGCCCGAGTTGCGCGATTCGCAAGGGGATCGGCTGTTCGGCTGCGACGTCTGCCAGGAAGTCTGTCCCTGGAATCGTCGCACTCCGGTCCCGGGCGAAGTGGCCTTCTGTCCCGCGGATGCCATGAACCCGGTCGAGCTGGCCGAGCTTCTCCGGCTGGATGACGCCGAATTCCGGCGCCGGTTCCGCCACACGCCCCTATGGCGAGCCCGCCGGCGAGGGCTCCTGCGAAACGCGGCGATCGCGATCGGCAATCGGCCCGACGAGTCGGCAATCCCGACGCTGGTCGAAGGGCTGAACGACGAGGAGCCCGTGGTGCGTGCCGCTTGCGCGTGGGCCCTGGGACGCTCGACGGCCCCTCGGGCCGCAGGGGCCCTCCGCGATCGGCTGGCCGTTGAGCCAGATCGAAAGGTGCGGGCGGAGATCGAGGCGGCGGCCGGGTAGCCCGGCGTCGGTCAATGGAGCGGAAGGATGGGGTCGGGTGCGCAAGATCGCATCGCCCCCCAAGGATGGATGGATGGATGTCTCGGAGCCAAGAAGTCCCTGCGCGCGGGCAAGAAAGCCGTTCGAGGCGGCTGAATCGTGGGCGCGGGAGTGTTATGATCAGCGCCACGGCGAGCGCAAAGCAGTCTTGCGACCAGCTCGAGTCCTTGGACGGGGGGAATGGCCATGTTTCTACGCAGGATCAGAGAGTGGCTGTCCCGTCCCTCGCCGGAGCGACAGGTCCTGGAGGGCCTGCGAACGCACTGGGCGCACGACGGGCTGCCGGCCCGCGTCGAGGGCAACCTGGTCTACTTGGGAGTTGAGGACCTCGCGGCGCGCGTGGAAGTGCCGGAGATCAAGCAGGTGGGAGGCCGGTTCTCGGCGGTCCTCTGGATTCGCCTCTCTCCGGCGGAGTCGCGGGCGTGGGAGATCGGCGACGTGGCCACCGGGCTCGGTAGCTCTCGCAAGGAGGCGTTGACGCGGGCTGCCACCACTTGGCTACACCGCGTGCCGCCGTCGGTCCTATTGGGGTTATACGGACGGGACCTCTACCAGGACTGCGACGTCTCCTCGCCGGACGACGAATGGGGCCTGCCGGGTTGCACGGTCTACTCGTCGCAGTACCAGGTGCTGAGCCTGCGGGAGCAGGAAATACCCGAAGCGTTTCTCGACCGGGGCATGTGGCACGCGGTGCGCGACGTCTTCCGAGAGCACTTCCCGCTCGACACGGTGCACTGGCTCAAGCTGTTCTGTTCGATCAATGGCTGGAACTGCATGGCCGACTGCTTCGTCGACAACCGAAACTGGGATCCGGGGCGCGATCAAATCGTCTTGTTGGAGCTTCCGGAAGTTGAGGGGCCGATGATGCTCTGGCAGTTCGTGCTGGTGGTGCCCAACGGTCAGCCGCGTGCGTTTCCCGCGAGCACCGGCCTGCGGGCTTTTGGCGAGTACGATTTCCGCGCCGAGCCTGCGCCGGGGCTCCCCACGCTCCGCGACAAGGTGCTCCTCACCATCCAGACGTTCCGCGAGCATCCGTCGTTGGAGACCGATGAGATCACCGATGTCCTTGTTGGACGGAATATCGACCGTCGCCAGGCCGAGATGCTCGTCGCCCTGGTTCCCGTGGCCTATGGACGGACCGTTCTCCAACGGGCCAAGGTCTCCTTCACGGATCGTTTCGTCCTGGTGAACTCCGAGACACACGAGGAGCGGAGGAGCCGTCTGTCGGCGGAGCCGGTGTTCAAGATCGCGATGCTCTTCGCCCATGATGAGATCACTTCACGGGGAGTGGGTCGGGACGCGATGCTTGCCGTGGCAGGCCGCTCGCCGGAGCTCGACGCGATCAACCAGGCCCTCCACGCCGGCTCGCGCCTGGAGGACATGGTCTCCGGTGATCTGATGGTTCTTGTGAGCTTCGATCTGGAGCCTCGCTCTGAGGGAGACGCGGCTACGTAGGCACAACGTGGATGGTGCGTCGACAACGTGCAGGGTGGGTCGAGGTCCGAGACCCACGCCAGATCTCGCAGTTTCGCACGAGCCGCGTGGGTC
>DATKZH010000485.1:0-4686 GCA_035528065.1 Thermoguttaceae bacterium | reverse complement strand
TGCTGGAGATCGCCGACAACGTGATCGAGCGCGTCCGCGACCCGCTGCTCGTGGGTTTTAGCAGCTTTACCCGAGCGGCACGTCGCGAGGCGTCTACCCGTGCCGCTGAGACCTATAACATGCGGCCGATCGAGCTGGAGAAAGACGGGTGGTTTCGCACTGTTCATTCGATTTGCCACCGCCAGCTTAACGTGCGCGACCGGCTGCTCACCGACTGCAAGGCCGACCGCGAGTGGCTGATGGAAATGCTGCAAGAATCCGTCCGCCTGGCTGCCGACGACGGGGAGCCGTATGCCGAGCCGTTTGTTACGGCCGGCGAGACGGAGGACGCCGACCGGGCGATTGCAATCTGGGACGTTGCGCGCAACCGGCTGGACGGACTAGAAACCGTCTGGCGGGACCGAGACGAGACGGACGACCGGACGCCGTCGCTAGGCTACTGCAAGCAGATCGTCGAGCGCTACGAGTCGGCCAAGCGGATCGACGGCCGCCTCGATTTCACGGACCTGTTGGCCGCCTTCGCGGGCTACGGCTTTTCGGTCGACGAAGGGGCCTACCCCGTGGCCCCCCACGGTGATCCCCCGGACAACGTCGAGGCATGGCTGTTTGATGAGCAACAGGACAGTAGTGCGCTTCAGGCCGCCGTGATCCGCCGGATCATATCGGGGTCGGACGTCAAGTGGGTTTACTTGTGCGGCGATCCATTTCAGAGCCTCTACGGCTGGGCGGGGGCAGACGCCCGCCATTTCCTCGACTGGCCGGCCGACAAGAAGCGGGTGATGGATCGGAGCTACCGGTGTGCGGCCGAGATCCTGGCCCTCGGGGAGCGGCTGATCGGCGAATGCTCAGACTACTTCGACCGGAAAATAGCCCCCCGGGAATCTGGCGGGATAATCGACGAGACGTGGCTCCCGTGTCTCACCGGCGAGATCGATCCGCGAGACGAGTGGCTGGTTCTCGCCCGCACCAACTGGCATGCGCGGCGGATTGCGCGACTGCTTGACGACGCGGCTTACCCGTGGGCTCCGACGCGAGGCCACAAGACGGGTGGCGGCCACGTACAAGTGGCGGCGATCGAAGCGCTGATAGCGATCCAAGCGGGCGCGCCGATCGACGGCTGGCAGTGGCAGCAAATCTTGAAACAGAAGATCCCGGCCGCCCCGTACTTCGTGCGGGGAACGAAGGCTCGCTTCGCCTCGATGGAAGACGCGGCGGAACGCTACCCCTTCGAGCCGCCGCATGAGCTGGATGCGCTTGGCGCAACGGAACTGTTTCTCGCAGCCGTCCGATCGGGCGAGTGGACCGCTTGGATTCCGGGCGCCGAGCATTATATCGCGGCGCTCGCTGCATGGGGCGAAGACTTAGTACGGCAGCCCCGTATCCGCGTCGGCACCGTCCACTCGGCCAAAGGGGCGCAGGCGGATAACGTGGCCGTGCTGACCTCGCTCAGCCGGCCGTGTGCGCTCTCAGCCCGGTCGGACGCGGGCCGCGATGAAGAGCAGCGGGTAAAGTACGTGGCGGCCACGCGAGCGCGAAACCGCTTACTGATCGTAAAAGAACAGGGAGTACCTTTTCGATGGAGGATGGAGTGATGCAACTGACGATCGATCGAAGGGCGTTGCTGACCGCGGCCAAGCGGGCGTCCCGCGCCGTCGCCACCCGGCCAATGAAGCCGATTCTCGAAAACCTGCTGCTGACCGTTGAAGCGGATCACGTCCTCGTGACGGGCACGAACCTGGAGGTAGGCATTCAGACCAGGATAGGGATCTCGCCGGACTGCATTGACGCGACGGGCCCTGCCTGCCGAAGCTGCTTGCTTTCACGGCGGCTGATCGGCCTGTTAGAAGCAGACGCAAGCGACAAGGTCATACTGACCTGGAGTGAGCAGGGGGTGGTCGTTCGCACCGACGACACGTCGTTTACCGAGGGGACGGTGCCACCGGGCGAATTTCCGTCTGTAGTTTCGCGACCGACGGAGGGCGTTGTGTGGTCTACGGATACCCCGGAATTGGCCGCAGGCGTCCGCCGTGTGTTGTTCGCCGCTGATGCCGGCACAAGGTGGACCACCGACGCTGTTTGTTTCAGCAAGGGCCTCAATGGTGGACCGGCCTTGATTGCCACGAATGGGCGTACTCTCGCATGTCAAGAAATTGAGGGGGAGCCGCCCGAGGCGATGGCTCTTGTGCCTGTCGCCGCGGCGTCCCACGTTGTGCAATTGTTCGGGGGGGCAGTGCGAATTGAGGCCACGGAGAGCACGGTATTTTTCAGCGACGACGATACGCGGATTGCCGCACGTCTTTGCGAAGGGCGATTCCCAAAGTGGCAGAACTATATACCAGCGAAGCAGCGTGAAGGCACGAAGGTTGCCGCTGGAACATTACTCGCCCACGCCCGGCGGATTGCCGCAGCGGAAAGCGATAGGGGCGACGGATATACTCCGTCGATCAAGTTTACGATCACGAAGGACGCCATCAAGATGGCTCTGGAGCGATCCCTGACGCAGGCCGAAACAGAGATCCCGGTGACGTCGGAGCACACCGGGGAAGCTCTCTTTTTTCCGTCTACGTTGTTGCCGGCACTCACCGCGCTAAGGCCGGAGACCGTCGTTGCCGTGTCCCTCGAAGGGAACATGCTACTTCTCAGCACGGACGACGGGTGGCGCGCTATTATCATGAAGACGGTGTATAAGGACTAATGGTGATGGCCGTAACCGATCTCGACCTTGAAAGCGTGCTGTGTCCGATCTGCCACAAGCCGCTCGTAGAGACGTACAGCAAGCATCTGGCTTGCATGAACCTGGGCCACTGGAAACTGCGAAAGTGTACCGCCAGGATGCGGCGGCTGCTGTATGTGGTGAACTTCCCTCTGGCCGAGCGGGTCGGCCGGCGGCCCGTGATCTATACGATCGAGGGACGGGACGGGGCGCGATACCGTCCGGCCCACGGCACCATAGCCGGGGTGGTGCTCGCAAGGGTGAAAATGAAAACAGGGTGGGAACTACGCAAGTACATGAATGAAAACAGGGTGGGAACTACGCAAGTACGTGAAGGTTGACGAATGAAGGAATCCAGGATCGTCCGCACGATTCTCGACGGGGTCGACGCCCGGCGGCGCGCCGGGCATCCGGTCAAGGCCGTCAAGTTCCACGGGTCTCGGTACGTCGAGGCAGGGACGCCCGACCTGCATATCACGGTGGCCGGGCGATCCGTCTGGATCGAGGTCAAGGTACCGGGCAAAACGACCACGCGGTTGCAGCGGCAACGGTTAGCAGAGTGGGCGGCGGTGGGTGCCGTGACCGCCTGTGTCGACACGGCGGCAGCCGCGCTGGAGATCATTGACAGGGCGCTTCTGTCGGAAACATCGGGGGCAGAGGTGAAGCGGCTGTGTGGTGTCGCTCTCCAGCTCCCCGACGGCACGCCGATTGTGCCCGGTGTGAAGGTCTTTTTTTGGTCATACTGCACGCCAAAGCATCTCATGCAACACGCTATCCAAACTGTCTTGTGGAGCAGGGAAGGCGTCTGGCTTACGTTCGACGACTCGCTAGGCCGAAGCCCAGAGGAATGTTTCGGAACCGCAGAAGCGGCGGAAAGGGGTGAGTGATGGTTGGCCACGTCTACTTGACGAATTGCGATTGCGGCAGCTACACGGAAGTACGAAAAACACAAGGCCGCTGGATAAATGGTCCGCGTTGCCGTGGGTGCGGAGCAATCTTGGGATGGATGCAGTGGACGTATCTCGGGAAAGCAACCGGCGAGAATGACAGCGAAATCATAGCTAGGGTAAAACAAGACAGACGTGAGGCCGCGGACGCGGCGGAGGGGGGTGCGTGAATAACGAGCGGGGGCGGCGGCGGGTGCCGTTGTAGGCGTTGCCGAGACAGCGGCGCAGGCGATGGCAATTATCGACGAGGTATTGAGGAGATGACTGTGAACATTGGAACGCGGAGTCTACTGTTCGGCGTGCATCAAGTCGCAATCCATCCCTGGTTTGTCGCTTGGGCATGGTGGCGATTGTACGGGTTTCCCTGGGACCCGCGGCTTTGGATCGCGTTCGTGATCCATGATTGGGGTTATTGGGGCAAGCCGAATATGGACGGGCCAGAGGGAGAACAGCACCCGGAGTGGGCGGCGCGCGTGATGCACACCATGTTTGATTGGCCGCGGAAACTCCGCGAAAGCCCGTGCCGCTACTGTGGACGTGCGTTTGAAGGACAAGGAACTTCCTACTTTGGACCACGCTGTTCTGCCGTCGATGGATGCGGCACTCCACGAAACAATCGGTGGCTCGACTTCTGCTCCTACCATTCCCGCTTCTTAGCAAAACGCGACGGGCAGCCCTACTCCCGACTCTGCGTGGCAGACAAGCTGGCGATCGCCCTACAACCAGCCTGGTGGTATCTCCCGTCGGCGTGGCTGAGCGGCGAGTTGCGAGAGTACATGGTCGGACAGGGGGCTCGCACTCCGGCGAATGGTCGATCGGCTTTCTGGTGGTATCGCGACGAACAGCGCTACTGCCGCGAGTGGGCGATGGAGCACCGAGACGGAGTTGAAGATATCTGGACCGGGACATTGCGTTAGACGAACAGGTTGAATAAACGAAAAAATGACATCGCGGAGTGAGTCAAATGCGAATCACGAACGCAATGATCCAGCGGGTCAAGCAGATGGGCGCGGAGGGCTGTCGCCA
>DATKZH010000484.1:0-6229 GCA_035528065.1 Thermoguttaceae bacterium | reverse complement strand
CGTCGGAACCGGGACCCAGGGTAGCTTCGCAACCCTGGGCTGTGTTGTTGAACGCCTTCGGCGTACGGGGATGGAACACAAACGGGACACAATGTGGCGAGTGATTGACGGCCGTTTTGAGCAGCCCACACGGCGTGTGCCGTCCGCTGATTACCGGACACGCCGTGTGCCCTCCGCCCCGCGACCAGTACGGCGCAGAGTCGCTTGGACGCGTCGTTGGTCTGACCTGAACATGACATCCGCGGACGGCACACGGCGTGTGCCTGCTACATTCATCGAACGCCGTGAACGGTTACGCGCCGCCGGTCTTGGGATTGCTCCCCTGTTGCTGTGCCACCAAACGCCTTCCGAAATCAGCCACCTGCGTAAGGCGTTTTCGCGAAAAGACTTAAGGGCTCTCAGCTCGGTCGATCGCGAAAACCGCTGGTGAGCTGCCAACAGGCACGACCGGGCCCCGCCGCCGGCGGACCTCCGGCTTCTGCTTCCTATCCCTATTGCCGGCAATAGGTTGCGCAGAGACCGCCTCGGCGAGTCTCTCCCCGGCACGGATCTTGCATATCCGCAGTCTCCAGGCCTCGTTGCGTTCTGTCCGCCGTTGGTGATGAGGGGACGATGCGGATCGTCTGTGCACGCTGCAAGCGCCGTCGCCACTGTAGGTTCCGCCAGCCCGGCACTTGGGTCGTGGACTGCGAGCTGTTCGACGAAGACGCCCGGGCGACGATCGGCGCGGCCCCAAGACGGCTTGCCGAGGCGGAGCTTCAGGAGGCTGGCCAACCTGCACGAATCGGCGCCGGCGCGAGACTGCCCGGCCATTGACGGGTCTTCCCAACCGAGAAACGATGAATCCTCTGCATGAGAGAGAGGCGAGCCATGGAGCCCCCCAAGACGTTCCGCCTGCCCGACGAATCCCGACTCGAGGAGGTGCTCAAGCCCAACGGCCGCTCCGCCGAGCGCGCCCTGAAGAACTTCCGCTACGTGGTCGGGGCGGTGAACGACGACGCGCTTCGGGTATGGACGGAGCTGTGGAGCGAGCTTCAACAAGGGGTGACCCCGGGCGGCATGGTGCTCCCGGAGATGGGAAAGGGCTTCGTCCCCTCGTGCGGATGGCCCGAGTTCCTCGAAAAGCTTTTCCTGCTCAAACACTACCTCGACTACATCCAGCGGTTCTGCGACGCGTCGACGACAACCTGACACTCCCAAGACGCAGCCTCTCGCAGCAGGGCCTCTCGCAGCATCGGGCCCTCGCCACGCGAGGCTCTCGCGGCAAAGCATCCCCGGCGCTCCAAGACGGGTCTCGGAGGGCCGGTGCCGGGAAGCCGACCCGACTCGCGTCCTCGTCCGAAACAAAACCGGCAAGGTGAGGAGAAACAACGCAATGTACCAATCCACCACCGTCGTGATCGCTCCCCAAAAGGCGTCTCCGGCGACCTCCACCGCCGTGAGCCAGTTCATGGAGGAGGTCGTAGCCAAGAATCCGGGAGAGCGCGAGTTCCATCAGGCGGTCCGCGAGGTCGTCGAGTCGGTGATGCCGGTGGTGGAAAACACGCCCGCCTACCGCGAAGCAAGAATCCTCCAGCGGCTGGTGGAGCCGGAGCGGGTGATCATGTTCCGCGTCCCCTGGGTCGACGACCGCGGCCAGGTGCAGATCAACCGCGGGTTCCGCGTGGAGATGAGCAGCGCGATCGGGCCCTACAAGGGCGGGCTGCGATTCCATCCCACCGTCAATCTCGGCGTGCTCAAGTTCCTCGCCTTCGAGCAGGTCTTCAAGAACAGCCTCACCACCCTCCCCATGGGCGGCGGCAAAGGCGGCTCCGACTTCGACCCCAAAGGCAAAAGCGACCTCGAAGTGATGCGCTTCTGCCAGTCGTTCATGAGCGAGCTGTTCCGCCACATCGGCCCCGACACCGACGTCCCCGCCGGCGACATCGGCGTCGGGGGCCGCGAGATCGGCTACCTGTTCGGTCAGTACAAGAAGCTGGCCAACCGATTCTGCGGCGTGCTGACCGGCAAGGGGCTCAGCTTCGCCGGCTCGACGATCCGCCCCGAGGCCACCGGCTACGGCGCCGTCTACTTCGCCGAAGAGATGCTCGCCACCCGCGGCGAAGGCTTCCAGGGCAAGGTGGCCGCCGTCTCCGGCTCCGGCAACGTCGCCCAGTACACCGTTGAAAAGCTCCTCCAGCGCGGCGCCAAGGTCGTCACCATGTCCGACTCGGGCGGCACGATCGTCGACAAAGACGGAATCGACGAGGAGAAGCTGGCCTGGATCATGGGCCTCAAGAACGTCCGCCGCGGCCGCATCCGCGAGTACGCCGAGCACTTCGAGCGGGCGGAGTTCTATCCGGATCGCAAGCCCTGGGGCGTCCCGTGCGACCTGGCCTTCCCCAGCGCCACCCAGAACGAGCTCGACGCCGACGACGCCCGAACGCTGGTCCAAGACGGCTGCACGTGCGTCAGCGAAGGGGCCAACATGCCCTGCACCCCCGAGGCCGTCGACGTCTTCTTCAAAGCCAAGACCCTCTTCGGGCCGGGCAAGGCCGCCAACGCCGGCGGGGTGGCCGTTTCCGGGCTGGAAATGACCCAGAACGCCGGCTGCATGCGCCGCTCTCGCGAAGAAGTCGATCGCCAGCTCCGCGAGATCATGCGCTCCATCCACCAGAACTGCGTCCTCTACGGCAACAACGGCGCCCACACCAACTACGTCCAAGGCGCCAACGTCGCCGGGTTCGTCAAGGTCGCCGACGCCATGCTCCAGCAGGGCGTCGTCTAGCCGTAGGGTGCGTGAAACGCACCACCTCCGATTTCCGCCGTCCCCCCCGGCCTTGTGCCTCTTTGGACCGGGAACAAGGGTAACAGGTGTTCGGAGACATGGGTAACAGGTTTCAAGTTTGGGTTAAGGGGGATTGGGCCGCCGAACGGAGTTCGGCAGCCCAATCCGCCGCCGCCGGCTACCCCTCCCGAAGGTCAATCTGGTGAATCTTGGTCCGACAAAAATACACGCCGAAGCGTCCGATGCTCCGCCTGCGACGCAAAGCGTCGTAACGATGAAAAGACGCGGTAACCTTCTCCCTCCCTCGACTGTATCCACCTGATGGATAACTCCCAGCACGTGTCTGGGGATGGTGGGTTCTCTTCGAGAGAGGGAGGTCGACATGTTCGTGCACACACGATCGCTCGCGCGTTCAAGCGGACCGAATCGCCGTCATCACGGTCGGCGCAGGCTGCGTGCGGAGTCGCTGGAAGGGCGGTGGATGCTGAGCGTCAGCCCGATTCTGGACGACGGCGCGCTGACGGTCTTCGGGACCCCGGCGGCCGACGAGGTCGAGGCGTTCGTCGAGGACGGCGATCTGTCGGTTCAAGTCAACGACGCGACCTTTGTCTTCCCGAGCGGCGACGTGGCGCGGATCAACGTCTTCGCCGGATCGGGCAGCGACGTCATCACCATCCGCGACAGCGTTCCCCAGCGCGCGACGCTGTTTGGCGGCTCGGGCAACGACACGATCCGCGGCAGCCGGCAGGACGACTGTGGGGCGGCGTCGGCGACGACCGACTGCACGGCGGCGCAGGAGACGATCTCCTCGAAGGCGGCTGGGGGCAGGACAAGCTCTTCGGCGAACAGGGCAACGACGTCCTGGCTGGCGGGCCCGGCAACGACTCCTTCAACGGGGGGGCCGGCGCCGATCTGGTCTGGGTGATCGACGGCTACTTCGACTCCATCGTGGCCGACGATCAGGACGTCGTCTTCAACGATCCGACGGACCTCCAGTTGCCATTGGCCGGTGAGCTGGAGACCTAGAATCGGCGCACAAACAGCGCGTGCGATTCTCGCTCCCAGGAGACCCTTGTCGCGGAAGAATGGAGCATGTGGGGCGTGTGCGCAGTATAGGAGGACGCTTTTCGCGGTCTTCTAACGTCGATCGAGCGTAAACCGGCCTGGACGCGGCCGGCCGATTTTGCGAGACTCCCCCACCTTTTCCCACAGCGGCAAGTTGTCGGCCTCCTTGGCTTCGTCGCGTCTAGCGGCGCACGTCGACGCTCGTTCCATTCAAGACGACCCGATGGCGATCTGGGGATCGATCGATGAAGAGCCAGAAACGTCCGCTCGATGACCCGACCTCGGCAAACGGCCGGGGCCCGGTCGGTTTGAGCTCGGCAAGTCGACGCTCCTCCCGGGCCACACGCTCGCGGCAACTCCTGCTCGCGGCCGTCCTTTGCCTGGCCACGGCGGGTTGCAGTGTCGTCGCGCCCTGGTCCGCGAAGCAGCAGACGTCGTTGACGCGGCCCATGACGTCGCACCGAGAAGCCAGAGAGAAGAGACCGCTCTTCGGCTCCTGGTTTCAACCCAAGGAGCCGCCTCCACCGCAGTCGATGAGGGACTGGTTGGATCTCGAGCCGATACGCCCATAGTCGCACGTCGGGGCCGAACCATGAAAAACAAGGCTCTTCTTGCCGCGGCGTTGTGCCTGCTGTTGGTCGCCGGGTGCGGCACCACCGGCGGCTCATCGCGCGGGCGAATTGGCGCCGGCAAGTGGATTCCCGGTCCGCTTCGCGCGGACTCGGACGACGGCTCGTTCGCCAAGACGGTCGAGCGAGATCCTTTCCCACGGGCCCAGGCCGGCCGGGTGCGGGTGGCCGTCCGCCCGTAGACGCCCGTAGAAGCGTGTCGGCGCGAGGTTCTCACGTCAGAGCGCCACGCAACCGGCACCATCGCGGAGGGTGCTCACGCAGCTCGAAGGCTACGCGAGCTTCCTGTCCTCCTGGCGTCCGAAGCCTTCCAAGGTCGGTTGCCCCGACTTCTGGACCGTGACGATCGCGTAGGCGTTGTTCTTGAGCGTCGGGCCTTCGACCATCGCCTTGAGCGTGCAGTAGTGGACGCCGCCGATTTGGGCGTAGCCGCCGGAGTGCATGTGGCCCTGGAACACGGCCACGACGTTGCCGGCGTCCTCCAGGATGCGTCTTACCTGCGGGGCGTTTTTCACCCCGTGGGGATCGGTTTCGTCCTGGAGGTTCTGGTGCAGGAAGAGGAACGTCTTCTTGGTGCCCGCCCGCTGGAGGTCGTCGGCCAGCCATTTCTGCTGCGGGGGGTGGATCCAGGCGTCGGTCCAGGAGAAGTTGCCGGCGGCGTAGGGCGTGCCGTCGCGCCGGAAGTCGGCGTCGAGCACCGCGAAATGAAACGGCCCGAAATCGAAGGAGTAGAAGCTCTTCTTGGCGCGGGCACCGCAGTGGGCGAGAAACTCGTCCTTGGTCAGCTTGCTCACGCAGTGATTCCCCAGGACGTAGTGCCGCGGGCCGCGGAAGCCCTGGTAGACCTCGTCGATCGTACGCAGGTGTTCGATCTCTTCGGCCTTGGAGGGTCCGGCGTCGATGAAGTCGCCCAGCTCGACCACGAAGGAGACCTTGCGCCGGTTGAACGTGCCGACGGCCTGGTCGAGCTTGGCGAGCGAATCGCGGTAGTGGCGCGAGCCGCGCGTCGGGGCGTCGGCGTAGTGGACGTCGGTCACCAGCCCGAACGCAAGCGACTCGGCGCCTTCGTCGCCGGCGGCCGGACCCTCGCTCGAGGCGAGCAGCCCGGCGGCGCTCAGGCCGAGGCCGGCGCCCGCCGTCTCGAGGAAACGTCTTCGGGTGAGATTCCCGGTCGGTGAGGCTTCATTCATGGCAACCCTCCGGCGTTTCGGCCAACTGCTTGAGTCGGTCCAGCGACGATTCCCCGGCTTGGTACCCTACCATGCTGATGACCTTCATCACAAGCTTGAGGGCCCAGGGCAAGCCGGAAGCGGCGCAACGAGGATAGTTGTCGGTTGGCCGATCCTAACCTCCCAGGTCGATCACGGCGACGTCTTCGGCGTCGAGCGCGAGCGTGGCTTGGCGCTGGCGCCAGGAAATCGCGCGGCCGGAGAGCAGCTCGCGGCTGGAGGACGGGGGATCGAAGTCGAGGCGAACGGTCGCCGTGCGGCGATCCGGGCCGTCGTTGAACACGGTGAGATACCGCTCGCCGAAGCGCTCGACGTGAACTTGTTCGTCGCTCGAATGCGCCCGGGTGACCGGCTCCCAGCCGGCCTCGGCCACGAGCTTGCACAAGGGGACGTACTTCTGGTTCATCCGACTGAAGCGTACCTGGGGTTGCAAAGAGGCGGACATGCTGGTTCTTTGTGGAGTTTTGGGATTCGACTTCACAAGGAGAAGCCAGCATGTCCACGAGTTTACTTTACCACGCATTCAGGGTCCGAGGCTA
>DATKZH010000483.1:0-9500 GCA_035528065.1 Thermoguttaceae bacterium | reverse complement strand
CGGTTGGGACAGAGCACGTCGCAGACGTCGAACAGCTCGGGCGGGGCCTTGGTCGGATCGCGATAGGTGGGGTCTTCCCAGATCAGGACTCCCGGCTCGGCCGCCTTGATCGCTCGCGCCCAGACGCAGATCGGCTCAACGTCGTCGGAGCCTTCGTGCGGCTCGTCGCGGATCAGCAGCCCAAGCTGCTCCGGCGCGATCCCCTTCCCCTTCAGGTGCCGCACCCATTCGGAGATCCACGCGCCCACGCGACGCTCGAACTCGGGCGTCCCCATCTTCGCGCCCGCACAGGTGGTGGGCACCGAGACAAACACCATGTACCGGCCGGCGCCGGGCCAGAGATCGATCCACTCGTCGAAGGACCGGGTGTCCAGCCGGACCTTGGCCGGGTCGCTCGGGTCGAGATCGAATCTCATCATCGCACCGCCGGTGGCCCACGGGGCGTTGACGAAGTGCGATTGGAGGTGCTCGACCAGCTTCTCGCGGTTCTGCGGGGTGATGCCGTACATCCCGCCGCTGTTCGTGTAACTCCATCCGCCGAGCCAGAGCGTCGTGCGTTGGGGGAACTCCATCGGCCAGACCCGCAATCGGACCGGCACGTCGAGCGCGTCGACGCCTTCCGCCTCAACGACGATCTTGCCCTCGTACTGGCCCGGCTCGACGTCCGTGGCGTGGAAGGTGAGCCACACCTGGCGAACCAGCCCCGGCACCACGCGGACGACCCACGACTGCCCTTCACGCCGGGCCTCCGGCAGGGCGGCCGCGACCGGCACCCCGCGCGACGTGTCGGTCCACGCCACCTCGTGAACCGTGACGCAACCGGGCGTGGGCGAGCCGGGCAGGCCCTCGAAGTGAAGTCGCGCCGTCAGCGCGCGGTCGGTGCTATTGGCCAAATTGAACGCCGCCGCGCGGTATTCTCCCCGCATCGTGTCGACCTCGATCGGCCGAGCCGGTCCGTCGGGCGGAACGGCGGTCAGGTCGAGCGGGTCCCACGTCGGCGGAACCCAAGCCGACAGTCCCGGGCGCCCGAGCGCTCGCCAAAGCCCCGCCTGCACCGCGAAGAGCCGGGCGTGCGCATCATTCAACGGCAACACCGCCCGGAACGACGCGCCGGCAGGCACGGCCTCCGGCCGGAACAGCGGGCGGGCGGTCTCCAGCTCGGTCGTGAGTCGGCGCCGGGCCGGCTCGTCGAGCTCGGCCTTGCGGATGGCCTCCCCGATGGCGTTTCCGTCGGCCAAGAGGCGATGCCCAACCGCCCGTTGAAGCCGGCCTTTGCGATAGAAATCGGCGACGTCGGCCACGACTTCCCCCGCCGGCTCGCCGGCCAGCAACGCCTCGGGCCCGCGAAACACCTCCACTTCGTCGACGAACAGGTACGGTCCGCCCGGCAGGGGAATCATCACGAACTGGACGAACCGCCCACGCGTGCTCAGCTCCCCGGTGACCAGGCGGCGGATGGCGTACGCTTCAGGCCACGGGCCATTCTTCTTGTGATCCAGGGCGACCAGATCGCCGGCATCGCGGTAGGTCTTGCCGTCCTCGCTGGTGAGGACGTGAATCGCCAGCGGCCAGGTCACGTCCGCGGCGCCGGCCGCCGTGGTGAGCGCCACGCCGGCGATCGGCTCCACCCGGCCCAGGTCGACGACGATCGTCGCGTACGGGGCGGAGCGCCAGCCCACCGTGCCCTTTTGCGTCCAGAAATACTCGGTCGTCGACCGCCCGTCGGTCAGTTGCTCGGTGTCGCCCGGATCGGTGCAGTACGAGTAGCTCGGTTGAGGCCGGACCGCGTACTTGGCGCCCAGGGCGAGGTTCTCCCCGGGCCGCGGCGGCGAGCTCGGCGGGGCGGCGACTGCCGTGGCAGCGATGAGGATAGCGGTCGCTGCGAGCAATCCCCGCCCGCGGGAAAAGACCGCGAGTCGTGCGACGAGCTCCTTTGTCTGGATCATCTCGATACCCTCCGAAATCATGGCGGCCGTCTCATGGCGAGATGCCGACGTTCACGGTACGGCCATGGAGCCGACGGCTCCCATTAGGCGGTCCGAGGAGGCACCGCGTCAAGGGATTTGTGAGGAAAAGAGGTCCGTAGAGAAACGGACACGACCCTTGACTTCCACCGCGTTACGGCTAGCCTGAGGCCGGACGGCGGTGGTCGTCGGACTGCCGCCAGCGACGTGCCATCCGCCTTTCCCCCCAAGCACCGTTCCAGCACGAGCGAAGCGCGAATCATGTTCAGCGGTCTGCGAGTCACGGTTCTGCGGGGCGGCCCCTCGGCCGAGAGGGACGTGAGCCTGGCAAGCGGCGCAGCCGTGGCCAACGCTTGCCGAAGGCTCGGCTGCAACGTCACGGAGGCCGACGTATCCCCACAGGACCTGAGTGCCCTGGACGTGCCCGCCGACGTCATCTTCCCCGTTCTGCACGGCGAGTTTGGCGAGGACGGCCAGTTGCAGGCCATCTTGGAGCACCGGGGACTCTGCTACGTGGGGAGCGATGCAGCCGCGTCCCGACTCGCCATGGACAAGCACGCCAGCAAAGAGAAGTGGCGAAGCGAAGGGCTCCCGACGGCTCCGTGGATATGCGTAGACGAGGCGGACGACCCGGCGGCCGTCGATTTTCCCGGGCCGCCCGCCGTGCTCAAACCACTACGCGAGGGCAGCAGCATCGGGGTGCGATTCTGCGCTACGCTGGACGAGCTGCGCGAGGAAGTCCGACGGGCCGTTGCGGAGTACGGAAAGGTGCTCGTGGAGAGACAGCTCGACGGCCCGGAACTGACCGTGGGCGTTCTCGAAGCGGAGGCCCTTCCCGTCATCGAAATCCGGCCCGCGATCGCGTTCTACGATTTCGAGGCCAAATACCGTCGAGAGGACACGCAATACTTCTTCGAGCCGGATATCGACTCGCCCACATATTCCCTCGCGCAACAGATGGCGGTCAAGGCGTTTCAGGCTCTCGGGTGTCGCGACTTCTCGCGGGTAGACTTGATTTCCGACCGGCGGGACGGCCTGCACCTCCTCGAAATCAACACGATCCCCGGATTCACGGACCACAGTCTCTTGCCGAAGGCGGCCGCCAAGGTGGGCATCGGGTTCGACGAGCTGGTCGGCCGACTGCTGAAGATGGCTCACGAGCGGCGCGCGGCGCGGTGACCGGGGGGCATCGCAAGATTCCCCCGTGGACTCGGTTCCCCGAGGTCTTTGCCGTTGGACGACTCGGCCGGGCGGTTCGAGAAACGCGCGGCGCGGGCTCGGGTCAGGCCTCGTCGATCACCTCCAGGCCGAGTGCTCGGCCGAACTCGGCCAGCGGCTCCTTGACGTCGCCGTAGACCGTCACCCGGTGCCAGCCGAACAGGTCCCACTGATCGAACAGCTTGCCGACGTCGCCGCAGACCTCGCCGATCAGCTTGGTCCGGCAGCCCCGCTCGGTTTCGAGCGGGCCCAAGGCCTTGGCCTGGTGGATGACCATCTGCTTGCGCCCCACGCTGGTGCGAAAGCTGGTGGTCATGTAGCCGGCGGGCATCATCGATTCGGCGCACGCGCCCCGCGGGTCGCGATTGTGGAGCGTGCGGATGCGGAACCCGTTCGACTCGCCTTCCGGGCCGAAGACCTTGGTCGTGCCCACGCAATGGGCGTAGATGACGTGGTTCTTCGACGTATCCAGCGCCGGGTCGGAGACGAAGCCGGGCCGGCCGGTGAGGATTCGGGCCATCAGCATGCTGAGCGTGTCGTCGGGCATCGCCTCGCAGACGCCCTGGCCCCCGTCGTTGAGGAGCTGCATGAACCCCAGGCACGGATAGGACGGCAGCTTGCCCTGGCTGAATCCTCCTAGACAGTTCATGGTGACGCTGTCGGTGTCGTGTTTCTCGAGCAGCTTGAGCGTGGCCAGGTAGACGCCGCCCGCCTTGTGAACCGCATCGGGGGTGGGCCGGCTGGGCTCGACGTAGTCACCCGACGGGAGCGGGTCGGCCTGCTCGGACCATCGGGCGGCCCACTCGGCCGCCTCGTCGCGGTCGATCTTCTCGTAGAAGGCATTGAGCTCGTCGAAATCGACGAAGCGTCCCTTGGCCCCGAGGAAGTCGAGCTCCTGGCCGCCCCGGCCCCGGCCGACGATCAGGAATCGCGACTGCCGGAACCGCTCGACGCACCGGCCGACGTCGGTCAGCGTGACGGAATCGTCGGCGCACTCGAGCTCGCCTGCGGCGGGGAACGTCTCCCGACACACCCGCTCGCACTGCCGGGCAAAGGAGGCGGGCGTGGTGCCGGGCTGGCGGACCGTGGCGAACTGCCGGGCCACGACGACCAGGTCGTCCAGCCGCGTGCTGCTCACCCCCGCCGCGGCGACGCCGGCGCTGCAAAGCTGCGAGAACCCGGTCAGGAACACGCCCGAGCCGCCCAGGAACTCGTCGGCCACCACGGTCGGCTTGCCCAGCCGGGCGAGCTCGACGAGCTGGGCCCGCTGGCCCCAGACGAGCGTCATCGCGTAGAGGAGATAGCCGTCGACTTCGTCTTTCAAGGCGATCGCCTTCTGCACGTCGGCCCCGGTCTCGACCGTCACCGGGACGAACTCGATCTGCGGGCAGCCCTGCCTCAACCGGGCGAGGACCTCGCGCTGGCGGCCTTTGGTGTCGAAGTCCGGGTAAGGCCAGATTTCCCGCGTGTTCATGCTGGCCAGAAAGACCGCCGCGACGCGAACCTTGCCGCCGCCTTGCTCCCCGGCGGCTGCGCCCGCAAGGGGCGCAAGCGAGCCGGCGGCCGCAGCCGCCCCGCAGCCCTGGAGGAAACGGCGCCGATCGATCGCGTGGCAGCAACCATGACACGAAGCGAGAGCGTGGCAATGGGACATCTGGGGCCTCCTCTTATGCAACTGGGATCGCAAGAAGGAATGATTGTCAGTCATTCTACGGATCGGTGTACCCCACGGGGCGGGCTGCGTCAAGCGAAGCGAGGGGGCAAGACCTTCGACGGGCGGAAGCGTCGCCGAGAAGTCAACGGGGTTGCCGGGCCGGCGCGAGGTACTTTTGCAGCTCGTCCGTCAACTGCGTTGCCAGAACCGCCCGTTTCCCTTCCTCCCAACGGCGCACCTCGTCCTGTACAGCCTGCTGGGTGAACTCATCCGGAGAGACGTTTGCCCGCAGGTGCGCCAGGCACTCGCCGTACAGCGAATCGTAGAGCGACTGGTACGAGGTCGAGTCTTCCGGCGCAAGCTCCGCAGGGAGAGAGTCGGGGATCGCGTTCAGGTCTCCTTGAGCCAGCGCTTGCACCAGGTCGGCGCTCACCCGGGTTTGCTCGATCAACCTCTTCGCCGAATGGGCGGTGCGGAACTCCCCGTCGAGACGCTTGGCCACTTCTCCGGCCGCCTGCTGGAGGGCGGCCTCGATCTCGTCGGGCGACACGGCGGGTGGGGCGGGCACTGCCGGGCGGGCCGCGACCGGGGCCTCGATCTCGGGCGGGCCCGCAAGGCCGTGGCTCTTCCATAGCCACCACCCCACGCCAAGCCCCACCACGCCGATCAGTAGCAGCGCGACCGCGGAGCCGACGACCAACGCGGCGAACCACTTGCCGCCCCGACCCCCCGGCTCCGGACCAAGCCCCGAATCGGCCAGCAGTTCGGCGGTCGCCTCGGGTCCGGCACTCGCTTGCACTGCATGCCCAACGGAGGACGCGGCTTGGGCCGCAGCGACCTGCTCGGTGAGCAGCGCCGCGGGGCAGCCGCAATGAGGACACCGGCTGGCCCGCGTCGACACCGTGTTGCCGCAATCGGGACACGTCACCACGCGCGGTCCACGCGCGGTCGATTCCCCGGACGGAGCTGCCGGCGGGGGCTCGACGGCGGTGTCCTGCCGGGCGTCGTCGCCGGCCGAAGCCGACTCGTCGAGCTCGGCCAACTGGGGGAAGAGATCTTCCGCCCATTTCCAATCCGACCACGTCTGATGGCGGAGGCGGCAGAAGCAGTTCAGTCGCCCCGTGGAGACCAGACGCTCAAGCTGGGCCTGGCTCATCGGTCCGTGCTGACGGCCGTCGCCGGTTTGCACGTACCAGGCCGCCTCCTGGCCGCCCGGTGCCGCGCCGGCCGGTACCGCAATCGCGGCGGAGCACTGGGGACACTTGGCCCGTTTGCCCGCCAGTCGATCGGCGGCCTGAAACGGGCGTCCACACCCCGGACATTGAACTGGAATCGGCATGGGCGACTCGCCGCAAAAAGGCAGAAGAAGCCGTACAGGATCAGCCTACCGGGGGCCGGAATTCGTGTCAATTGAAGGCCGGCCAGCGCCGTCTGGTGGGCGTGGGTGGCTTCTTCTCGTGCGAGACTTCTTCCGCTCTCTCCTATTGTCGAGCCTGGCCCAGGGCTTCCGCACGATGCGAATCGCCGGAAGCGGGCTCCTGATCGATCCATTGCAGCGGCGAGAGCGTAGTCTTTGTCGTGGCCGGCGGGGGTCTGTTCGAGGCAGGATGGCCCGACGCGGAAGTCCCGGCACAGGCGCGATCGTCGTTGGCGGCGACAAGGGCGCCTATCGCGAATTGCCGGTCGCAACCGGTTTCAAAATAACGACTTACGTCGATGAGCCGGCTCCCGTCCGGACTTCAACCCGTTTTCGGGCAAGATTCTTTCGCCCGCGGAAACATTATCTACGGTCATGACGCAACCTGCACCCACTTCCCGGCGCGACGGCCCGGACAACACGCCCAGCATCGACTGGCGGGCCGCGTTGGCCGAGCACGACCGGTGGCTCCGCACGGTGATCTACGGGCGGTTGGGCCAGGCCGAGGCGGTCGACGAGGTGATGCAGGAGGTGTCGCTGGCCGCGGTCCGGCAGCGTTCGCCCCTGGCGGACCCCGGCAAGGTGGCCCCGTGGCTCTACCGGCTGGCCGTCCGGCAGTCGCTGTTGTATCGCCGCAAGCTGGGGCGCCGGCGCAAGCGCACCGACGAGTACGCCCGCCGGAATCAGCCCGCCGAGGCGGACAACTGCGAGCCGGACCCGCTCGGCTGGCTGTTGGCCGAGGAGCGACGCGGCCTGATCCGCACCGCCCTGGATCGGCTGCCCGAGCACGACGCGGAGATCCTGTTGTTGAAGTACACCGAGGACTGGAGCTACCGGGAGTTGGCCGAGCGTATGGGAATCAGCGAGAGCGCGGTTCAGTCGCGGCTCCATCGAGCGCGAAGACGGATGCGACGCGAGCTGGCCGCCCTGGAAGTGATTGAGCAAGCATGAATCCGATCGACGACAACTTGCACGCGCCGGACGACGAACGATTCGACCTGTTGGCCGACGGAGAGCTGCCCGAGCCCGAACGCCGCCGGCTCCTTTCCGGGCTGGACCACGTGCCGGGCGGCTGGCGACGCTGTGCCTTGGCGTTCCTGGAGGCCCAGAGCTGGAAAGAGGAGATGCAATCGATTCGGCCGGAGTCGACGGCCCAGGCGCGGGGGGCGCGACCGATCCGCCGGACCGGTTTCCCGGGCGGGTTTTTCGGCACGCTGGTGGCCATGGCGGCGAGTTTCATCCTCGCGCTGGGTCTCGGGGTGGCGTTTCAGGACATCGGGCGACCGGGGCCCGAGTTGGGTCCGTCGCGGATCGAGATTGCCGGAGGCCCTCAACAGCCCGAGGCGTCCGCTTCGAAGGCCGTCGAGCCGCAGATTCCTCCAGGTCCTTCGGCTCCTCCCGCCGCTCCCGACCACGCCTGGCAGTTGGTCTCGGTGCCGGTAGGGACGGGCCCGGACGGCACGCAGTCGATCCAGGTGCCGGCGAGGGAAGGGGACCGCGTCGACGAGCAGTGGATGGACCGGTTCGCCCCGACGATCCCCGCGGAGCTGGCCGAGGCCCTGAAGCAGCAGGGCCGCGAGCTGCGTTGGTCCCGGCAGTTGGTGCCGTTCCCCCTGGAGGACGGTCAGCAACTCGTGGTCCCGCTGGAGCAGGTCGAGCTGCACTACGTGGGCAATCCGGTGTATCAGTAGCACATTTACCCCCATTCCCCCCCCTGGCTGTTGGAAAAGGAGATCACCATGGAACGAGACTCCTGGAGGCGACGCGCCGGCCTGCTCGTCGGCGTCGCCGCGGTGTTGATGCCGTTGGGCGTGGCCCGGGCCGACGGACCTCCCAAACCCTTGGCCGAGGCCCCGCCAATACTCCAGAACTTCGGCGACGGCCAGTTCCGTTTTCAGGTCGGCGACGCGGAGCCGATCAAGCTGAGCGAATACTGGCTCGGATTGGGTTGCGGTCCGGTGCCGCCGGCGCTGCGGGCGCAGTTGAAGCTGCCGGAGGATCAAGGGCTCATGGTCGAGGGGGTCGTGCCCGAGAGCCCGGCCGCCGCGGCCGGCATCGAGCAATACGACGTGCTCGTCAAGGCGGACGGCAAGCCGCTTGCGAAGCTTCAAGACCTGATCGACGCGGTCGAGGCGGCCAAGGACAAGGAGCTTGCCCTGGAGCTCGTCCGCGGCGGGAAGAGCACCCAGGTCAAGGCCAAGCCGGCCAAGCGGCCCGAATCCCAGTTCCCGTTGCCCGGCCCGGGGAGAGTCGAGGAGCCGCCCCGCGACTGGATGAAAAGGTACTTGGATCAGTTTCGGCCGGGCGAGGAGGGCAAGCAGCCGTGGCGGTTCCGTTTCTGGGGCCCGGGCACGATTCTCCCGCCCGACGCGAAGCCCGATCGCCCGATGCCGCGGGACATGCAGGTCACCATCACGCGCTCGGGCGACGACCCGGCCAAGATCGTGGTCAAGCGGGGCGATGAGAAGTGGGAAGTGACCGAGGACGAGCTCGACAAGCTGCCCGACGACGTCCGCCCCCACGTCGAGCGGATGCTCGGGCGCACGCCGCCTCCCGGAGGCCCGAAGAGCTGGTCCGGCGACTTCGACTTCGTCCCCGAGTGGCCCGGCCCGCGCTGGCAAGTCCGGCCCGAGGGAGGTCTGGAGAAGCGGATGGAAGAGATGAGCCGCCGCATCGACGAGCTCCGCAAGTCGCTCGACCAGATGCGCGAGCAGCGCCCCCGGCTCAAGGACGCGCCCAAGTCCGACGCCAAGAAAGCCCCTCGGCCGAAGGACGAGCCGAAGAAGAAGCCCGACAAAATCTAACGACCAACCACCAACCCTCTGCCCCCCCCCGGCAAGGCCCACGCTTGCGTCAAGCGGCGTGGGTCTTGTCATGCGCTGCCGGCCGATGCCGAGCTTTCCGAAAGCCCCGTGCTTCCGAGGCGACCAGAGCGACGGCGTCCGGGGAATTCGTGACGTCGGCTTCCGCCGGGCGGGGTTCAGCTTTTCGCCGCGTAGAGCTCGGCGTATTCGAGGACCCAGAGGTCGACCATTTCGGTGAAGCTGGTGGGGTCGGCTTCGGCGAGTCGCTCGAAGTGGTTGCGGTTGAAGACCTCTTTGTTGCGGATCGTCCCTTTGGCCGCCAGGTCGAGGACATGGTATTTGGAGGCCGGGCGGATGACGATCTCCAGGCGGCTGTAGTAGTTGGTCCGTTTGCGCTTGGGGCCGACCGCCATGTCGTCGCGGCTGACGGCCGCGCCCCAGCC
>DATKZH010000482.1:0-2651 GCA_035528065.1 Thermoguttaceae bacterium | reverse complement strand
GTAACAAAGGAACATGATTGACGAATCCGGGGGAATGTGCTAAACTGCAAGCGATTGAGCAGAAACCCTTTGTTGCGAAAGGAGCAGACGATGCGACCGATTCTTCTTGTGGCGATGCTCGGCGTTCTTGCGGGATGTTCGCAGCGGAAAACCGAAGAGGGGGAACCCATCGAATCCCGAATCGAAGCGGCCGTCAACGAAGCCGTGGCAGCGGCCGCGGCGGCGAAGGAAAAAGAGCACAAACAATCCGTGGAATCGTACACGCGAAAGCTGGCCATTGCAGAAGGGACAATCCAAACGCTTCAACGAGGACTGACAATTGCAGAAGCAAGAATCCAAACGCTCGAACAAGAACTCGAACAAGAACTCGGAATCGCCAAAGAATCGATCCGCGAAGAGTACGCTTGGGTAAAGCGACAATTCGGAATGTTGGATTCTCAGAAGCAGAGATTTGCGATCGCACTCAAACTGCAACTCGATGCGGGTGAAACCTTGAGCTTGGAGCATTTGGACTTCTTGCACAACGTCGGTGGATGGAAAGTCAGGGAGGCAGTCGATCGCGAGTACGACAAGAGGGCCGATGCCGCCGGTTTCGGTACGGCCTTCACTCCCGCAAATTTCTAAAGTCTCATTCTTCATTGAATCACCCGCCCCGCCCCGCCGCCTCTTGGCTGGCCTGGTTCAACCGATCCTTCTCTATTTCCGAAGAAGCCGCCCGCCTGGATGCGGACTCTGCCCCCCGGTATATGTCGCGATTGATGTCTTCCAGGACGCGACCCACCTTCTGCGAAATCTCGCCTTCCTTTGCGGTCACGTCGACCTCGATTCTGTGGGTAATCGTCCGCTCGTCAGTTGCCGATACCAGACTTGAATACCCAAGACTCTCCGCCTCGGTCCGTTGCCCCTTCTGTGCCGCAACCAATTTCGCCTGGGCCGTGGCCGATTCAGCCGGACTGTAATAACGATCGGACCAGCCGCTCGCTTCAGCAATCTGTTCGGCACGACGTCCCAGGGCCGCTTGTGTCTCCTTGTCTCCGCTCTCCCACAGGTAACTCACTTCCGCCCGAGACAGGTCTTCGCCTCTGTCGAGCTTCGCTTTTAACGCAACGTGTTTGCGCTGCTCCCGTGAATCCAACAACCCGAAACGCTGCTTCGCCGAACTGTACTCCTCTCGTGCGACCTTCGCCTTCTCTTTGGCGGTCTCGACTTGCTTTCGTGCGATCAGCAGGGACTCCAGCGCGAACCGGCCGGCCTTTCGTGCCGCCTCGATTTCGTCCCGGCCACGCTCTTCGGTCAGCCGTTTCATTTCCTTCAGCATCCCGACCCGTTCGAGATCGGCCGCAAGCAGGTGTTGCGCCCTCATTGCCCCCAGTCGTTGCGTTACCTCGTCGTACTTCCCGGTCGCCTCGAAATGCACGGCCGCGGCGGTCCCGAGACTCTTCGCCCTCTGTTCGTTCCAACCGATCGTCTGGCCGGATCGACGTCGCAATTCAGCCATTTCGAGTTGGTTTGCTCGAAGGCGGGCTTGCGGGCTTTCTTCTCGACCGAACATCTGCGATTGGATGGTCGATCCGTACCACTCCCGCCGGTTTGCTTCCATCGCCGTGCGTTGGGAAATCTCTCGGTTGGCAAACGCAATACCGCGCTCTGTAGCCGCTTGTCGCTTGGCAATCGGCGTTATGGGGGGAAGGGGCTTAGGAATCCAGCCGAGTTGCTTTGCTGCCAACCTGCCAGCGTAATAGCTGCCAACGGCGGTGCCGATGACAAGAGCCGCAGGACCGGCTTTTGGAATTAACGAAAGAGCTAGTCCCCCTGTGGCGCGGAGCCCCCCCTTCAATCCCATCCCCGCCGCTCCGACACCCGCCGCCGCCCCCGCGCCGCCCGCCGTCCGACCGGCCGCGCCCACTCCACCAGCCATCGACGTAGCGTTCATTGCCGTCTGAGCCACGGCCGCCGCTGTCACCGCTTCACGATACGCTCGCCACGCCCGGGCACCGGCTTGGATCAGTTCGACGCTCCCCCGCATGATGTCGAAAGCCGCCTGGATCCTGACCAGGCCGCGGAGCAACTTTTCGACGTCTTTCTCGCCGACGATACCGAGCATCGCCACTCCGCGGCCGAGCGACATGGCACCGCTGAGACTCTGTTTGAACGACTCGGTAACCCGATCGTTCGCCGAAGTGATCTTGGCTTGGGCTCGGGCGTATTCCGCGTGGGCTTTCTTGCCGGCCGTCTCCACCTGCTTGGCCGCCGCCTCTTGCTGTTTCAACCCGGCGATCGTCCGCTTGTTCGTTTCGTCGATCGCCTTCTGCTTCGCCTTCTCCGAAGCGATGGCCTCTTTCTCTTGCTGTTTCAGGATGGCGACGGTACGCTTATTGGTTGCATTGAGTTCTTTGAGCTTTTCCCGTTCCGCGTCGCGGACCGCCTTGACCTGTGCTTTCGCCGATTGCGACGCCGCCTGGTCTGCCGCCTTCTGCTGGGCGGCCACCGCCTTGACGGTCTCGCGGAGCGCAGTCTGGGCGGCACCTTTATCCACGACGATCCGCGTCGTGATGACGACTTCGCGATGGGATCCGGATGATCCGCTCATGTTCGCGTTCCTTTCAATTCAAGTTTGGGTCTGAAGTTTCTGGCTTGCCCGGCGATAAGAT
>DATKZH010000481.1:0-3031 GCA_035528065.1 Thermoguttaceae bacterium | reverse complement strand
CTATTACGTCGATCCTCGTCACCCGGCCGCCGCGGACGAGCCGGCATGGGGTTATCCGGGCGTGCCGCTGACGACGCTGGCCAAGGCGATGCAAGTAGCGAGAGCGGGCGAGACCGTGGTCTTGCGCGGCGGCGTGTATCGCGAGACGCTGAAACTTGGCAGCGACGGCGTGACCGTGCGGGCCATGAAGGCCGAGAAGGTGACGATCAGCGGCGCGGACGCGATCGAGGGCTGGCAGCGGGCCGCCGACGGCAGTTGGTCGGCGACGCTGGCCAATGACCCAAAGAAGGTCCTGCGTGACGGCCAGCCGTGGACCGAGTTCGTGTACGACAAGGCCACCAAGCGGATCATGGTGAAGACGGGCGGCGACCCGCGTCTGCACGTTTTCGAGACGGTCGTGCGGGAGCTGGGGATCGATCTGGACGGCAAGAAGGACGTGCAGGTCGATGGCATCACGGTGGTGAACACGTTGAAGGAACTCCGTTAGTCCCGGCCTCCACACCGGTCTCCGACAATGGCTTCCCGAGACGTGAAACGCCCTGCAACTTGGAAGGAAGAATGAGCAATCCACCGAGAACCTGGCGAACCTTCGGTTCTCGTGGGCTGAGGACTGTGAGTTGCGGTACTGAGATTGAGAGTTGCTGGCCGCCGCCCGGTTAGCTCAGGCGTGTACGAGGTTCGAAGTTTGTTTCTTCCAGAATGAAAGGAGTCTGGTTCAGCAATATCCCACTTGGCTGAATAGGTAGAGGGCGCGTCGCGATGGTAACAACGCGGCGGAACTTGCCCCGACACGGTTCCCCTGAAGGGCAGTGTGCATCCGAGTCCCTACGTCGGAAGACCGCGGTGACTTGCTACTCAGTGTCCGACCCAGTCTGTGGGGCCGACCAAAACCGCAGGCCGTAGCATCAAGCGAACGTTGCAGCTCCGTGAAAGTTAACCCCCGACAGATGTTGCTGGGAGAGTCGGGGACCAGGGATGAACCCGGCCGAGACCGGGCTACTCGCCGAGCCCCTACGACTTGGGCGAAGGCCAATGCCGATCGTGAAGCAGTGGGAACGCGCAGCGATCGGGGACCCGGAGTAAGGACGGCGGCATGCGGTGACAGAAACAAGACGTAGAACCTGAGACCCGCACGGTCTTCGTCAATCCGAGACGAATAGCTGGTTCGCGAAAACGCTTACGTATAAGTGAACCGGTGAGGGCCGGAGCGGGAGTCGGACAGGCCCTGAAGTGCTGACGGGCAAGACAACACAACTTGCCTCGAGCGTAAGGCCTGACTTCGGCTGCGTGTTGACTGACAAGGAAGAATGGCATGAGTGCTGGCGGAGGGTGTACCTCACGTGGCTATTAACTTGCTGGAAACAGTTCAAGCCTTGCAGGAGACACTGTCCCTGGCGGCGAAACAGTCGCTGGATCGGAGGTTCGGAGCACTGTACGACAAGGTTTACCGCGACGACGTGCTCTGGCAAGCGTGGCGTCTGGTCCGCAACAACGGTGGCGGGCCGGGCATTGACGGAGAAACGATCGACTACATCGAGAATGAACTTGGTGTGATCAACTTTCTCCGCGAGCTGCGCGACGAGTTGAAGAACGAGACCTATCGTCCTCAGCCCGTCAAACGCGTGTGGATCGAAAAGCCTGGCCAGAAGGGCGCTCGGCGTCCTTTGGGCATCCCCATCGTCAAAGATCGGGTCTGCCAGACGGCAGTCCGTCTGGTGATCGAACCGATCTTCGAGACGAACTTCCTGGACTGCTCGCACGGATTCCGTCCGGGCCGAAAACCGCACGACGCCATCCGCGTGATCGACCGAAGCATCACGTTCGAAGGCTATCGCGAAGTCGTCGACGCTGATTTGAAAGGCTACTTCGACAGTATCCCACAGGATCTGTTGTTAAAGCTGGTGGGTCGACGGATCAGCGATCGCCGCGTGTTGTCGTTGATCAAAGCGTGGCTGAAATGTGGCGTCATGGAAGAAGGGACCGTACGGCGCTCGACCACAGGTACACCCCAAGGCGGATGTATTTCGCCGTTACTGAGTAACGTGTATCTGCACGCTTTCGACAAGATGTGGCAGTTGTGGGGTCCGAAGGGCACGAAGCTGGTGCGGTTTGCGGATGATTTCGTGATCCTGTGCCGTCACGGCGGTCATCAAGTCTTGCAGCGCGTGCGTGAGTTTCTCGGGCGTTTGCGTCTGACGCTGAACGAAGAGAAGACCCATGTGGTGCGAGTTGACCGAGGCTTTGACTTTCTAGGGATGACGTTCTGCTACGCGGCAACGAGCAGTCAGGCGACTCGGTTGAAATACAACTGTTATCGCTGGCCGCGCCGCAAAGCGGTGCAGTCCCTGAAAGAGAAGATCCGCACGAAGATCGGAAGGCGTTATCACTTGAGCCTGCAAGCGGTCATCCGCGAGATCAACCCGATCCTGCGCGGCTGGCACAATTATTTCAAAGTGGGCCACGGCGAGAAGATCTTCCGTCGCCTGGACCGGTTCGTGATGAACCGGTTGCGAATCTTCGTGAAGCGGAAACACAACAACCCGAACCGAGGCGTGCGGAACGTCTCCGGCGATCTATATGATCGTCTGGGTCTCTTTCGACTGGCGAGGTTGCGCGTTTCGTGTCTCTGATAACCGAACAGGGGAAAGCCGTCGGAGAGCCGTACCGGGGAAAACCCGACGTCCGGTTCGACGAGGGGGACTTGAGGACCCCATCATGGTGAAGCTAGTGAGGCACCGACAAAACGAAAGGGTCGGCAAACAGATAGGCGTCACCTACAATGGGAGAATCTGGTTTCTACTCTACTATGCGGCAAGACTCGTGCGTATACCATCTGTGATCACCGTACTTGTCATCGCAACCGTCGCGGGTTGCGACAATCCGACATCAACTGCCTCGTCCGATAACTTGCCATCCGAAATGGCCACAACGTTTCAACTACCGCGCGGAATCCAAGTCGCCGATTTAACTGGCATCCACGAGGCGTACTCCGTCACCGTGTCGCAAGACGGCTACCACGTCTTCACGGTCA
>DATKZH010000480.1:0-3224 GCA_035528065.1 Thermoguttaceae bacterium | reverse complement strand
GCCAGTTGGACGCACTCACCGGCTGGAACTAAGACGGTTCTTTGTCGCACGCACCCGACGAAGCAAGCGCTCACGACGAGAACGATCCCGATCGCCGTCGATAACAGTCGATGGCTCATTGGCTTCCTTTACGATCATCGCCAACAGGATCTCGGCGATGGTCAGGATGATCAGGGCGATGGTCTTCATGGGTCGGCTACTTCTGTGCACCCACGTCCTCAGACGACTTGTCGTTGTCCCGCGCCATGAACAGACCCACGGCGGCGATCAGGGCTGTCACGACGATGGCCCACTGAGGCTCCGTCCCCGCGTCGCCGTCCCACATTGCCGTCAGGGCGGTTATCAGGGCGATCAGGAACGCGCCGATTCCACAGAAGGTCGTTTTCCACGATTTCATAGCATACTCCTTCAAATGAGGGCTATCAGTTTAATCGCGATTGATCCGGCGGCGCCTCCGAAGAGGGCCATCAGCAGAACCGCGATCACAAGTTTCAGCATCCCGACCCGGCCCCGAAGCTCTCGCGTCTCGACCTCGGCCCGGACAGGACAGGTTTCGATATGCTTGTCAATGACGGTCCATGCCGCCTTGGCGGCGATGTCGGGGCCGATCTCCTGAATGATCTCGCGAGCCGCTTCCCGCACCAATGCCTTGTCGGCTTCTGTCATCGCCATTGCTGTTGTCCTTTAGGCTCCACGATTCGCAGCACGGCGTTGTAGAGCCGTTTGCGTTCATCGGTCGTTTTGGCCTCTCGCAACTTCTCCCAGTACGGCCGCAGTTTCCTCGCCGCCCGGTCGTGCACGAGCCGTTCCCGGTCCTGCGCCGGTGTGATCTTGCCCGACTGCTTCATCCGGCTGAGCTGGTCGCGGCGCCGGTAGAAACGATCGACCTGCTGGTGTGGGGCGAACGGGTCGCGCAGAAACAGGGTTCCGATGGCGGGATAGTCGGCCATCACCATTTCCTTGTCGCCGGCCAGCGTCCCGATCGAACGCGACACACGCCCGTACAAGCCGCCGGAATAGGCGTTGACCATGTACTCCAGTTTCGCCGGCGAGTAGCGGATCACCTTCCCGATCTCGCGCATGAGCCGCGTCGTGTATCGCTTGGACTGATCTTCCGGCAACTTGTATTCGGCGGCCTTCGGCACGATGGGCCGCCCCGCCCAGTCCTTGTTGGCCTTGGCGTCGATCAGCGGGCCGATGGCGGCGGGCCAGTCAACCGGGTTGGCCTGCTCGAACACTTCGGCGAACATCTCCCGCACGCCGTCCGGATCGTCCCGGTACCGGGCGTCGACCACAGCCACGGGGATCGACTGGAACAGGTGTCCCAGCTCGAACGGCACGGGAATCCGCACGATGGTGTCGGTCCCCGGTATCCTGAAGTGGAGGTAGTTGGCTCGCTCGTACGCGGGCAGGTTCTTGAACCAGTCCTCGTCCTTGTTGCGCCACCAGAGCGCCATCGCCGGGAGCGTCAGGCACGCCAAGGCGGCGAACGTCGTCCTCGCCGGGCGTTCGTGGAAGGTCCGCAGAACCTTGTCGGGGCCCTGAATCCCGGCGTTGAAGAACGGGATGATCTGATTGAGGATCTTGCCGATGCGCCCGTGACGGGTGAAGTTGGTCGTCACGTCCTGAGCCTGATTCAGGGCATAGATCGCAGCATCCTTAGACCCTTTGCCCCACTTCTTCTCGGCGTATCGCAGAGCCGGGGCGAATTCCCCGATACGCGTCCCCGCCTCAGTGACCCCGAACAACTCACGGAGGGCCTGAACCGGGTGTTTGGCGTGGTGAATCACCTTGTCGCCGATGGTGGACGCCAGCATTTCGCCGCGCAGATGCTGGGTCTGCGTCCGGTCGTAGCCCAGCGGGCCGGCCATCTTGCCGCCCATGGCCTTGAACGTCTGAGCCGTCTCCGTCTGCGCGACGTCGCGTGCCACGCCGGCGACGGCCGACAGCGGGCCCAGCTTGGCGTGCTTCGACAACACGCTGAACGTTCCCATGTCGCGCAGGAAGTTGCGGATCAGCCCGAACCCCGCATTCAGGCCCGTGGCCCCCAACCGGACCATGCGAGTCGTCGCCCCGACCCATCGCAGGAATCGCGGCAAGGTGTACATGTCCAGCCCCTGCAGCACGGCGTAGAGGTCCGGATCGACTTCGTACCACTGCTGCTTCTCGTCCACAACCAGCGACACGATGTTGTCCTTGCCGTAGTAGGCCGATGCGTTGGTGTAGACCGTCAGCACTTCGTCCCACGTCTCGGAGAGCATATCCCCCGCCGCGATCTCGGCCGGATCCACGCCCAGCCGGTCGATGGCGAGTTGGATCACTTCTTTCTTCAACTGTTCCGCCGTGAACCGCGTCGCCTGCATGGGGGGCGGCACCTTCCAGATCAGTCCCGCCAGGCCGGGGTTGGATTTCTCCAACAGCACGAGCGACTTGGCGACCTCGCTCTTGTGTGCCGAACCGATCATGCGTTCGGCCTGCTGGATCATCGCCTCCAGCGGTTCGATGATCTCCCGCCCGCTGCCCTTGATCTTCTTGACCGCCTTGCCGCCGCGCGTCAGGCCCTTGCCGATCCCGCCGGACGTGCGCTTCTCGCCTTCGGCGAACGCGCGCATGAACGGGACGTAGATCGGGTTCAACTCCCGGATCTTCTTGGCGGCGGCCTCAGACAGCCCCCCCGCCTCGACCACGTAGTCCAGAAGGCGCTGGTTCCATTCCGTCACGCCCTGCAGAGCCTTCTGGAACTCCGGGGAATCATGCTGCTGGAAGATGAACCGTGCATCCTGGGGGTCAATGCCGGACTGGATTCCGCGGCTGTGCAGCAGCATCGCCCTCGCCGCCACCATGTACCGCGTCAGCGCCTTGATCCGCTTGGTGACGGGGGCCAGCACGTCTCGCAAACTGTCGCCGTTGCGGTTGCCGGCCATGTCGGTTGTGTACTCCAGCACGAAATGCCGCGCGATGGCCGGGGCCTTGTCGGCGCGAGCGACGGCCAGTTCAACCGGGTCCGACCCTGGGGGCAGGTCGCCGGGTAGGATCCCGGCCCGCTTCATGCCGCGACGCAACGGGGCCAGCTCGTCGCGGAAGGCGTCGAGCCAGAGCGTCAGTTGGCGTCGCAGGCCGCCCTTGCGAGTCTTCCGCCGGCTAATCCACGATTCGACCCGCGCTTCCGCCCCTTGCTGCCGAAAGCGGGTGATCATGTTGCGAATGACTTCCAGGTGCCCGGC
>DATKZH010000479.1:0-18123 GCA_035528065.1 Thermoguttaceae bacterium | reverse complement strand
GTCGGAACCGGGACCCAGGGTAGCTTCGCAACCCTGGGCTGTGTTGTTGAACGCCTTCGGCGTACGGGGATGGAACACAAACGGGACACAATGTGGCGAGTGATTGACGGCCGTTTTGAGCAGCCCACACGGCGTGTGCCTACTACTCCGCAAATGCGGAAGTTGTTCTTCGGCCGATCCTAACGCAGGGCGGCGTTGTCTCTCGGATACTTGGAGGGTCTTTGCGATGGCGAGGTTGTTCGCAGCGATTGCGGTGATTGCCTGGATGGGGGCGTTGCCCCTGGCGGCGGAGGAAGCGGATTCCCCCGTGGTTCTGGAAAATGAGGTCCTGGAGCTTCGGGTGGAGCGTTCGCCCGTGCCTCACGTGGGCCGGCTCGTCCACAAAGCGAGCGGGACGGCCGTCGTGGCCGGGCCGCAGGATCACGACCTGTTCTCTCTCGTGCTCAAAGAGGAGAACGGCACCGCGAGGACGCTGGCCGCCGGCGCGGCGAAAAGCTCGAGCGTCGCCGTTGTGGAGAGCGAAGGGGATCGCGTGGTCAGGATGCAGTGGTCCGACTTTCCCGAGGTCGACGTTTCGGTGCGGGCGACCGCTGGCTGCGCGGCCGCCGAGCCGCTGCTCGTCTGGTCGATCGAGGTCGACAACCGCTCGGGCCGGCCCATGACGCTCGTCCGTTTCCCGCGCATTGCGGCCGTGCCGGCGATCGGCAAGGCGGCGGAGGACGATTTTTTCGTGCTCCCCGCCCTGCCCGGCACGCGGATCGACAACCCGGCGGCGACGTGGCCCCCGGGCTACACGGTCTCGCTCCCCTACCCCGGCTCGCTCTCGGCCCAGTTCCTCACCTACCAGGACCGCACGGCAGGCGTCTATCTGGCCAGCCGGGACGTGGCCGGGCGTCCGATGGCCTGGTGCGCAGCACGGCGCGGGGAGGAGTTCTTGCTGTGGCACGAGTTCACGCCGCTGGCGAAGCCCGGGGAACGTTGGACGAGCCCCTATCCGGTGGTCCTGGGCGTAACGCAGGGCACGTGGCAGGAGTCGGCCGACTTGTACAAGCAATGGGCGGTCAAGCAGCCGTGGTGCGCGAAGACGCTCGCCCAACGCGACGACGTCCCCGACTGGTGGAAAGCGGGACCGGACGTCCACGTGTGCGAAGTGCGCACGTACGGCAACGACCGCACTTGCAGCGGCTCCTACTACCCGAAGCTCCCGGACCATCTGCGAACGTTTCGCGAGAAGATCGACGGCCCGGTCGTGCCCATGCTGGCCGGCTGGGAAAACCACCGCCGCTGGACCGCCGGGGACTACTTCCCCATCTTCGACGAGCCCCAGGCCAAGCGAATGATCGCCGAGCTGCGCCGGGAGGGTTTCCGGCCGTTCTTCTTTCTCTCGGGGCTTTTCTACACGTTCGACAATGAAGGCCGAGACGGCTCGCCGATCCCCGCCGCCCAAGAGTACGCCTCGCACTTCGTCGTGGATCAGAAGACGGGCGAGCCGGCCGTCTATACGCTCAACGAGAGCAACCCCGCCGGCACGTGGAAACGCCACTCGTATCAGTTCTGCGTCGCCGACCCGGCGGCCAAGGAGTTCTTCTGCGAGGTGGTCGACCGCGCCCATGCCGTGGGCGTCGACGTGCTGCAAATGGACCAGACCGTCCAGGGAGCCGGCGCCGTCTGCTACTCGGACCGCCACGGCCACGCGCCGGGGCCGGGCATGTATCCGACCCGGGCGTTCTACGATCTGTTGCAGGCGATGCGGAGCCGCGGCAAGGCGAACACCCCGGACTTCGTCCTCTTCCACGAAGAGCCCCACGAGCAGTTGATCCCCTACCTCGACGGCTTTCACGTCCGCGAGTACTACGCCAAACGCTGGTACCGCGGCTATCACGGCGCGGTGGGCATCCCGCTCTTCTCTTACCTGTACCACGAATACGCCATCGGCTACGGCGGCGACAGCGCCGGGCTGAGCGCCCACAATAGCCGCCACAACGTCCGCGCCCACGCGATGAACCTGGTCACCGGGCGAACGCCCGGCGGATCAATCTGGTCGTCGCATCAAAACATGTTCGACGCCCACCCGGACCAGATCGCCATCCTCCGCAACCACAGCCGGCTGCTGAAGACCCGTGCCCGGGAGTTCCTCATGCTCGGCAAGATGCTCCATCCGTATGAGCTCGACGTGCCGAAGCTCACGCTGGAATGGGCCAGCCGCGCTCGAGGAGACTCCGCGAAGCAGACCACGGAAGACCCGGCCGTGCTGACCAGTTCCTGGCAGTCGCCGACGGGGAAGGTCGGCCACTTGTTCGTCAACATCGCCGAGGAGCCGCAGCCGCTGGTGGTTTCGGTCGACACGCGAAACGCGCCCGGCTGGGCCCGCTGCGACGTCGACCTCTACAGCTCCCGGGAGGGCGACGCGTTCGGCCCGCTCTGGCAAGACACGGAACTGCCGCGCCAGCTCTCTCGGCAGCTCGAGCCGCTGGAAGTCCTCTTTCTGGAGATCCGCCAAGCAGCCGACTGACCCCCACGGCGGCGACGTAGATTCCATTGCCCGCCGCCAAGCCCACAGGAAAGCCCCGGCTCCACGCTTGACGCGGCTTTCACAAAGCCCCGGCTTGACGCAGCTTCCACCGCGCGAGCAAGTCGGCTTCAGCCGACGGACTGTCTGCCACCAGCTTTAGCTGGTGGAAATGGGGGCCCACCCGGTGACACAAGCCGGCTTCAGCCGGGCTTCTCGCCCGGTCTTCAGACACCGGGAGTCGGTTGAAACCTCTTTGTCGAGAAGTCCGGCTGAAGCCGGCTTGTTCTGAGGGAGATCGTCTCCCTTCCCACCAGCTAAAGCTGGTGGCAAATCACGGGTCGGCTGAAGCCGACTGATTTCAGCAGCCGCGCCAGGCGCGTTGGCCCACCGCCGCTACGCGTTCTTACTCGGTTACTTCCACCAGAACCATGTCGAGCGGGGCGATCTCGACTTGGATCTTCGGCGACGGGTGCTTGCGATCCCCGCCCTGGGTGCTCACTTCTCGGATCGTGAGTTGGCTGCCCTCGGCCACTAGCGGCGTGAGGTCCACGTCGATCTCGTGGGCTTCCAGCTCCGGGTTCACCAGCACCACGCCGACTCGGCCGTCGTCGAGGCTCCACACTTCATGCGAGACGGCCGGGACGATGAGTTCGCGCTGGCTCTTTCCGCCAAGGGTCCACGGGAGGCTGCGCTGGGGGACGTCGATCGCCAACGGACGCTCCATCCGGCCCCAGACCAGGTAATCGTGGGCGAACGTCCGGTAGCCGGTCATGCAACGGGTGAAGAGCGTCATGAACTGCTCGCGCTGCTCCGCACGCATTCCGTGCAGATTCTGCGGCGGCACAAGCCCCGGCATCTGCCCGATCGTGAACCCCTTGGCCAGACTGTACCACGGCCGGCCGGCCGACTTCCACGGATAGAACGCGGCCCAGCCGATCAGGTTCTCGTGGTACAAATACATGAACAGGGGCACGGACCGCGTGGCGGGCCCGACGACCGGCCATTCCGGCGTGATGCCGTACGGCCGCGACTGGCAGAGATTCAGCCACGGGAGATACAGCTCGTTCGGCTCCTCCATCGAGAGCATGAAGTCGGGGTCGAGGGGGCGGCAGGCGTCCGAGATCCGCTGGTAGAGATCGGCCATCCCCAGATGCACCCACCGCCCGTGGCCCGGCGGATGGCCGTGGTCCCGCGCCCAGCACACCGAGGCCGAATACGCGCCGCTGCACTCCTGGTCGAAATGGATCACCGAATAGCCGTTTTCGACGAAATACTTGGACTGATCGACAATCGTGCTCTTGGCGAAGTCCGTCGCCCGGCACATCCGCGACCACTCCCGGCCCCGGTAATCGTCGGGCTTGGTCGACGTGCCGACGTACGGCTTGCCGCTCTGGTCGTGCACCGCCCGGGACGCGACCTCGCGGTCGAATCGCTCCCGGCTCGAATACGGTTCCCGTTCGGGCGTGGTCCGCTCGATCGTCCATCGGTAGCCGGAGAGCATGATCATGCTCCGCCCGCCAAGCTTCTTGGTCAGCTCGGCCGACGCGCGAAACGTGGCCTCGTCGGGCATCACGGGGAGGTACTCCTGCCCGCACCACGTCCCGTAGCGCTCGAAACCGCGATTGTTGGGTAGCATCGGCGTGTCGAACCGCTCCGTGTAGTCCTCGAGGAACGCCGCGAGTTTCGACGTGTCGCCGGGCGGCGTCAACTGGCGCGGGTTGTAGAACGTGACGATCGCCCCGCCGCGGAGCCAGTCGGGCGTGTCCTTGCGCGTTCGCACCTTTCGCTCGGCCCACGGTTGCCGCTCGGACCAGTTGCGGTAGATTTCGGCCGCGTCGTACCAGCTCGTGCCGCCGCGGTTCGGGTCGCCGGCGAACGGGCCGAGCACGACGGGATAGGGGGGATTCACGTCTTCGCCCGGCAGGGCGGGGGCCAGGTGCGTGATCGACAGGTGAATCTGGAACTGCGCGTCGACGGTGAACGCCTTGGCGTAGCCGTCGGGATCGTGGCTGGCCACGTACAACCCCGCCGCCGGGTCGCACATCGCCATCACCTGGCAGGAGAGGGCGCCCGGGTAGGTCTCGTCGAGCGTGCTCTTGCCCGAGCGCAAGGTCGCCTTGGGGTCGTCGATCACGGTGCCGTCGAAGACGGGATAGAGGAGCACGTCGTCCTCGCTCGCGTCGCCGAGCATCTCCGGGACGTTGAGGATCGGGAATTTGAAGTGCGTAATGGCGGCGTCGCTCTTGTTGTCGACCGCACCCCGGCACTCCAGCATGCCGGTCGCCGGGTCGACGCGATAGACGAGCGTCACGGTGGCCCGCGGCTGTTCGGCGAGGAAGCGGTAGCCCAAGCCGTCCTCGAGCGGCTCGGCCCGGACGGACGTCACCCGGTCGCCGGACACGGTCTGGCTCGCGCCGTCCTTCCAGAACGTCAGCTCGTAGGCGGCGCGGTTCTCGCCCGGCTCGATCAGCACCCGCCCCGACGGCTTGTGGACCAGCCTGGCAAGGGCCCCGGTCTTGAAGAATCGGGCCGTCCACTTTTCGGTGTCGAGCTCCGGGCCGTCGGGCTCGACGGTCTCGGGATCGTACGGCTCGATCGCCACGCCGTCGATCCAGACGGTGCCCCGCGCCTCGCCGAGGAAGAAGTTGACCTTGCCGAACGGCTGCTCGCTGTTGCGCGCGCGGAAAGAGAAGCTAAAGCGTTTCCACCCAGCATCGATCGACACCGGGCGCGACACGCCGAGGTTCTCCCACGGCTTGTTGCGGTTCATCAGCAGCACCCGCAGCCCCGTCGGCTTCTCCCCCTTGGCGTAGAACCGCAGGACGTACCCCTGGCCGGGCGTGAGCGAATCGTTCGGGAACTCGTGCATCAGTTGCAGCCGATGCGCGGGGCCGTTGGTGGTGACGGTGACTTCGGCGGCCTTGCCCCCGGCGGGGCCGTCCGACACCACGGCGAGGAACTTGCCGCGTGCCTCCTCCTGCTGCGACCAGGTCCAGCCTTCCGTGCCCTTCTCGAAATCGCCGTTCGGAAGGACTTGGGCACGAAGAAGCGCGGGACAGCAAACGACGAGGACCACGGGTAGCAACGTAATGCGATGACTCATCGACACCGGCTCCTTGGCAGGTCGGTTGGTAGCCGTTCACGGCCGGCAAAGTAGCAGGCACACGCCGTGTGCCGTCCGCGGATGTCATGTTCAGGTCAGAGCAACGAGGCGTCCAAGTGGCTCCCCGGCGTACTGGTTACGCGGCGGACGGCACACGGCGTGTGCCTGCTACTTTCATCGAACGCCATGAACGGTTACGTCGGTGGAACGTCACGGGCATTGGGAGCGTGCTTGGCGGCCTTCCGACGCCCGCCTGCATCTTGCGGTACTCGGCCCGGATTTGCAAGTCGATTCGGGAGTTGAGAAACCGGGCGGGAGATGTTACAGATACAGAGGCCCGAAGAGCCGAGGGTCGTCGATCGGTCGGCTTCCGCTCAGCCAGAAGGAGAAATCACGCATGTGTCGATTCAGGGCAGCCATTGTCGTGTTGATCGTATTTTCCCCGCTCGTGGGGATGACCTCGGGCGCCTCGCTCGACGGGACGTGGGAGGCCTGTTTCCAAGAGACCGACTCAACGCCGGGGCCCGAGGCCGAGTGGAAATCGATCCGCGTGCCGTCGCTGGTCGGCCGGGTGGAGGGAAAACCGTTCCTCTGGTATCGCCGGTCGTTCGAGGCGCCGGCGAAGGCCGCCCGAGAACGCCTGTTTCTCCGCATCGGCGCATCGAGGTTCGTCACGACCGTGCTGGTGAACGGGACCGAAGTGGGCAGCCACTACGGCGGCTGGGAGCCGTTCGAGGTCGACGTCACCGGCGCCTGCAAGTCGGACGGGCCGAACCTGCTCGTCGTTCGGGTGCAAGACGTCACCGGCGTGATCGACGAGGGCATGCCCGGCGCCCCCCCGCCGCGCGGCGCCCGCTACATCGATCAGGCCAGCGACTCCGTGATGGCGCCGGTCGGCTCGCGATACTCGTACGTGGGCATCTGGCAGCCGGTGACGGTTTTCGCCCGGAGCGACGTCTTCCTCGACGACGTGTTCGTGAAGACCTCGGTGCGGCAGTCGACCCTCGAAGTCGACTACACGCTCGAGAACCTGGCGGCCGAGCCGAAGACCGTGACGTTGGCTTCGCACGTGGCCGACACCGACGTGCGGCTCGGCGAGCGCACGGTGACGGTGCCCGCCAAGTCGTCGTCGACCGTCACGCTCAAGACTTCGTGGGAGAAGCCGCGGCTCTGGGGCCCGGAAGATCCGCACTTGTATCATCTCGTCACCCTGCTCGCCGAACAGGGCGGCGCGCGGGACGAGCGGCGCGATCGGTTCGGGTTTCGCGAGTTCTGGACCGAGAAGGACAAGCTGATCCTCAACGGGACGCCGATCAATTTCCTGGCCACCGCCGGCCACCCCCGCGGCGAGCTCGACGCGGAGTTGAGCAAGGAGGCCGCGATCGACTTCTACGGCCGGATCCGCCAGGCGGGATGCGCGGGGATGCGTCTGCACGCGAACGTCTGGCCCAAGGGGTGGTACGAAGCGGCCGATGAGGTGGGCATGCCCCTGATCATGGAATCGGCCCTGTTCTGCTACGCCCGGGCGTATGGCCTGTCCAAGGACGAGTTCTGGGACAACTACCACGACCATCTCCGCGCGATCCTCAAGGACCACCGGAACCATCCGGCGATCGTGATGATCAGCCTGGAGAACGAGATCCTCCACTGCGGCGGAAATCGCGTCCCCCAGACGGAGCACCGGCTCGCCGAGGCCGGCCGGCTGGTCAAACGCCTCGATCCCACGCGCCCCATCCTCTACGACGGCGACGGCGATCCCGAGGGCGCCGCCGACGTGGTCAACCTCCACTACCCGCTCGATTTCAACGAGCGGAACCTCTGGCCCGGCGCGGGCTACTGGCTGGAAACGGGCCTGGAAGTCAGCGGTTGGCCGCGAGAGTTCTTCAAGTGGGATCGCACCAAGCCGCTCTACTTCGGCGAGTTCCTGCACATCCAGCACTACCGCGAGCCCGATCCGTTCTCCGCGCTCATCGGCGACGCGGCCTACCTCGGCTACGACCGGGCGATGGCCCAAACGAAGGCCCTCGCCTGGGAGATGCAGATCGAGGCGTACCGGGCCTGCGGGGTCTCCGGGACGTGTCCGTGGACGCTGACCGAGACGGGCGACTTCCCCTCGGACGACAATCCGCGCTACCTGGCCGTGAAGCGGGCGTACGAGAAGAACGCGGCGCTGGTGCGCGAGTACGACGCGCGGTTCTTCTCCGGCGAGAAGGTGGCGCGGACCGTGTACCTCTACAACGACACGCTGCACCCGGCGTCGCTCGCGCTCGAATGGAAGCTTCTCGGGGATGGCTCGGCGGTCGATTCGGGCCGGGAGCGGTTCGATCTGCCGCCGGCCGGCAGACGGGAGGTGAAAATCACCCCCACGATGCCCGAGGTCGACAAGCCCTCGCCGGTCTCGCTTTCTCTGACCGTGCTCCGGGGTGAGGAGCGGGTGTACCAGAGCGAGAAGCGGTACTGGGTGTTCCCCCGGCGGCCGCTCGACGTGCCCCAGGGCCTCCGCATCGCCCTCTACGAGGGGCCAGACCGAACCGTCGGCCGCGCCCTGGCCGATGCCCGCGTGACGCCCCTTCGCGTGGAAGACCTGACAAAACTCCCCCAGGCCGACGTCTTGCTCATCGGACCGCACGCCCTGGACGCCGCCAAGCCGGCGCAGGGCCTGCCGGTCGTCGGCGGCCAGGCCGGACCGCGGCAGGCGATCTCCGCGTTCGTCCGCCGAGGCGGCTCGGTCGTCGTCCTGGAGCAGGACACCTACGAGCACGGGCTGCTGCCGGCCCGCCTCGTCGACCGGGGCGCCACGATCGCCTTCCAGCGGACCGCCTTGGGGCCGTTTCCGCCCCTCACAACCGACGCTTGGGAAACTCCCTTCCGCTTCTGGCGCGGCGATCACGTGGTCGCCCGCAAGACGATCAGCAAGCCGAGCCACGGGCGCTTTCGGGCGCTGGTCGACTCGGGAGGGCCGGAGGGGCTCGTCTACGTGGCCGTGCTGGAGCTGCTCGAAGGCCGGGGGCGATACCTCCTATCCCAACTGGCGATCGGCGAGAAGCTGGCCGACGAGCCGGCAGCCCAGCGGACGCTCCAGTGCCTGCTCCGCCACGCGGCCTCGCCGCCGGAGCCGCCTTCGCGGCTGGCGGTGGTCCAAGAAAAGCTGCCCCTGGCCGGCCGGCTCCGCGACCTGGACGCGCTTTTCACCGACGTGTCCGGCCGGCTCGACCGGGCCGAATTGGTAGACTTCGGTGTGCTGCTGGCCGAAGCCGACTCGAGCGAGGTGGCGGAGAACTGCGCCAAGATCCGCCGGTTCGCCGAAGGCGGCGGGCGCGTGATCCTCCACGGCGGCACGCCCAAGGGAATTGCCCGGCTCGGTGACCTGTTTCCCGAGCCGATCTTCGCGCAGCGTACCGGCGCGATCCCCGTCGCCCTCGCCGAGCCCGATCGTGTCATCGACGGGCTCGCCCATCAGGACCTCTACTGGTACGGCGACCGGGAAGGGCTTTCCGGGCGAGTGCAGACGCCGCTTTCCACGGCCGTGGCCGACTACGCGATCACGGCCGGGGAGCCCGATCCCGCGCGCTCGGTCGTCGTGGAGGCCGAGTCGATGGAGGTCGAATTCGGGGAGCCGGGGGTCGACGAGGAGAGCGTTTACATGTCGCGCACGGCTTCCATCCGGAAGAAGGTCGCCTTCCCGCAATCGGGCCGATACACGTTCCTGGTCCGCGGGAGAGGGACCCCTTGCGCCGGCGAGTATCCCCGAGTCGAGCTGTCCCTCGACGGCCGGCGCTCGGGCAGCGTGACGACCGAGGGCGACGTGTGGGAGACGTACCAGGTTACCGCTCCCGTCGTTGAGGGCGAGCACACCTTGGGGCTGGCCTTCGTCAACGACGCGCACGATCCGGCCGCCGGCGAGGACCGCAACGTGCGTCTGGACCGCGTCGTCTACGGCCCCACGCCCCCACTCAAGTCGAAACGGCTCCTGGAGCCGGCCGTGCTGGTCAAGGTGCCGATCGGCAGGGGCTTCGTGCTCGTCGATCAGGTCCGCTGGGCCGAGGACGACTCGAACCCCGAGAAGGCCGGCCGGTACGTCTCGAACCTGCTCACCAACCTGGGCTGCCCGTTCGGCGACCGTTCCGGCGGGGTCACGATCGCGGCCGCCACCATGGAGCCCCAGCGCGACTTCCGCTTCTCGCGAGGCGACGACGGCGCCGCCTACCTCGGCTCGAACGGCACGATCGCCCGCCGCGTGCGGTTCGCCGCCGCGGGCGAGTACGAGCTCGTCATCCAGGCGAGCGGGAGCGAGGCCGCCGGTGAGCTTCCCATCGTGCGAGTCGGCCTCGACGACGAGCCGATCGGCGACGTCCGACTCGAGAAGCCCGGCTGGCACGCGCTCCGCCTGAAAGCGACCGTCGCCGAAGGGGAGCACGACGTGAGCCTGTCGTTCACCAACGACTTTTACGATCCGCCCGCCGATCGCAACCTGCGGATTCGCTCCCTGGTGATCCGACCGGCGCAGGACGAAAGCCGGGACGATTCGAGCAAATGATGCCCTTGGCCGGAATCCGCAGGGTTATCGCGGGCCGACCATTGGAAGCCGAGAATTGGAGAACCAACGATGAATGCAGGCATATGGCTGATCGCCGCCTCGCTGGTCGCGGCCGCGTCGTCGAACGAAGGGGGCGACACGACGGAACTGACGTTCCGCGTCGCCAACCCCGGCGGGCGAGCAGTCCAAACGGTGGCGCGCGTGTCGATGCCCGTTCCGCCCCAGATGCTCCGTGGCGAGCCGTCAGGGACCGTCACCCTCAACGGCGCGCCCGTGTCGGCTCAGGGGCGAGTGATCACCCGGCATCCCGACGGCTCGGTTCGGCGCGTGATGCTGAGCTTCCCGGTGGAATTGGCTCCCGGCGAAACACGCACGGGCGGCTACGATCCGAAGGTCGGTGACGGCGTGGTCTCGGCCGGGCTCGACGGGCCGGCGCCGGAGGTCTTCCGAGCCGGGCCGTACCGGGTTGCCTTCCAGGCCGAGGGGGACGAGGTTCGGCTGTTGACCTTGGACGAGAAGGTGATGGCACGGGTCCGGCCGTTCGGGCCGGAGCTGGGAGACGCCGGTTCGCCGGATCGGGAGGTGCTGGAAACGGGGCCGCACTTCGCCTGGCTGCGATGGATCGCACGAGGTTCGGCGTGGTCTCGCGAGGTGGACGTTCAAGTGAACCGGTTTGGTGAGATCCGCCTGGTCTACCGCTTGCAGCGCCGCTTGCCGGGCGACGCCTGGTGCCCCGATTTCGGCTTCGAGATCGCCGCGCCCGGCCCAAAGCCGGGTCGCCTGCCCGACCGCCCGGTGCGATTCGGACGCGATCGTCCTTCCGGCCGATTCGCCGAGGATGCCGATCTGTGCGTCTCTCTGGCCTTAGGCGGCGCCGGGCAAGTCTCACTCGCCAACCCCCTCGCGCTGCGCCAGAACCGCGGCACGCTCGAGACGGTCGTCGAAGGGGATCACGTGATGGTCCGGTCGTCCCGGCTGGAGCCCGTCGAGGACGTCGAGCGCGACGGGCTGATGATCCAGGAGGGACAGTGGCGTGTGAGCGAACTGGTGATTGCCCCCGGACCGCCGGAGATACTGGCGTCCCGCATCGACGATCCGATCGCGGCGCACGCCGACTGGCGCGCCTACGACGCCGTGTACCACACGGGACCGCCGCTTCGCACCGACGGCGAGCTGCTCCGGCTCGCCGCCGAGAAGCACGTCGACATGATCGAGAAGATGTCGGTCGACGGCGACGACTGGGGCAATATGACCAGTTGGTCCCCGGGACAGAAGAGGGCTCCGATCAACTCGATGGTCCGCTACAACCACTGCCAGTACGTCTGGGAGGACTACTTTCGCACCGGGGATCCGCGTTTGGGCAAGATCGCGCGGGACTGGTCGGAGAATTATCGCAACCTGAGCGTTTACTGGGGACCGCAGGAGAAGTACTACGGCGGCAGCCGCCGGGGCAGAGCCTGGCGCGACAAGCCCGGCAGCCCGCACGGGCCGGGAACCTACATGGTCCGCTTCGATTACGTCCGCGGATACGTGACGAAAGGCTTCCACAACTTCTGGCTGGCCTACGAGGAGACGGGGGACCCGCGCTTTCACGAGGCGGCCGTCGAGCAGGCGAAGTGGTCGGCGGAGAACGTCCACTGCGACAAGGGAGAGATGCGAAACGTGGGAGTCATTACCGACTTCGTGAAGCTCTACGAGTACCGCGGAGATGAGTCGTATCTCCAACACGCCGTCCGCCTGTGGGAGGAGTTCCAGAGCAAGCAGGGGAGCGACCTTCTCTTCACGCAAGGCGGCAGACCCGCCGTGGGGAATCACCTCTACGTCCCCGACGACCAGTCCGGCTACCAGCATCCCTTTGTGAAGCCCTACATCGTGCAGTACGCGACGAACTCCCTGCCCTATCTTCTCAAACACCGCCCGGACGACCGGCGATTGCGCGACACGATCCTGGCCCTCAACGATTGGATGGCTCGGGTGCAGGACCCGGCAGGCGCATGGGGCTACCCCGCGCCGAGCACGGCGGGACCGCGCTGGAGTATCGAATACGTTCACGGCATGATGCTCGCCTATGCGATCGAGCCGAAAGACGCCTACCTGGACGCGGTGGCCCGCGACCTGCGGCCCAAGCTCCTGCTGCTCGAGCGCCACGGACGGATTCCCTCCGCGTTGGAGCCGTGGGAGAGCGTGGCCGGCATCGACGCCGAGAGGCGGCAAGCGATGTACAAGCTGGCGACCGACCGCGACCCATCCAAGGATTTCACCCAGGGGCGACTGCGCTTCGGCCAATCGCCCGACGGCACGGTCTACTTCCAGCAGGTGCTGCGGGAGTACCTGAAGCACCGCGACGAGGCGTCCTTGTTCGAGACGAACGAGATTCTGGAGCGGATCAAGGAGCTGCCGACGAGTGAGGAATAACAGTCCTGGGGATAGCGGCTGCCCATGGGGATGACGTGGCGCCCGCCGTGACGACGCACCGGCGCGTCGTCCCGACACGGCCTCGGAGCCGTCCTCCCTCACCCTTCCGGTCGAACCACGAGCCGCAGCGACCCTCCCGGCGCGAGCCGGATGGGCAAACCGTCGCGGAGCGACTTGCCGGAGACCACCTGCGCCGACCCGGCGTCGACGTCCTCCACCCGGTAGCGGTGCGACTCGTCCGGCTCGACGGTGAACCACTCCGGCACGGCGTTCATCCGCGGCCAGTCCTGCGTGAAGTTCATGTAGAGGCGGTGCCTGGGGACGTCGAACTCCAGGCGGCCCTCGTACGGCTCCTCGGATCGCAGGAAGAGGCAGATCCCGTCGCCCGACGGCGCCGCGCCCAACCGCAGCCCTTGGCGCCAAGGTCGGGCGATGGTATTTCGGGTGTGCAGCATCGTGTGGATCAGGACCGTGCGGACCGTGTTGGCCTCGAGCTTGTGAACGCCCCAGAGCCGATCGGGGTCGGTGTGGTCGACCAGCAGCGTGGCGATCTCGCGGTCGGCCCAGAGGAACGCCTCGGGCGTGGGGAACCGATGCAACAGGTACAGGCCGCCCTCGACCGAGTCGGCCACGTTGTCGCGGGAGCCGTGGTCCCAGTTGAACTCCTTGTAGCGGGGCTTCAACAGGTTCGTAAGCGGCCGGCCGATCGCCTCGCGGTAGCGCTGGGTGCCCAGCGCCAGGTCGTAGTCGAGGAAACCGACGAAATCGTAGCCCCAGCCGTCGCGCGTGGTGACGTTGTCGTGAGGGCCCGGCGTCTCCTGCAACGCGCCGATGATGATCCCGTCGGAATTCGTGCCTCGCCGGAGGATCTCGTCGAACAGGTACTCCAGGTGCGGCCGGTACTGCTCGCACTTCTGGGGACACGCCGTCCGGTCGACGGCGAACAGCAGCCCCAAGCCGCCGATGATCTCGCAGCCGTGATCCGAGAGACGCGAGGGAACGAACTTGCCGGGCAAGAGATAATGGTCGGCCAGCCGGTGTGCCCAGTCGAGGTACTTCGGCTCGCCCGTCATGCAGTAGAGTCGCGGGAGGATTTGCAGCAGCTCGCCGTTGACCTCGACGCTGGTCGAGGGGATCGTGCCGTAGGGAGTCTCGTAGCGGGCGTGCTTGAACAGGTCGTCGACGATGCCGCGCATCCGCTCGAACCACGGGGAGTCCTTGCCGGTGATCTCGACGATCGGGACCAGGCCGTCCTTGGCGTATTCGCTGGCGCCGAAGACCATTGCGTCGAAGTCCATGTCGACCTTCCGGCCCTGGTCCATGTCGTAGGAGACGGGCAGACGGTCGAGGTGATTCGAGAGCCGCTGCTCGGCCTCCAGGGCGTCGATCATCACGGTGTCGAGCACTTCCCGGTCGGTGAAGAAGGCCGCCCAGACGTAGAACGGATAGCAGTCGGCCGCCGTGTCGCGATAGTTCCACTCGGCGCCGGTGGCGCGGAACAGGCCCGACCGCTCGTCGCGGATCGGAAGGCACAGCTCGTGCAACCATCGCTGCACCTTGTCCAAAGCGATGCCGGCGTATCGCGAGGACCGCTCGGCGCGGCGCCAGTCGGGCTTCGCCGGGGAGGGATCCCAGAGGTTCCGCGTCTCGTCGTCCATGTCGAACCCGGGAAGGTCCGCCCAGGTAGCCGATTGCCCGCCGCCCGAGGAGAACGCGGCGACTCGGATCGGCTTGACCTTCAGCTCCGCGGTCGACTTGCCGGCGATTCGCACGCCGGCCAGGAAAGCGATCCGCTCGGGTCCCTTTCCGACAAGGACCACCTGCTTGCCGGCAACGAGCCTGCCCAGGGGAATCTCGATCCACTCGTACGGCTCCTGCCGGACGTCGGCCAGCGAGCCGGAGCGGCCCTCGTATTCATACTGAAGCGTTCGTTTGCCCGGCCCCTTCGAGCCGAAGAAGACCTCGAACCGGTCGTCCGCGGCGACGTCCTCGGGCAGCGTCACCTCCAGTTTCCACTCGGCCAGCCAATAGTACTTCCGGCCCCCGAACTCCTGCGGCCCGGACTCAAACAGCGTCTCCGCCGCCGAGGCGAGCGACGCGGTTGCGACGAGGCAGAACAGAACGCTCCGGCATTTCATCATCGTGTCCTCTCTCGGGTTGTGATCTCCCGCCATCCACGCCACCCTGCCTCCGGCCGAGGCATGGCCCAGGATAGCAGTCCGCACGTGCGGTCTCAAACATGACGACTCGGGATCGGGTGAAGCCCTGTCGTCCGGTGCTGCTCGTGTGCGTGGCGGCAACGCGCACGTGATCCGTGTTGACGCCGATTCGCCACCGTAGCACGTCGCCTACCCGCAGCACTTCCGCCCGGCCCAGAACCGTGCCGTCGACCGAGTCGATCGCTGCCTCGGTTTCTCAGCCGGCAAGATCAACACTTTCCCCAGATCGGAGGGGGTTCCGGGCCTTCCTCCGCATGCAGTCCGCCGCCGTCTATCGCTCGTTTTGCACGGTTTTGACGCGGAACGAGACTTCACCACGGGGGGCAGTCGGGGGCGCTGGCCAGCGGGACTCCCGGGTGGTAAGTTGGGGTTAGCAGTGGGGCAGGAGTCCGCCCGACCGGCACAGGTCTCAGGTTCGTCAAGAACGCCCGATTCTTCGTTGTCTTCTTGACCTGAGAACTCTTCGCAATCCTCAGTTCTTTCGCTGTCTACGTCGACATACTATATTGACAAGTCCTGGTCTCCCCTCTCCGTCTCCCGACATGTGAGGGGTTGGTCGTGTAGCCGTCGGCAGGAGTGAACCGTGAGCATTCTCAATCTCGACAAGATATTCAATCCCCATCGGATAGCGGTCATCGGGGCCAGTGACTCGCCGACGAGCGTCGGCTACACGGTCCTGCGCAACCTGATCGGGTCCGGTTTCCGTGGGGTCGTCTACCCGGTGAACATGAGGAGGGAGTCGGTACAAGGCATCGAGGCCCACAAAGACATCCCCAGCCTGCCATACCCACCCGATCTTGCCGTGATCTGCACGCCGGCGCAGACCGTGCCGGGCATCATTCGGGAGTGCGGCGAGGCGGGCACGCGGGGGGTGGTGATCATCTCGGCCGGGTTCCGCGAAGTAGGCAAGGAGGGACGCGAGCTGGAAGAGAAGGTCCTGGAGGAGCAGGCCAAGTTCGACGGGATGAGGATCCTGGGGCCGAACTGCCTGGGCATCATCGTGCCGAAGATCCATCTGAACGCCAGCTTCGCCGCGGCCACGCCCGACAAGGGCCATATCGGGTTCATTTCCCAGTCCGGGGCCCTTTGCACGTCGGTGTTGGACTGGGCCATCGACGAAGGGATCGGCTTCTCCTACTTCGTCTCCGTGGGGAACATGCTCGACGTCTCGATGGCCGACCTGATCGACTACTTCGGCTTTGCCACGGAGACCGAGTCGGTCATCCTCTACGTCGAGTCGATCAGCGAGGCCCGCGAGTTCATGTCGGCCACCCGGGCGTTCGCCCGCACCAAGCCGATCGTCGCGTTCAAGGCCGGCCGGTTCATCGAATCGGCCCAGGCGGCGGCGTCGCACACGGGGGCGATGGTGGGCGTCGATGCGGTTTATGCGGCGGCGTTCCAGCGTGCGGGAATCGAGCGGATCTTCCAGATTGAGGACATGTTCGACTGCGCCGAGCTGTTGGCCCGGCAGAAGCCCGCCAAGGGAGACCGGCTGGCGATCATCACGAACGCGGGCGGCCCGGGCGTGATGACCACCGACGCCCTGATCGACCGCGACGGCCATTTGGCCTGCCTGTCGGAAGAGACGCTCGCCAAGCTCAACGAGTCGCTTCCGGCATTCTGGTCGCATGGCAACCCCGTCGACGTGCTCGGCGACGCCCCGCCCGACCGTTTCGCCAAGGCCCTGGAGATCGTGCTGGAGGACAAGGGCGTCGACGCCGTGCTGGTGATCCTCACGCCCCAGGCAATGACGAACCCGACCGGCACCGCCATGGCCGTCGGCGAAGTGGCCAACCGGGCGCACAAGCCGGTCCTGGCGGCGTGGATGGGCGGTCACACGGTCAGCGACGGAGCCGATCTGCTCACGGAAGCGGACGTGCCGACGTACAACACGCCGGAGAAAGCCATCCGCGCGTTCATGCACCTGGTCTCCTATGCCCGCAATCTGACCATCCTCCACGAGACCCCTCGCGACATCCCCGTGTCGTTCACGCTGGACCGCCAGCGATTGCGCGGCGTGTTCGACACGATCCTCAGCGAGGGGACCGAGGTCCTTTCGGAGAACGTCTCCAAGGCGTTCCTCGAAGCGTACGAGATCCCGGTCACCAAGCCGTATCTGGCCCGGTCGGCGCAAGAGGCGGTCCGGCTCGCGCGCCGCGAGGGCTACCCGGTCGTGATGAAAATCCACTCGCCCCAGATCAGCCACAAAACGGACGTCGGGGGCGTCGCGCTGAACCTCGCTTCGGACGAGGCGGTCTCCCGGACGTATGAGCGGATGGTGAGCACCGCCGCGGAGAAACGCCCCGAGGCAAACATAGTGGGCGTTACCGTCCAGAGAATGGTGAGCTATCCCAGCAGCTTCGAGCTGATCATCGGCGCCAAGAAGGACCCGGTTTTCGGCGCGGTGATCATGATCGGCATGGGCGGAACGGCGGCGGAGGTGTTCCGCGATCGCGCCTTGGGCCTTCCCCCCCTCAACGAGTCGCTCGCCCGACGGATGCTCGAATCGCTCAAGTCGTGGCCTCTGTTGCAGGGCTACCGGGGGAAACCGGGGGTGAACATCGATCGGCTCATCGAGGTGATCATGCGGTTCTCGTACCTGGTGGCCGACTATCCGGAGATCAAGGAGCTGGACGTCAATCCGCTGTTGGTCACCCCGGAGGACGTGATCGCGTTGGACGCCCGAGTCGTCGTCGATCAGGAGATGATCGCCCACCCCGTTCGGCCCTACGCCCACCTGGCGATTCGGCCGTACCCCGACGAGTTCGTCGCCGAGCGGCGCTTGAAGGACGGAACCGAGGTCACGCTCCGCCCGATCAAGCCGGAAGACGAGCCCATGTGGCACGAGCTGTTGGCCGGCTGCTCCCAGGAGTCGATCTGGTTCCGGTTCAGCTACCTGTTCAAACAGACCACCCACGAAATGGCCACCCGCTACTGCTTCATCGACTACGACCGCGAGATCGGCATCGTGGCCGAGGCGGACGAAGAGGGCGGACGGAAGCTTCTCGGCGTGGGCCGGCTGGTGGCCGACGCGAACCACGAGACGGCCGAATACGCCGTGCTGGTGGTCGACCGCTGGCAGGGCCGCGGCCTGGGGGGCCTGCTGACCGACTACTGCCTCGAAGTGGCCAAGCGGTGGGGCGTGAAGGACATCGTGGCCGAAACCGCCAAGACCAACGCCCGGGCCCTGGCCACCCTGCGGAACCGCGGCTTCGACGACGAGGACGAAAAGGAGGAGGACGTCGTCATCCTCCGCAAAAAGCTGGCCGTGGAGCCCTGAGGCCGAAACACGCCGCTTCCCAATGAAGTCCCAATAGGGGAGGCAAAAAGGGGACGC
>DATKZH010000478.1:0-18991 GCA_035528065.1 Thermoguttaceae bacterium | reverse complement strand
TGCTGCACGGCCTGGAAAACCCTCGTGTTGACCTCGGGTTGATGACCTTCGGGCGAGCAGTCGATTACCCAGATCTCGTCGGTCTTCCGACGGAGATACTCGCGCATCTTCTCGAAGCCCGGCCCGTTCAGGAAGCCCGCTACCGTGATGAAGCAAACGATCCCCGTGTCGGCGTTGGGGTCTTGGTCAAAGACCTTCCACGTGGCCCATCGCCAGAAATACACGTACAGGTTGCGCAAATGCTTCACGTGTGCACCGACGCCCCATTCACGCGGCGGCATCCAAGCCGTGAGCGGCGCCGGGTCGCCGGAGTGCTCGTTGCCGGGCTCGACCCAGCCGCCGAGCCCCTTCGCCTTTTCCTTGTAAGGGGGGTTCCCGACGACCACCATGATCCGCTCGCGCTTCTTGATCTCGTTTGCCTGGCGCCGGGATTCGGCGATTGGGCCCAGAATTTGAGGAAGCCATTCCTCCTCGATGTAAGGGTTGTCGAGCGTGTCGGTGACGAACATGCGCAGGGGCGTTTTCGGCGCTTTGCCGATGAGGTCGATGAGCTCGGCGTGGATGCGCAGTTGCGCGACGGCGAACGGGCCGAGCTGGATCTCGAAGGCCACCAGGCGCCTCATCGCGGACTGGATTGCGCCCGGCACGGCGCCGGCGCCTTCGTCGGCCTCCACCGTTTCGGCGATCTGCCGCAAGACGCCCAGCAGAAACGTGCCGGTACCCACGGCCGGGTCCGCGACCGTGACCGCTGGCGACGCCAAACCGCCGGCCAAGGCGAACCGGCGGCGGCTCTGGAGCACTTGGTTCACTAGCCGAACCATAGCGCCGACGACCTCGGGGGGCGTGTAATACGAGCCGGTCCGTTTCCGCAACCGATTGTCGTAGACCTCAAGAAAATCTTCATAGAAGTAGAGCCAAGCGTCGGGGTGGCCCTTGCTGATCGTAGCCCAGTCGACGGCGTCGAGGACCCGCGCGAGCGTGCCCAGGGAGGTCTTCAGCGTGGCCTGGTTCTCGACGTTGTCGGTCAACACGCGCAGCGCGGTGCCGATCAGCGAGTTCGTCTGGCCGAGTTCCCGCGCCACCTGATCGACGCCCGAAGCAAGTCGGATCTCTCGCGCCCGCGCGACGAGCATCCCGAATGTGACTGCCTGAGCGTATCCATCGGCGAACTGTGCGTCGGACGCGTCGGGGAAGAGCATCTTGCGCCAATCGGTCGCAAGCGCCGTCAGTGCCGGGCTTCCGATGGTCAACTGCTCTGTCACCTCCTCCCGCAAAAGCCGGCACAACCGCGCGCTCATCTCCGCCAATTGCTTGGCGTCACGCGGGGAAAAGGGCTCCCACCGGAGGAAATTGTCGAAAAGGCTCAGAAGACCGGTCGGCGCGTCCAGATCCGCTCCCGATGTCTCCACGTCACCGGTGAGACGCACCAGCGACCCTACTAGTTGGCCGCTCTGGCAGAGGCTGAACTCGTTGCCGTCGGTGTAAAGTAGATTGGGGAGGGACTGCAGTTTCTCCCACTGGTCCTTGTCGTGACGGTCCTTGAACCTTCGCGGATCGGCACCTTTGCCGGGAGCCTTCACCTCGATGAACCCGACGAGCACGTTCTGAACGGTGATCGCGTAGTCGGGCCGCGTCTTGAGCTCGGTCACTGAGGACTCGCCGACCGGTGCGACCGCGTTTCGGCGTAGCCCACAGAGCTCGGCCATGTCCAACACCAGACGTTCGAGCGGCGCGCGAAGTTGATCCTCTGGTTCCCCCTTAGCGGCGACGTTCGCGAGTTTCGTTTTGACAGCGGCGCCGAACGTCGCCACTGCGGAGCGAAGTGTCAGAGCCATGTGAAATCGTCCATTAGTCCATTTCGGCCGCGTGGGTCTCGTGCGTCGACCCACCCCATCGTCTCTGGCAGCAGTCCGAAGGCCCTGCCACGGGAGCTAATCGTAGCCGGGCGGGAGGCGTCCCGCAATGCTTTGAGGCAGGGAGAAGCGTCAAGATCGGACGCGATGGCGCAACGGGATGACGTCGGTGCCGGCATCGGGCGATAGCTCAATGGGGACCGTCCAAACGACGCTCCCCACCTTGCACAGGCCCTCGGCGCCTTCGCGGCAGTAGTAGTAGGTGAGGCCGACGCGGAGCGTGCGCGGAGGCGAATCGGCGTCGACCGGCAGGGCGATCTCGAACTGGGCGGCCGGCTCGTCCAGTCGGACCCGCTCGCCCAACGAGGAGCGACGAACCGCGCCCGAGTCCGCAGGCCCGCTCCCGCCCGATTCGACCTGATAGCTCATCGGGGCGAGGCGATTGATCTTGTGGCCGGAAGGCAGTTCCAAGCCGACTTGCAGCCGAATCTGCCCCTTCTCGGCCCGCACCGAGGCCGGCTCGACTCGCTCCTCGGCCGCTCCTGGGAAATCGAACGTCGCTTTCGCGGCGGGCGGCTTGGGCGACTGGAGCCCGGCAATGGCCAGCGTGGAGACCTTGTTGCCGGCGCGGAGGTCGACCACGCGGACCCGGTGGTTGTTCGTATCGGCCACAAACAGCTTGCCTGCGGCGGCCGTGATCCCGGCCGGCTCGTCGAAGCGGGGCGGCTCGTCGCTTCGGCCCGGCTCTCCCGTGCCGGCGAGCGTCTGCGTGTTGCCGGTCTCCGGGTCGACTACCTTGATCTTGTTGTTGTACGTGTCGGCCACATAGAGCCGGCCCTCGCAGAAGACGACGCCCAGCGGGTGTTGCAGCCGCGCGCGATCCCGCGGCCCGTCCACGTCGCCGAACGTGAAGAGCCGCGCTTCGCGCAGCCGGGACGTGCCCACGACCGTCTTCACCTCCATCCTCGGTTTGAAGGGAACGGCGCGGATCGAGCTGCCCTCGCTATCCGCCACGTAAAGCCACGTGCCGTCCGACGCCAGCCCGCTCGGTTGTGCGAACGAAGCATAACCCAACTCGTAGGGCTGTTTCGGCAGGAGTGGGCCGTCGACGATGTCTTCCCGGAGGTTCCCCGCGTACGGCCCGATGCCGCGCCCGTCCCGGCGCATCTTCCAGATCTGGTGCCGGCCGGCCATCGCGATGTAGAGGTCGTCGTCCTGGATCCAGAGGGCCCAAGGGCTGGCCAGCGCCGTCCTCTGGGGATCTCGCATTCCGACAAACGGGCGATCGCGACTCTGGTGTCCCAGGCCCGCAATGGTGGAGACCGTTTTGGCGGCAAGGTCGACCTTGCGGATCATGTGGTTGCGGTTGTCGGCCACGTAGAGCGTATCGCCCTGGACGGCCATCCCTTGCGGGTCGTTGAACTGGGCGTCGGAGAAAGCGCCGTCGGCCCGGCCGGGCTCGCCCGAGCCGACCACGTCGACCAACGTCCCGTCGAGCCGGGTGACGACGATGCGGTTGTGATTGCTGTCGGCGATGAACAGGCGGTCGCCTGCTTCGTCGGCCAGGACCTTGCCCGGGAAGCTCAGCGGCGACGCTCCCGCCCGGTCGGCGAGCGAGTCGAACTTCAAGGGACTTTCGTCCAGAAGCTTCTGCTTTCGATAGTAGGGGATCGCCTGCTTCAGCACGGCGTCGACCTGGTCGAACGTGATCTCGCCGCTATGGCCCCAGATGGCGTACCCTTCCGGGTCCATGAGCACCACCGTGGGCCAGGCCCGCACGCTGAACCGGTCCCACACGGCGTGGTCCGCGTCGTTGATCACCGGGTGTTTGATCTTGTAGCGGAGGATGGCTTCGGTGATGTTCTGCGTGTCCTTCTCCGTCTCGAACTTGGCCGAGTGGACGCCAATCACGACCAGCGTATCAGGGTAGGCCTCCTCCAGCCTGGCCAGCTCGGGGAGGATGTGCATGCAATTGATGCAGCAATACGTCCAGAAATCGAAGAGCACGAGCTTCCCCCGCAGGTCGCTCAACTGGAGCGGCCCGGCCGTGTTCAGCCAGGCGACGTCCGGCGGGAGCGGCGGGACCTTGACGCGCTGCTGAAACGGAGCCTCCGACATATTCCCCCCTTCGGCGACGAACGATTCGCTCGGCGTGGCGAGCCAGACCCCCGCAACGACGCACACCAGCACGGCCACCGTGGCAGCCCATGATCTCGACGAACCCATCAGCGGAGTTCTCCCCGGGTTGCGCAGATTTGAAGAGACGGCTCCACTCCCGCCAGACTTTGGGGGAACGGGGCGGCCGGCAGCATTTACAGAACTGTACGCAGGCAGGCTCAGGAGGTCAACGCCGGCGACCGGAGGCCGTGCTCGTTTCCCCCGCTTGCCGGCCGTCCGGCGCAAGTGCAGCCGCCATCTCGGCCTTGATTTTCGGGTCTTCGCCGTAGGGATCGTTCTGCTTCCGGCAGTACTCGGCCAGTCGGGACGTCAAGCGTCGGACCACCTCCCGACAGTCCGGGCGGTCGAAGCAGTTGGCCAGCTCGTCCGGATCGTTCGCAAGATCGAAAAGCCAGGGTCCGTCCTGGGGCGAGTAGACCAGCTTGTGGTCGTCGGTTACGGCACACAGCCACCCGGCCCCGCTGGTTCCACGCAGAAATGCGATATCCTCCCAATCCGCGGGCGCCGAACCGGTGAAGAGCGCCGCGGCGTCGCGACCCTGCTCGCGGCCGGCCGTCTCGACGCCCATCAGGCTCAACACCGTGGGAAGGAAATCCACGCAGGAAAGGGCCTGCGTGACGACCGTCCCCCCCTTGATCTTCTTCGGATAGTACACCACGAACGGGATTTTCGCGGAGCCTTCGTACGGCACGCCCTTGTTCAAGCGGCCGTGCTCGCCGCAGAGGTCGCCGTGATCGGCCGTGAACACGACGACCGTGTTCTCCAGGAGGTCTTGCCGGCGGAGCGCGTCGAGGATTCGACCCACGTTGTCGTCGATGCACTTGACCATCCCATAGTAGGCGGGCATGATCCGCGCCAACGTCCGCTCGCTCACGCTGCGATCGGGGGCGCCCCATTTCGGCGTCTGCTCGTCGGTCTTGTGCAGCGTGGCAGGGATGGGCACTTCGACGCCGGCGTACATCGTGTCGTACGGGGGCCGGACGCTGTTCGGCCCGTGCGGGTCCGGAATGCTGACCATGTAGCAGAAGGGATTGTCGCGGTTGGCGTCGATGAAGTCGATGGCCTTCATGGCCAGCCAGTCGGTGGTGAAGGAGCTTTCGTCGGCGCCTTCGACCGAGTAGGAGGGCTGGTCCTTGGCGTTCCGCGCCGCCACTCTCGGCCCTGCCGGCGTGTCCTCCATCTTCTTCCAGTGACCGCGGTTGAACAGGTAGCGGTTGTCCTCGAACCCGAACTTGCGCTCAGGAGCCCATTGCGGCTTGCCCTGGCCGTCCAGGTGCCACTTGCCCGCGTAACCGGTGGCGTAGCCCTTGCGGCGGAGAATCTCGGCGAACGTCACCACGTCGTCGCTCATGGGGACGTTGTTGGTGACGACCGGCGTATTCTGCGGGTACCGACCGGAGACGAACGCACTTCGCGAGGGCGAGCAGACGGGCGTGGTGGCGTAGAAGCTCGTGGCCATGGCCCCGTTCTGCGCAAGCCAGTCGATGTTGGGGGTCGCGACGATCGTGCCGCCATAGCAGCCCAGCGTGTTGAAATGGTGCTCGTCGGTGTGGATCACGAGCAGGTTGGGCGTTTCCCCCGCCCGGGCAAGGGCCCCGCCGATCATGACAGTCAGCGCGGCCGCCGACACGACACGGCTGAGTAGGACTTGCCTGATCATTCTCGCACCTCCGGTTTTCTGATACTTGTCGTCTCGTTCACGAAATCCGCTTTCCACCGATCGAGCAATTCCTCCGGGCCGCCGCGCAGGAAATAGTACTTGCCCGTCATCGACCGCTCTTCCCCCGGGGGCACATCGGGCCAGCGGGGCCGGGCATGGAGACACGAGTAGTGGGCATTCGAGGCGACGCTGGTGCCTTCGCCGTATGCTTGGGCGATGATCCATTGGCCGTCGCGCGACGCAATGGCGATGATCGGATGACGCACGAGGCTGCCGCCCGCGGGCGATTCCTGGTCGGCCCGAGCCACGCCCCAGCCGCCGTGGAGCGGCTCACCGCTTCCGTGCCCGATGGGCATCCGGAGCATGCAGGTGGGGCCGGCGTCGGTCCAGACGAACGATCGGGTCCGCTCGGGGTTCTCGAAGTAGGGCGACGCGTGCACGTTGAAGCAGGTGTTCGTTTGCACGCCCGTGAACGGCTCGTCGGTAAGGTTGCGGATGGCGATGGTGAAGTCGACGCAGTCCGACATCGGCACCAGCGTCACCCGCATCTCGGCCTTGCCCGGAAACTTGCACAGGTATTCGCAGGCCCCTTCAGCGCTCTGCTGCCATTGAACGCCTTCGTGCTTGGCGGCCCAAGCCAGCGGCACGCCTGCGGCGCCGGCCTGCTCCGGCACGAAGCTGCTGAACTGGCCGACGGGGAAGTAGGGGACGCGGAACACCACGCCCGCGTGGCCCGGTCGAGGCTCGATCTGGATCGGTTCCTTGCCGAAAAGCTCAGCGAGGGGTCCTTCGACGGGCGCGATGGGAGGCAGCTTGGGTGCGTCATCGAGCGACGGCTTGGCGGCGACGGTTTGCGGCGTGTCGGCGGCGTCCTTGGCACAGCGGAAGCCGAGCCACGTGTGCCAGCGGCTGGTGTGCGCCGAGAAGTTGCGCGACGCGCAACGGAAGTTGTACTGCCGCGAGAGCGCGGCGCCCGCGCCCTTGACGACGTACCAGGCCCAGTTTCGCTCCGCGTTCGGCGGCTGGGAAGGCGTGGAGGTCCACTCGGCGACGTTGCCGGCCAGGTCCATCACGCCGAAAGGGCTGGCCCCGGCGGGAAACGCGCCCACGGGCGTGGTCAGCGCCCGGGTCTGTGGCCGGCGGGGATCGTCGATCCGCGTGGCATCGTCGCGCCATGAATCGCCCCACGGATACGTGCGCCCATCCGTCCCCCGGGCCGCCTTCTCCCATTCGGCCTCGGTGGGGAGCCGCAGCCCGGCCCAGCAGGCGTAGACATTGGCGGCATGCCAACCGACAGATGTGACCGGATGGTCCGCCGTGCCTTCGGGGTAGTCGCGGCCCCGCCAGCCATACGGCGCGCCCTCGCCGGTGGCGTCGATGAACCGCTTGTACTGTGCGTTGGTTACCGGGTAGCGGTCGATCCAGAAGACCTCGACGTGGACCTTTCGCTGGGGCGTCTCGGTGAGAAACAGCGTGGGGTGGACATCGTATTGCTCCGCCAGGCGTTGGGCGTCGTCTTCGGTGGTCCCCATGACGAACTCGCCGGCGGGGACGTAGACCATGTCGTGCTCCGGCGGTGCAGGATCGTGTTGTGGCGGCGGTTCCGCGGCACGGACCGCACAAGGCAGCAGCACGCCCGCGAGCAGTAGCGACGGTCCTACCAATCCCAATACCGCCAAGTGCAGCCGCGACGAGGATTCTGTGTTCAGCGGCACGTGATTCTCCTTCATTGGTCATCCGGGGCGATTCTCGTGACGCGGGCGGGCGAAGCCGCAAGCGGCAAGGGATGATGGTCGGTCAGCCGCTTTGCGCGGGGGCCGATTCGAATCCTTCAACGCGGTGCGAGAGCGGGGCGAGCACGGTTCCGTCGGGGAGCGTGAACGGCTCGTCGCCGAAGTTCACCGTGACCGTGACGCCGCCTGCGAACCGCGTCTCTTGCACGGCGTGGTCGGCCGTGAGCCAGCGGTGCGAGAGCATCTCGGCGTAGCCGGTCGCCCGGGCAACCGGCGCGGCCGTCTCGTAGCTGCGGACGAACCGGTCGCGGTTGGCCTCCCAGATCGGGCGGTTGAACATGAACATCGGCGGCGTGCCGTAGAGGGCGCCCAACAGGTCGCGGCGGTCCCACAGGGCGGGCAGCTTGTTGTTGTAATCGCCCCAGTACCACTGGGCCACGACGCAATCGTGATAGACCAACTCCCAGAGCGGCAGGCGGTAGAAGTGGCCCGTCTGGAACTTGGCGACCCGCTCCGGCACCTCGAGCCACGGCTCGATCATCGCCCGGCCCGAGTCGGGCACGCGGTACGGCCCCAGGCTGAGCATGCCCTCGAAGTAGTGGACGTACGGCACGGCGGCTTCGTGGCCCGTCTCGCTGCCGGTGACCAGGCCGCACTCCTCGCTCATGTAACGCAGAAGCTCCATCTTCCAGTGCCGGCTCTCGGAGCGGGTCATGGGATGATCGGGGTGATAACACTCACGCCACGGCGAGGCGGTCGTCGTGTCGATGAAACGGCACGCGTAACGGTGCGTCTGGAGCTCGGGCGGAACGCGGCGCCGGGCGTACTCGACCGCCTGGCGATCGCAGAGCGCGCCGCACGGGTACCACTCGCCGTCCTTGCCCTTGACGCGCCAGCCCCGCGTCCAGTCGCCGTCGGGGCCGAGCATCAGGTCGTCGGGCCAGGCCTCGGTCGTCCAGTCGGAGTGGACGCCCCGGAGCTTGGGGAAGTTGGCCGGGTTCATCGTGTCCTGGAAGATGTCGTAGCGGCTGGTGAGCACGCCCAGGGCGTTCATCTCGCGGAGGTCCTCCGGCGAGGAGCGGTGGCTCCAGAGGACGCGGCGGATGCCCAGCGACTGCATCTCGCGGCACATCCCCACCGGGTCGCGATCCCAGCACCAGACGTTCACGGCCCCGACGAGCAGATCGACGCTTTCGTTCGCTTCGCGCTTCTCGGCCAGGGTCTTGAAGAGCCCGACATTCTTGGAGTGCTCGCGATAGCGTTTGCACATCGCGACGTAGCCGCCCGCATCGAAGAAGACGTAGCGGATTCGCCGCAGCGGGCCGAACTCGCGCTTCTGCGGCACCCACTCGGGCGCCAGGCACAAGAGCCCGTCGACCCGAGGCACGCGCACGGCCGCGTCGTCGGGTGTTTCCACCACGGCCATCAGCCCGCGGTCGCCGTCGGTCACCCCCCACCAACCCATGCACAGCCCGTGGCCGCCGTACAGGTAAGAGTGCATCGGCTTGAGGCTTTCGTCGTCGACCGGGTAGCTGATGCCTTCGTTGACGGGCATCACCAGGAACGTGCCCGGCCCGGTGACGAACGGCGCCGGGAAGGCCAGGCTTGTGAGCATCTCCCCCGTGGCCGCCAGCTCGACGACCACCTCCGGGAGCTGGGGATCGAGCCGAATCGTGGCTTGGACTTCCATCGCGCCGTCCGACTCCAGCAGGCGCAGATCGAACCCGTTCTCGATCGGCTTGGCGTTGAGGATGAACGCGCCGCGCTCGGCTCGCTGCGTCCACTTTTGGCCGGTGCGACGGTCGACGACCGCGAGGGTCCCGTCGGTCGTGCTGAGCGTCACTTCCAGCGACGGATTGGCGGCCGTGAGCGTCTTGGGCAGGTCCGCGGACCGCATCTCGTCCAGCGCGCCCACACGCCGGAGCACGGCGTCGTCGAGCCAGACCGTGGCCGGGCCGTTGCCGATCAGGCGGGGGCGAATCGCGGCAGCCCCGGGCGGGACGACGAACCGGGAGCGCAAGCGGCGCCAGTCGTCCGACGCCCGAGCCGTGCTTCCGCTGAACGCCCAACTGATCACCTCGTTCTTCGCATCGTACAAGATGACGCAAAGGGTCGCGTCGCCCTCCCCTTGCACCCGGACCCAGCCCGACAGCTCGTAGATATCGCCCGGCTTCGCGTCGCGTCGATCCGTCTGCTGAAAGCTCCAGTCTTGGGAGCCGGTATGCTCGATGCGGACGGCCTGGCGGCCGCCGTGGACTTGTTCCTTGTCGAGCACGGCCCGAACGCCGGGCGTGCGCGACCAGGCTTCGTTCCAGCCGGCAAGCCTCTCTTCGAAGTCGCCTCCGGCGAGCAGGTTCTCGTCGGCCCCGGCGAGTGCCCAGGATGCATGGGACACCAGAAGCACAACCAGCGTCGGCACAAATCGCATCGCTTGCTCCCTTGGCTTGACGTAAGCGTCGCTCCGGCAAACACCGATGGGCAGATGCCACGGACGACGGATCGCCCGCCCGCCAGTCTAACGCGGCCTCGGTCCGAGTCAATCAAGCCGGACGGAGAGGATCTCTGGCGACCTGATCGCTTGCGGCTTCGGTGGCGGTCTTTCCTAGGGGGATGGTTTGTCGCTAGAATCTCGGCATGAACGCGATTGTCCTGGTGATCGATCGGCTGCACGCGGGGTACGTCGGGGCCTATGGCAACGCGTGGGTCGCCACGCCGTCGCTGGATCGGCTGGCGGTGGAGTCGGTCGTGTTCGACCAGTGCTTGATCGAGAGCCCACGGCTGGAGAGTCTCTGCCGGTCGTACTGGCAGGGCCGGCACCCTCTCGGAGGCGCGGAGTTGGCGGACGATCGGCCGGCGCTGCCATCGTTGTTGCGATCAGCCGGGGTGACGACGACCCTGCTGACCGACGAGCCGGCGGTGGCGCGGCATCCGTTGGCCGGATCGTTCGATTCGCTGGTGGAGCTTCCACGCCCGGAACTCGTAGAGGTGGCCGCTGAGATCGACGAGACCCACCTGGCCGGATGCTTCGCTCGGCTGGTCGACTGGCTGGAGTCACCGCGGGAGCCGTTTCTCGTTTGGTGTCACCTGAGCGGTTTGGGCGGGCCGTGGGACGCGCCGCTGGAGTTTCGCGCGCGGTACGCCGAAGAAGACGACCCCGATCCGCCCGACTCGGCCGCGGTGCCCTGCGAGATGCTCCCAAGCGACTACGATCCGGACCAGTTGCTGGGGATTTCCCAGGCGTACGCCGGTCAGGTGTCGCTGCTGGACGTCTGTGTGGGGGCCCTCGTGGAGGCCCTGGCGGACGGCCCGGCGGGACGGGATAGCCTCTTCGTGCTGGCCTCGGCGCGAGGGTTTCCGCTGGGCGAGCATCGTCGGGTGGGGGCCTACGACGGGTCGCTCTACGGCGAGCTGGTCCACGTGCCGCTGTGGATGCGTTTTCCCGACTCGCTGGGGGAAGCGGTTCGAACCCCGGCGCTTGTCCGGGCGGCGGACCTTTGGCGGACCGTCCTGGACTGGTGGGGGATCGCCGATCTGCCGCAATCGCCCGACGCGGCCAGCCTGATGCCGCTAGCGCGCGAGGAAGTCGAGTCGATTCGCGACCGAGTGTGCCTCGTCGCAGGCGGCACGGAGCGGGCGATCCGCACGCCAGCCTGGTTCCTGCGGGAGGCCGCCGAGCCGGAGCTGTTCGCCAAGCCCGACGACCGCTGGGAGGTCAACGACGTGGCCGACCGCTGCCAGGAGGTGGTCGATCTCTTGCGAAGCGCCTACGCCGGATACCAGCGGGCGCTCTCCTCGGGCGCGCTGGACAGTCTGCCTCCGTTGGACGAGATCCTCCTGACGGGGTTGGACTGATTTCCTGCACCGGGGGCGGGCAGGAACTCTGTTTTCCCCCATTAGCGATGGTACCTGAATACCTCATTTGGACAGGCAGCGTCTCCTTCCAGATCGCTTTCTGGGTTGTGTATCTTTTCTACATGCTCCAGATTCTCTAGGACTCCCCTCTCTCCGCATCTGCCGCTGGTGATCGCCGTTCTCCCCGTGGTGTCCAACCACTTTTATGACAAACCCAGCCGATCCGACCTAGTTGCCAGAGTCGGTTTGACGCTATAATCCCGCCCCTTACCGCGGCCACCAGTCTCGCGGTTTCTCTTCGCCACATGCGGGTATCGACGATGATCGGACAGGGAAGTCCGAACACATCGAGCGGGAATTGCGCGTCTTTCGCCTCCTCGGCGGCCCGTTGCGGCTACCGACTCGCGTTGGCATTGGCCTTCACGCTTTGGCCGCACGGAACGACCGTGGCCGAGGAAACGATACGGCTGCGCGTCGATTGGGGAGGCCCTACCGAAGCGATTTGGCAGGGGATGATTGCGGTCACTCAGGGGAGCCTTTCCGAGCCACGTCCCCTGGGGATCGAAGCCGACGAGCCGGGCTCGATGTGGCTGGACCGGGGGCCCCTGTTTGCCGTTCCCGCCGGCGAGCAAGCCGACTCCCCCTCCACGGGTCCGGAAATGGACCAGCTCGTGATCCGGCAGCGGAGTCCTCGCACGTATGACGGGGTGGATCTCTTGGTCAACGCCCCCCCGGAGGCGAAGCTGCTGATCGCGTTCTGGGCACAACACGACCAAGGCGAGCCCCGGTGGATCACGATCCCGCTCGACGAGTTGTCCGAAGATTCCCGGATCACCAAGCTGGATGACCGGGGAAGCCAATTGCTGGTGCGTCGCACGCCGGGCGACATGCTCCGGGTGACGCTGAGGCATCACTCGCTGGTCTTCTCGCCGGGCGAGACGCTCCAGCTCGAGGTGCAACCGTCCCGCTTGCCGGTGGAGCCGGGCACCAAGCTGAAGCTGAAGACGGAGCTTTTCCCGGGCCGAGCCGCCAAGGGAAGTTCCCTCGAGGAACGGGATTTTGCCGCCGGGGAGCAAGTCCCCCTGCCAATGGAGATCCAACTGCCCGAGGAGGAGGGCGTCTACGATGTCCTCCTTACGGCATGGCACGCGCCTTGGCGCCGCTGGACCCAGCCGGTCCGCGGGCAACTGCCCCTGGCCGAACGGAGGATCCAGGTTCTGGTGCTCGACCCGGACGTCCGGATCGAAACGCCAGGAGTCGAGGGGGAAGCGGCGCTGGTGGAAGAGGTCAACCCGGCCAATCCGAAGTGGTGGGAGGAGCAGATCGCCAAGTGGGGGGAGCACTTCGCCAAGTTGCCTCGGCCGCGGCATCTGCCCCGGGTCTGGAAGGGCCCGTTGGGAAACGGGCTCTCGCGGACGTTGGAGCACCCGCTCGGAGATCTCGTGCAACTGGAACCCAGCCCGAAGGGACGGGAGTTGGCTTGGGAGGCCTACACGCTCCCGATCCGGCACCCGGGCCAACCTCACCTCTTGGAGGTTGAATACCCCAGCGACGTCCCGCAGACGCTGGGTATCAGCATCATCGAGCCGAACGAGGCCGGCGCCGTCTATCCCATCGGACTGGACTCGGGGGTCGATCTGGCCGAGGAAGTGACCGGCGAACCGCGCCAGCCGCGGTGGCTCCAGCACCGGGTGGTCTTCTGGCCGAAGACGAAGTCGCCGATGGTCCTGATCACCAATCAACGCGAGGGATCGCCGGCCGTGTACGGCAAGATCCGGGTGCGCTGGTTCGGGGAGCATCTGCCGGCGCTGTTGGATCCGGGAGGCCAGCCCGAGCGGCTCCTGGGCGCCTATCTCGATCGGCCCCTGTTTCCCGAGAATTTTTCGGCGACCCAGGCTCTGGTTTCGTCGAGCGAGCTGGCCGACGACTGGGTGACGTTCTACCAAGGCGGGACGCGGCTGGTCGAGTATCTCAACCACGTCGGCTTCAACGGCCTGATGGTCTCGGTGCTGGCCGACGCGAGCACCATTTACCCCAGCGCGATCCTCGAGCCGACGCCGCGCTACGATACGGGCGCCTTTCAGGAGTCGGGCCAGGATCCGATTCGCAAGGACGTGCTCGAGATGTTGTTCCGGCTCTTCGATCGCCATCGCCTGCAACTGATTCCGGCGATGGATTTCAGCACGCCGTTGCCGGAGCTGGAGGAGGAGCTGCGTCGGGGCGGACCCCAGACCGAGGGGATCCGGTGGGTCGGTCCGGCAGGGAAGACGCGGCTGGAAACCCATGGGCCGGTCCGGGGGAGGGCCCCCTACTACAACCTGCTCCATCCTCGGGTCCAGGAAGCGACGCTGGCGGCGATCCGCGAGGTCGTCGAGCGGTACGCTCATCACCCGGCGTTCACCGGCCTGGCGATCCAGCTCTCGGCGCAAGGCTATGCCCAACTCCTCGATCCGAGTTGGGGCATGGACGACGCGACGATCGGACGATTCGAGCGGGACAGGCAGATACGCGTGCCTGGGGAAGGTCCGGGCCGGTTTGCCGAACGGGCCCGGTTTCTGGCCGCGGAGTGTCCCCGGCAGTGGCTCGAATGGCGTGCGGAGCACCTGGGCGAGTTCTATCGTCGGGCCCAAGCCGAGCTGGCCGCCGCTCGTGGCGACGCGCGGCTGTATCTGGCCGGCGTCGAGATGTTCGCCAGCGAGGAGTTGCAACGCGAGTTGCGTCCGGCCCTGCCGCGGGAGATGGCGATCAACGAAGCGCTGTTGCGCGTCGGCATCGATGTTCGAGCTCACGGCCAGGACCAGGGGATCGTCTTGCTTCGTCCGGAACGGATTGCCCCCCGGTGGTCGCTCGCCCGCCAGGCAGTGAGCCTGGAGATCGGGCAGATGCTGGAGATCGAGCAGAAGCACGACATGAGGCTGCCGTTCGAGGGCTTGCCGGTCCCGGGGAGTCTGTTCTTCCACGAGCCGCAGGAGGTCCGCGTTCGCTCGTTCGACGAGAAGAGCCCGTTTCAACCCACCTACACGTGGCTTGCCACGCAGCCGGTGCCTTCGGCGTGGCAGAATCGACGCCGGTTCGTCCACAGCCTGGCCACGCTCGACTGCCAGGCGATGTTCGACGGCGGCTGGCAGTTGCCGCTGGGGCAGGAGGACTCGTTGCAGGGCGTGGTGGCCGCCTACCGGCAGTTGCCGGCGGTCCGCTTCGAGCGGCTGTCGGAGGACCTGACGCAGCCGCTGTCGATACGCTACGCCACGCACGCGGACGCCACCTACGTTTACGTGGTCAACGACGCTCCGTTTGCCTCCACGGCCAGGATTCAGGTGGATTGCCCCAGCGGGTGTCAAATGGAGGAGATCAGCGGCCTGCGCCAGGTGCCGCCCCCCGCGCAGGAAGCCGGCGGCGCGCATTGGACCGTCGAGCTGGAGCCCTACGATCTGGTGGCGGTGCGGTTCTCCAGCCCAGGGGTCAGGCTTTCCCGGCCGCAGGTCTTCTGCCCTCCGCAGGTCCAAGCCGAGTTGAAGGCGCGGATCGACGACTTGATCGACCGGGCGGCCGCGGTGGCCGAGTTTCCCCCGCTTCTGCAAGTGTTGGAGAATCCCGATTTCGAACGCCCGGCCGCACCCGACGGCGAAATCCTCGGCTGGACCACCTCGATCGAACCGGGTTCGACGATCGCGTTGGACGACACCCAGGCGCAACGGGGCACCCGGGCGGTGCGAATCGTCAGCCAAGGGCGCGCGGCCGGCCTGATCAGCGAGGCTTTCGACCCGCCGACGACCGGTCGGCTGACGATGGCGGTCTGGCTTCGGGCGGCGGAGGACTCCCCGCAAGCCACCCTCCGATACCGTTTGGAGGGCCAGTGGCGAGGGAAGCCGTTTCTCCGTTGGCAGACACGGCAGGTCGGACCCGAGTGGAAGCTGTTCCGCGTGGAGGCGACGGATTTGCCCCTGGAGGGCCTGTCCCGTCTGCGGGTCCGCTTCGACCTGATCGGGCCGGGAGAAATCTGGGTCGACAACGTGCAGCTCAGCGCCCTGGCCTTCAACGAAATCGAAAAAAACGCCCTCCTGAAACTGATTGCGCCGGCCGACTTGAAGCTCCAGCGGGGGCAAGTCGGCGACTGCATCCACCTGCTCGAGGGCTACTGGCCACGGTTCCTGGCGGCCAACGTCCCGGCCTCGCCGGCTCGCGCGGTCCGCCGACCTGAGCCCCGCCCCGATTCGCCGCGAGAGCCTCGCGAGCCTCCCGGTCTGGTGGATCGGATGAAGGCCTTCGTGCCCAAGCGGTTGCGGACCCTGTTCTGACGATTCGTCTACTCTCCGGCTTCTGACGATCCGGCTCCCCCAGCGCACGCACGCTCTCGTCGTTGTCCGCACGAACTTGCCCTCGTTCCCACGCTTGGCGTCGGAACGTACTGGTCGGACGCTTCGTGTCCGATAGACGCAACCACTTGTGGGCCTCTCGCCTCCGCCGACTTCCGGACGTAATGCGTCCGATGGTCCGTTACGACGCGAAGCGTCGTAACCAGGTGAAAGGTACAGTAGAGTATTTTGTCCTAACCTCGCCCTACACCTCCGGCGTGCCGAACTCCTCGCTGGTCTCCACCAGCACGGTCAAGTTCTCCGGCGGCACGCGGGGCGAGACGGAACAGGCGCTGGAGAGGATGTACCCGCCGCCGGGACTGCCCACCTTCAGTCGCCAAAGGACGTCCTTGCGCACGTCCTCCCGCGGCTTGTTCAAAAGCGTGTTGACCGGGTCGACGTTCCCTTTGAAGAAGAGGCGGTCCCCCACGCGGCGCTTGGCGTCCTCCAGGTCGATGCTTCCCAGCGGCGGGGGATCGAGCGTGTCGATGCCGTCGATGCCCGTGGCCGCCATCCGCTCCAGGCGATCGCCGATGTCGCCGCACGTGTGGGTGTAGACGGGCACGCCCTCTTCGTGGATCCGCGCGATTACCTCCCGCTCGTAGGGCAGCACGAACTCCTCGTACTGCCGCGGCGAGATGAACCCCCCGCCGGCAAACGCCGACGAGATCAGCACCGCGTCCACGCCCCGCCGGGCCTGGCGCACGCCCAAGTCGGCCGTCCCCCGCGTGTACGCCGCCAGGATGGCGTGGATCTTCTCCGGGTCGTCCAGCATGTACATCAACGCCTGCTCGTAGCCGAAAAGCTCCATCAGGTGCGTCCAGGGCGAGAAGATCTCGCCGTGCACCGAGACCGACTCGCCGACCCGGCCGAGCACCAGGTCGATGGTCCGCCACAGATAGTCCGGCCAGTAGTCGTTTGGGTCGGCTTCGTAAGGCTCCAGCCCGAAGTAGTAGGGATACTTCACCCCGCCCAGGCTGTGTGGGTCGTCGTAGTGGATCCGGTCCGGGTCGACCTCTGCGAGCGTCGGCCGCCGCTGGCCTCCGGAAGGCAGGTGATGGACGTTGTCGTCCGCGGGGCATCGGGCAGTATCCCCGTTGGCAAAGAACACCGTCTGGCTGCCGTCCTCGGCCGTTTCGATCCGCTCGACGTGGCGCATCCAGTCCGGATCGGTGCCCAGCAGATTGATCAAGATGCCGTCGAAGCGGTACCGCTCTTGAAGCGTCACCAGTGCCCGGGCGAACCCTTCGCTGGTGTACCACATCTCGACGGGCGTCACGTCGGTGTTCAACAGGTAGTGTCCGATCGCCAACTGGCACATCACCGGCACCCGATCCACCGGCTCGTGCCGCATCGCCGCACGGATTCGTTGTTTGCCGTTCATCCTCCCTTCTCCCAACTCGCCGCTTATCCCAGCTCCCTCATCGCCGCCAGCAGCCGCTCGACCTCCTCGGCCGTGTTGTAGTGCAACAGGCCGATGCGGACCATGCCGTCGGGCTCGAGCCCCAACGCCTCGGTGACCGGCAAGGCGTAATAGTTGCCGTGCCAGACGAAGATCCCCCGCGCGGCCAGGTATTCGGCCAGCTCGCGGGGCGCGAGCCGGCGGTGCGTCACGGCGACCGTGGGCACGCGCTGGTCCCATCGCTCGGGATCGGTGATCCCCCAGATCTTCACGTCGGGCAAGCCGGCCAGCCCGGCGAGCAGCTCCCGAAACAAGTCGCCCTCGTACGCCGCAATCGCGCGATACGTGGCATCGAGCGCCCGGCGACGGTCGCAAGCGCCGGGCTGGAGCCTGCCTCCCAGGTCGGCCAGGTAGTCGACGGCGGCGAGCGTGCCGGCGATCCCCTCGTGGTTCTGCGTGCCGGTCATCCAGCGGCCGGGCAGCTCATCCGGCGCGGGGCGAACCTTGTACGCCGGCAGCTCGGTGAGCAACTCCCGGCGTCCCCACATCACGCCCACGTGAGGGCCAAAGAACTTGTAGGCCGAACAGACCAGGAAATCACACCCCCACCGGTCGACTTCCAGCAGCCGATGCGGGGCGTAGTGGACGGCGTCGAAGAACACCAACGCCCCGGCATCGTGCGCGAGCCGGACGATCTGGTCCATCGGGTTGATCGTACCCACGGCGTTCGAGGCACAGCCGACGGCCACCAGGCGCGTGCGCGACGTGAGCTTGTCGGCCAGGTCGTCCACGTCGAGCGTACAGTCCTCGTGGCGGAACTCGACGTGGCGGACCGTGGCCCCGGCGTCGCGCGCCGCCAAGACCCACGGGGTCACGTTGGCATCGTGCTCCAGCCGGCTGACCACTACCTCGTCGCCCGGCCGCCACGTTCGCGAGAGCGACCGCGAGAGGGCAAACGTGAGGCTGGTCATGTTCGGGCCGAACGCGACCGTCTCCGGATCGCCCGTCCCCAGGAAATCGGCCAATCCCTGATGCGCCTCCTCCAGCAGGGCGTCGCTTTCCCGGCTGGTCTCGAACAGGCCGCCGTGGTTGGCGTTCATCCGGACCAGGTAGTCGCCGATCGCGTCGATCACTCGCTGGGGCACCTGGCTCCCGGCCGGCCCGTCGAAGTAGACCGCCGGTTGGCCGCGGACCCGTCGGGCCAGGGCAGGAAACTGCGCGCGACACCACTCGACGTCCAACACGTTCGTCTCGGGCGATTCGGACATGCCGACATGATAGCCGATACCGGTTCCGCTGCCTAGCGGCACAAGCCGGTCCGACCCCTTCAGGGAAGCCGTCGGCGGAAGAGGGAATGCCGACGTGTCATCGTTCGAAGAGGGAAGCCGACCTGCCGTCGGCGGCCAAACGTGGGTCAGGTTGGCCTCGCATGGAGGGTTACTCGTATGGCTTCTCTGGTTGCTTTACCCAGTCGATGAAGTCGAAACCTTCTCCTACTGTTTTCGCCGAATCCATCCATTTAATATCTTTGAAACGCACTCGAAGCTTCTTGGCGTCCTGCAAGGCCGCGCTGACGGTCACTCTCCTGCGCAACTTCTGCGGATCCTGCGCGTAGACGACTTGGAACTCTCCGTCCAGCCGCACGCCGTCTCGGCTCCAATGTCCGGAAAGCGAGGCCATGTCTGGCGACAACTTGATCGCCTCAACGGTGACGTTATCCACGTCGTCCGTCAGACGCAGGCTATGCCCGAATTCGCTCACCCACTCTCCGGAAAGGTCGGTCGTCTTCGGGTCCTTCTCCCGCGCGCGAATCTCCTGTAAGCATTCATTGCGCCAAGAAGCTCGGGAAAGGGGGATGTCTATGGGAAGTTGAGACGGAAACCTTTCAGCGGAGCCTTTGCGGGTGGAAGTCCCGTCCGGCAAAGCCTGACCAGCAGCCGGGAGCGAGTCTTGCGTGG
>DATKZH010000477.1:0-31191 GCA_035528065.1 Thermoguttaceae bacterium | reverse complement strand
CACAGGCATCTTGCCTGTGTTCCCGGCAGGGAGTATCGAGTACGCGCCTGCAAGCCTCGACCCGCAGAGCCTGAAAGATTCGGGGCCACAGGCTGGAAGCCTGTGCTACGGTTGGCCGCGCCACGTAGGTGATGCTCAGTCCGGGAAAGCGGAGACGCGGCTGGACGCCGCGATGGTGTGCGGATAGAGTAATCGAGAGAAATCAAGACGTGCCGCCCGAGGCGACGTGGTCCTGACGACGGCGGCGCGATAGTGTGGGAGACCTGCCATGAAGAAGGTGGAAGCCATCATCCGGCATTTCAAGCTCGAAGAGGTCAAGGACGCGCTCACCGAACAGGGCATCCAAGGGATGACCGTGAGCGAGGTCCGTGGCTTCGGCCGGCAGAAAGGGCATACGGAGATGTACCGGGGCACGGAGTACTCGGTCGACTTCGTCCCCAAGATCAAGATCGAGGTGGTCGTCAACGAGCAGGATCTGAAGCGCGTGGTCGACACGATCATCAAGGCGGCCCAGACCGGGCAAACCGGCGATGGCAAGATCTTCGTCAGCGACCTCTCCCAGACCATCCGCATCCGCACGGGCGAGCTCGACCAGGACGCCTTGTAGCAGCGGCCAGCCCGGATGGCTCACAAGGGCTCGGCGCGTCGAGGCCCGAGTCTCTCGGTTTCTCGCTCTCGGGCACATCCTTGGCGATCCGAGGCGGTTTTCGCGGGAGCAATCGGAGGGTAGACTTCACCGTGGGTCTCCGATCCCTGCCCTCCATCGCCTGACTCTGTCCCCTGCGCCCTGACCCCCGACCCCTGTCGCCTGCCGTCCCATGTCCCGGCTCCGCCCCCACGTCTTGGCTGCCAGAGAGCGGCTCGCTGAAGGGCAAAGACAGCTTGGGCGACTGCATCAGGAGGGCACGTCCGGGCCCGGGCTGTGCGCCGTGGCGTCGGACGTTCGCGACGAGGTGATCCTGGAGCTGTTCTCCGCCGCGCTGGCCCGGTTGGGGCTGACCTATTCCGAGTCGCTGCGCGGGCAGATCGCCCTGGTTCCGCACGGCGGCTATGGGCGTCGGGACGTGGCCCCCTTTTCCGACGTCGACCTGATGGTCCTCTACGGCCCGAGCGCCGCCGAGCCGGTCAGCCGGCTGGCCGAGCGCCTGTTTCGCGACGTGGTCGATGCCGGGCTGGTGCTGGGGCACAGCGTGCGCACGCCCGACGAGGCCTGGCGCCTTGCCTCGCAGGACGCCCAAATCTGCACGTCGTTGATCGAGTCCCGCTTCCTTTTCGGCAGCGTGACGCTCTTCTGCCGCTACATCCGGCGGTTCCACGACCTGGTCGGGCGCCACGGGGCCCGCCTGATGGCCGCCATCGAAAAGGAGCGGCGCGAGGAGCGCATCAAGTTCGGCGAGACGGTGTATCTGCTGGAGCCGAACGTCAAGCGCTCCCGGGGCGGGCTCCGCGACGTCCAGTTGATCCGCTGGATCGGCATGGTCCGCTACGGCACGCCCGAGCCCGACGAGTTGTGCGACCGAAAAGTCCTGTCGCAGGAAGACTACGAGGCGATCCGCGCCGCAAGCGAGTTCCTGCTGTGGCTCCGCAACGAAACGCACCTGCACGCCGGCAGGGCGGTCGACGTGCTCGACCGGTCGGAACAGGTCCGCATCGCCCAGCGGCTGGGCTACCAGGCGGAGTCGGGCATGTTGGCGGTCGAGCGGTTCATGCGCGACTACTTCCGCCACACCGACCGAGTCAGCCACGTGGCGACCCGGCTGGCCGAAAAGGCCGGTTCCGCGGGGCGGGTGCGGGCCGTCTTGGAGAGCCTGTTCGGACATCGAGTTCCAGGCGGCTTCCACGTCGGTCCGAGCCGGATCATGGCCACCCGGCAGGGACGCAAACGGCTCCGCGGCAACCTCGACGCGATCATGGAGCTGGTCGACCTGGCCAACCTCTACGACAAGCCGATCGACCCGGAGACGTGGGAGCTGGTGCACCAGGAAGCGGCGGGGCTGTCGGGCCCGATCACGCCGCGGGCCTGCCATCGCTTCCGGTCGCTCGTCGGGCATCCGGCCCGGCTGGGCGAGATGCTCCGCCGCCTGCACCAACTGCGACTGCTGGAGCGGTTCATCCCCGAGTTCGCTCACGCCCGCGGCCTCTTCGAGTTCAACCAGTATCACAAGTACACGGTCGACGAGCACAGCTTCCAGGCGGTCGACGAGGCCACCGAGCTGCGGCTCGATCCGGGACCGCTGGGAAGGGTCTACCGGCAGTCGGGTCGAAAGCACGTACTGCACCTGGCCTTGCTGATCCACGACCTGGGGAAGGGATATCCGGAGGACCACTCGGAGCTTGGACGGGAGATCGCCCGACGGACGGGCGAGCGCCTGGGCCTCGACGCCCGGGAGACCGACGACCTGGAGTTCCTCGTCCACCGGCACCTGGTGATGAGCCACCTGGCCTTCCGCCGCGATACCGGCGACGAGCAACTGGTCGTGCGGTTCGCCGTCGATGTCGGCTCGCCCGAGCGATTGGGCATGCTCTTCCTGGTCACGGCGTGCGACCAGGCGGCGGTCGGGCCGGACGTGTGGAACAGTTGGAAGGCGGAGGTGGTGATCGACCTGTACCAGCGGACGATGCAGCACCTGGCCGGCGACAGCCCGGCGGTGAACCCCGAAGAGCACCTCGCGAAACGCCGCGAGGCGGTCGCCGCGTCGCTGGGCCCCGCGGCGCACGAGCCGTGGTTCTCCCGCCAGGTCGCCGAGCTGCCGGCGACCTATCTGCACGGAACGGCCCCGTCGCAGATCGCCGCCGATCTGCGCCTCCTGCACGGCCTGCCCGACGACGAGGTCGGCACCCAAGGCTCCTACCAGCCGGAGACCGAGACGGTCGAGCTCACCGTCGCCACCAGGGAAGCGATCACACCGGGTATCTTCCACCGACTGACCGGGGCCCTGACCGGCCAGGGGCTGGAAATCCTCTCCGCCGAGATCAACACGCTGGCCGACGGGCTGGTGCTCGACCGGTTCGAGGTCCGCGACCCCGACTACACCGGTCCCCCGCCGCCGGAGCGCATGGAGCGGGTCCGTCGGGCCCTGGCCGCCTCGCTGCGTGCTCCCGAGGGCCAGGCCCCCGCGTTCCGCCGCACCTGGCAGATCGGCGCTCATCACGCCTTGGCGGTGCCCGTCGCCCAGAACCGCGTCCAAACCGACAACAGCACGTCCGAGACCCACACCATCTTCGACATCTTCGCCGTCGACCGCCCGGGCCTCCTCTACGCCGTCACCCGGACCCTCTACCAGTCCGGCCTCTCCGTCGGCCGCGCGCGGATCGCCACCCACCTCGACCAGGTCGTCGACGTCTTCTACGTCACCGACCAAGCCGGCCGCAAGATCGAGGACGAAGCGCGCCTCGCCGAAAGCCGCGACCGGCTGTTGGAGGTGATCGGGTCGGGGGAAGAGGAGTGACGGTGCTTGCTGGCTGTCCGGAAAACGCTAGCCATAAGTCCCCTATCCCTCCTGGGGGGGGCTTTCCCGGACAGCTTCTTAGCAGCCCGTTGGAAGAGGGTGCCACTGCTGGCTTGTCCAGCAGTGCTGTATAGATTGGCACGAAAATCACTGCTGGGCAAACCAGCAGTGGCACCCAAGTCGCCGACCGACCACCTTCTTCAACGGGCTGATAGCCCAGCCCCGCGGGAGCCCGCCCAGCCAGCGCTGTCCGGCCCTTCCTCAATCGGCTTCGGGATCGACGATCCGAGGCGTCAGCACGAGCAGCAGCTCTTCCTCACGCGAGTCGGATTTCGACGTCAGCCCGGCGAGCACGACCGTGTGGCCGTCGGCGACGCGGACGGTCGTCTCCGCCGTGATCGTGACGACCCGCGATGCGCGGACCGTGCGTCCGTCGGGCGAAGCCGACACGGCCGGGCCCTCCTCCGGGGGACCGAGCTGGGAAATCTGCACTTCGATTTCCATCGTCACCCAACCGTCGGGCTCGACCCGCGGCGTGATGCTCACTCGCTGCCCCACTTCCACGTACTCGAACTGGTGCACGGGGCCCGAACGGCCTTGCTGGGAGCTGCGCACCATCGGCTCGCGACTGCCCACGTGGATCGACGCCGGCTGGTTGTCGAGCGTCATGAGCTGGGGACGGCTGAGCACTTCCAGCCGGCTCCGTTTTTCCAGCTCGCCAAGCCGCTCGTCGATGCCTTGCTTCGCCGACGGCTCGCCCAGCACGCCCAGCTCGACCTCCCGCTTCAGCCTCTCGGCGGAGAATTGCGACCCTGGGGCCAGTCCCACGACTTCCGGCTCCTCCGGCCGGCCGCCCTGCTTCGACGCCTGCTGCGCGGGGCTGCCCCCGTCGGCATCCGCCAACGTCGACTGGGCAATCAGCATCTGGATCAAGACCATCTGCGGCGGCTGGTCGAGCTCTTGGATGATCTTCCCCAATTGCTCGACGTCGTTCGCCGTCCCGCTCACGAGCAGGCTGTTGCTCACCGGCTCCGCCACGACGACGGCCTTGTCCTGCATGGGGTGGGGCGGCCTTTGGGCCTCGCCTCGGAGCAGCTCGTTGACCGCTTCGGCAACCTCCACCCCCAGGGCGTTCTTGAGTTGAAAGAGCTCCCGAACGCGCGCGTCGGGCTGAGGGACCGTCTTCTCCCGCTGGAGCCGCGAGACGACCTCCCGAAAGCGCGCGTCGGGCTCAGCGAGCTGCCTCCGCACCCTTTCGGGAGGCGCCGACGACCGCCCGGGAGCGTCCACCCACCAGGGCCGCTCCGCCGGCTGCTCGCGCACCTCCTCCGTACCACGAGAATGGGCGGCCGGCCGATCGCCTGCCTGGGCCGGTGCCGATTCCCGGGCGTCAGGCCTTTTCGGCGCATCCTTCGCGTCCTTGTCCGCCTCCTGCGCGCCACTCGCGCTGCCCGCGACGCAGAGCGCCACGGCCAGACTCATCAGGATTCTCGACATTTCACGCCTCCTTCCCCAGTTCACTGAAAGCTGCGTCTACCGAACCATCCGCATCGCGATCGACGACACGTCAGATTTATGCCGCTACAGCGGGGCACGCCGCAATGCCCCTTACCAGGTAGGCAAGAATCCCCCATGCGCTTTCAGGATATCGCCCCTGAGGCGAAAGTCAACATTCGTTTTGCAGACGCGAATTTCGGCCGTTGGCTGCCGGTCCTCCTCGACGCTCGCCAGCGCCTTGGAGGCCGCTGCGCCAACGACCAGCTTGGCCCGGTTTCTGTGCCCGACGCGGCCGCACACCCACTTGCCAACCGGCGGCGGGCGGGTCAAACTACAGGACTTCGGCTGCGATGCCGTCCCGGCAAATGTGAACTCGGACCATGGGGAATAGACTGCGATGCCAAGCTGCGTTCTGGCGTACTCGGGCGGATTGGATACCTCGGTGATCCTCGGCTGGCTGCGGGAGGAGGGCTACGACGTGCACGCCGTGTACGTCGACCTGGGGCAGCCGTGCGAGGACCGCGAGGCGACGCTTCGCAAGGCGGAGAAGATCGGGGCCAAGTCCGCCCGGATTGTCGACGCCCGGGAGGAACTGTGCCGCGACTTCGCGCTGCCGGTCCTTCACTGGCAGGCGAAGTACGAGGGCGTGTATCTGCTGGGCACGTCGATCGCCCGGCCGCTGATCTCCAAGAAGTGTCTCCAGGTGGGCCGGGAGGTGGGCGCCGACGGGTTCGCCCACGGCGCCACCGGCAAGGGGAACGACCAGTGCCGGTTCCAGTTGGCCGCCGAGGCGCTCGACCCGGGGATCCACGTGATTGCCCCATGGCGGATGGAGCGGTTCCGCCAACAATTCCCGGGCCGCAGCGAGATGATCGCGTTCTGCAACGAGAAGAACATCCCGGTGAAAGCGTCGGTCGAGAAACCCTATAGCTCCGACGAGAACTGCCTGCACATCAGCTACGAGGCGGGACGGCTGGAGGACCTGGGCGTCAACGGCCTGGAGCTGGTCGAGTTCGGGATGACCGTCTCGCCGCAGGAGGCGCCGGACGCGGTCGAGCCGGTCGTGCTCGATTTCGAGTCCGGCGTGCCCGTTGCGGTCAACGGCAAGTCGCTCGGCGCGTTCGAGGTCGTCGAGACGCTCAACGAGATCGGCGGCCGCAACGGGATCGGGCGGATCGACATGGTCGAGAACCGCTTCGTGGGCATGAAGAGCCGCGGCGTCTACGAGGCCCCCGGGATGACGATCCTCTACGAGGCCCACCGCCTCCTGGAGCAGGTCACGCTGGATCGCGACCTGGTGCACCTGCGCGATCGGCTCGCCCCCGAAGTGGCCGAGATGGTCTACTACGGGTTCTGGTACCACGCCAAGCTCGACGCCCTGGGGGCCTTCATCCGCCGGGCCCAGCGACCGGTCACCGGCCGGGTGACCCTCAACCTCTACAAGGGCAACATGATGGTCGCCGGCCGCACGAGCCCCAACAGCCTGTACGACGAAGGCATCGCCACCATGGAAGGCGGCGGCGACTACAACCAGACCGACGCCGAAGGCTTCCTGCGGATCCAGGGCCTCCCGGGGCGCGTGCAGGCCCGCGTCAATCCGCGGGAGTACTAACGCGAACGGTTCGGCCCGTATGGTAGCCCCGGCGTCCTGCCCGGGTTTCCGACTTCACCGGCCAATCGCCCGTGCTACGCGGCTCAGCTCTGACCGGCAGGCAGTTCTTCCCAGATCGATTCGATCTGGCGGCCGTTGTGCCGGGACACGCGGTTGCGGCCTTCCGACTTGGCCGCGTAGAGGGCGGCGTCGGCCCGCGCGAGAAGCGAGTCGGAGGTGTCGCCGTCCAGTGCCGAGGCGACTCCACCGCTCAGGGTGATGGCAAGCTCCGTCTCGACCCTGGCCCGAAAACGATCCGCGAAAATCGAAGCTTGCTCCAGATCGGTTTCGGGCATCACGACGAGGAACTCTTCGCCGCCGTAGCGTGCGACGACGTCGGTCTGGCGGGCCGTGTCGTCCAGGAGGCTCGCCACGCGATGGAGCAGCCGGTCGCCCTCGAGATGCCCCCGCTTGTCGTTGATCCGCTTGAAGTGGTCGAGGTCGAAGATTGCCACGGAGAACGCCACTTCGTAGCGATCGAGCATGGCGAACTGCGTGGCCAGGGCCTCGTCCATTCCGCGGCGGTTGCAGACGCCGGTGAGCGGGTCGGTCCGTACCTCGGTGAACGTCATCAGGTGATTGGTCTCGTGGCGGATCATGTCGCAGGCGTTGGAGATCTGGTTGGCCAGGCGCAGCGTCGGCGCGAGCATCTCCTCCGCCTCCCGGCACAGCTCCATCCAAGCGGCTTCCCGCCCCTGAGCATCGAGCTGACCTACCCGCTCGTTGAACTTGTTCAAGCCGGCGTGGTGTCGGGCCAGGTTCTTGCGGACCATCCGCGCGATTTTCTCCAACTCCCGAGCAACTGCCCGAGCACGGTCGAGTTCGCGCTTGGATCGGGCCGCGACCTCGTCGGGAACGTTGTTCGAGCGTCGCCCAACCAGATAGCCCAACGTGGCCACCGTGGCCAGGGCGAGGGCGGCCGGGATTTCGAGGCCCAAGAGATCCACGGTCTGCGACCACTCCCAAAAGATGCGCGTTATTTGAAGCAAGCTCTAGCGAGGCAGGGCCTCAGACCGAGGCGAGAGGTCAGGGTTCGGGGTTCAGGGCTCAGGATTTCCGCGTATAGGTGGAACTCCAAGTGCTGAACCCTGAACCCCGAACCCTGAACCCCACAAACTTGACTCATTTGCAGCCAATGTCCGAAGCCAAGTGTCCTAGTAGTCCGACCGCGAGCCGAACCCCCGCATGCAAAACAGCCCTACCACCACCACGGCCAACAGCGCCAGCAGCCAATCCTGGGCGTCCATTCCATCGATGAACCGCATCACCTCACGACAGAACTGGTCCATCGGCGCGCTCCTTGTGTCGGGTCGATCTGGTGCCTCCCCACAATTGCTAAAGTGTAGATCATGGATTCACGGCTGACGGCTTGGGAGCGTGCAGAATGGCCCGATCGGGTGGCGTGGCCTACTGCGCCCCACATCCGGGGAGGACGGAACCGCTCTTGGTGGCTTGCGACGCACCACGTACCCCTGATGCGGGGTACCCATTTGCGGGGTTCGGCCGATCACCCTTTCCCATCGAAGGCCGCTCTCGTCGAGAGAAAAACACAACCTCACCCCGGCGCGAATGGGCCTTGCCGAGGGCCCTCTTTATGGTATCATCCATAGTAACTGGGCGGCTTGCGTCGAGAGTGTCCCAGCCCCTGTGGATGTCGCCACACACCACCCCAGCAAGGGGAATCGACATCCCAAGAAGAAGCAGAATAGGCAATTTCGGGGGCGTAGCTCAATTGGTTAGAGTACCGGACTGTCGATCCGGTGGTTGAGGGTTCGAGTCCCTTCGCCCTCGCTCAAGCGAGCCGTTGACAGCAGGTGTCAGCGGCTTTTTTCTTTTGGACCGGGCAAGCACTTGCGTCAATCGGCCGGGTCTTCGCAAGACCATCGCGGGGATCCAGGAGTCACGTCCTCACTGCGTTTTGTCGAACGCCGCCAGGGCATCCGAGTCGGTCGCGTAAATCTCGAACAGCTTGTCCAGGTTCGTGTCAAGAAACGGCGACAGGGCGCCCGGGCCCAACTCGGAGAACTTCACCGCGCCGCCGTCGTTGCGTATCTGCTCCTCAAACCGGACGGGGCGAGAACGGCGCTGGAGAGGAGTTCGACGTGCGAGAAGCTCAGCAAGACCTTCTTCGCGCTATCCCCTTGCCGTGCCAGTTGCATCAGCGCCTCGCCAAACCGATCGATCTCTCCCTGCTCGAGCAGTTTGGGGTCCATGATCTTGACGACGATAACGTCCTCGATCTCCGTGGTCACAAACAGCGGACCCGCGTTGTTCGAGCCCGCCTGCTGCGCTTCCTCCGGCGGATCAACCGCCGTCTTCTCCGGCGAATCAACGCCGATCCTCGGTGCCGGCGGCGGGGACGCCCGGCGCCGGCTTCGGGGAGGGTCGACGGGCCCCGGACAGCCGACGCTCGTTGCCAACACCGCCGAGAGCCAGAAGCATGCCCACGGCCTTTGCCTTCGCCTGTACTTCTGTTGGACTTCTTCGAGGTATCGGCCCCCCCCACCGAAAGCTCGAAGGACCGGATCCATCGATGCCACAGCAGTTCCCCCTCCCATCCGGGCACGGCTGGCGGTTCCGTGCTCGCATGCCTTCGTCGTGCCATCTCGTCTCCACAATCCGCTCTATCGTTACAGCTCGGCCAACTGGCCGAGTTGGCTTTGCTTCTGCGGGCCGGGCGAGATAGATTTTCAGTGGAGCATCCATTCACTTCCCGAGGGCCCGGCGATGGCAGCCATGAGTCCGTCTCGTCCGCACGTGCTCGTTTTGGAGGATGCCCCGACGTATCGGCAAATCATAGTCTCCAATCTCTCCGACGCCGGGTTCCGAGTCTCAGCGGCAACCGACGTAGGCCGGGCGCTGTCGCTTGCCGAACACGAGCGCTTCGACCTGGCAATCGTCGATTACTACCTGCCCGACTACCCGGGCACCGAGTTCATCAAGCGGTTGCGCGCGACCCCGCGATACGAACACCTTCCCATCATCGTGCTGACCGCTCGGGACGAGGAATTGAACCTGGAGTACCTGCGCGACAAGTTGGCGGTCGTCGTGTTGTCGAAGAACTGCGCCATGCGGCACGTGCTGGATGCGGTCTCGGAGCGTCTGGCAATAGCCGGCTGTGCGTCCTGACCCTACGAGTAGTGGTGCGGCGTCAATCATGGATTCGCTGTCCGAGCACGTTCTGGTTTTGGAAGACGGCGAGACGTACCGAAGCATCGTGGAGCTCAACCTTTCGCAAACAGGGCTTCGCGTCGCAACCGCGGCAACGGCGGTCGAAGCCCTGCTGCTTGCCAGGCAAGAGCACTTCGATCTGGTCATCGCCGACTACTACTTGCCCGACTATCCGGGAACCGACTTCGTCAGGCTGCTGCGCCAGACGGACGGCTACCGGAACACTCCCGTCATTCTGCTGACGGCCTGGGCCGACGAATTGAACCGTCAGCGTCTCTGCGAGGATCTGTTGGTCCTGGTGCTGTCGAAGAGTTGCAGCATGAAGCGACTGCTCGACGCCGTGTTCAAGTGCCTGGCAGTCGTTCGGCTCACGTCATGACCGCACGCGGGGCGCGAACCTCCCGCGGAGGGCGCCCGCGGAGGGCGCCCTATCCGTCGCTCACACGCGATCCAACGCGCGCTCGATCCGTGCCACGCACCGCTTTCGGCCCAGGATGGCCAGCGTCTCGAACGTCCCGAAGCCGATCGACTTGCCGGTGACGGCGACGCGCACGGCGTGGATGATCTGACCGACCTTGATGCCTTGCCGCTCGACAAACTGCTGCGTGAGCTTTTCGAGGTTCTCCACATCGAACGGCTCGGCGGCCGCCAGTTGGGCCTTGAACTCGGTGAGTAGTGCTACGGCCTCGGGCGGCTTGCGGAGGCGCTTTTCAACGGCCTTCTCGTCGTAGGGCAACTGGTCGTCCGGGAGGAAGAAATCGGCGTAGTCGAGGACGTCGCCGGCCACCTTGATGCGGTCGCCCGCCGCCTGGACGATAAGCCCCACTTTCGACTCGATCTCGGCCGGCGGCGGCGAGTCGACCAGCCCGGCCTTCTCGAGGTACGGGAGCGCGAGGGTCACCTTCCGGTCGAGCGGCACCTGGAGCATGTGACGCTCTTCGAACGCCCGGAGCTTCTGCGGGTCGAAGCCGGCCGGGGCCTTGTTGACGCGGTCCAGGGAGAAGACCTCGACCAGCCGGTCGAGGGTGAAGTGCTCGGTCTTGTCGTCCAGCGACCAGCCCAAAAGGGCGAGGTAGTTGACGATCGCCTCGGGCAGGTAGCCGACCTGCTGGTAGAAGTCGACGATGACGGGGTTGAACGTCTCGGGGTCGGGCTCGAGGCCCATCCGCTCGGCAATGCTCCGGCCGTGCTCCAGAAGCTGGGCGAAGTCGCGATTCTTGAGGTACTTGGCGAGCTTCCGCTTGCTCAGCTTGGTCTTGCTCCCCGGCTCGGCCACGTAGGGCAAATGGGCGTACCGGGGCAGCTCGTAGCCGAGCGACCGGGCAATGAAGATCTGCCGCGGGGTGTTCGAGAGGTGCTCTTCGGCGCGGATCACGTGGGTGATCTGCATCTGGTAATCGTCCACCACGCTCGCCAGGTGGTAGAGGCAGGAGCCGTCGGCCCGTTGGACGACGTGGTCCTGCTCGCCGGCCCAGTCGAACTCGACCCGGCCGCGCACGAGGTCGTCGATCGCCAGCTTGCCTTCCTCGGGCATCTTCAGCCGGACGACCGACGTTCGGCCCTCGGCCTCGAACCGCGCTTGATCCTCCGCGGTTTCGGCCATCCAGCGGCGGCTATAGCGGAAGGGCCGCTTCTCGCCCTCGGCCGCCTTGCGCTCGGCCTGGATCTCGTCGGGCGTGGCGTAGTCGCGATAGGCATGGCCCCCGGCGAGCAGCGCTTCGACCGCGGCCTGGTACTTGTCGAGCCGCTGCGACTGGTAGTAGGGCCCGTGCGGCCCGCCCACCTCGGGGCCCTCGTCCCAGTCGATGCCCAGCCAGCGGAGGCCGCGGAGGATCGGCTCGAGGGCCTCGTCGACGTTGCGCTGTTGGTCGGTATCGTCGATCCGGAGGATGAACCGGCCTCCGTGCCGCCGGGCGAAGAGCCAGCAGAACAGGGCCGTGCGGACCCCGCCGATGTGCAAATACCCGGTCGGACTGGGGGCAAATCGCGTGCGAACCATGGTGGGAGATTCTGAATGATGAATGCGGAAGGATGAATTGCGGGGCCGGCGGCAGAGGGCCAAACCGCTAAGCGGGACAAGGAGCAGCCTGCACGGTCGGGTGGCACTGGCGTCTCGCCAGTGCACGGGCAAGATGCCCGTGGCACCCTAATACACCGTCCAACTCTATCGTCCGTCGCGCTTAGAATACAGGATTTCCGAGTCCGTATCCAGGGGTGACGGCTCGGGCTTGGCGCGCGTCGGTCACCGCAGATACCCGGAGGCGCAGACGTCTCGCAGGCACGTACGCTCACTCGGAGGCGGCAACACGGCCGGCCGCGATCAACCCGCACGCCGCCGCTCGCGCTCCGCCTGCATCTTCGCCAGACGCTTGCGCAACGCCTTGCGCTCCGTCTTGGTCAGTTTGCGACGCGCGGGCGTGGTCGAGGTGTCGCTCTCGGATTGCGCGGCTGCCGATTGCGGCCGGCTCGTGGTCGCCGCCCTGACAGTCGCCCGCTCGGACCGGCTGGGGGTGGCTGCCCTGGCCGCGGGCCGGGGGACGCCGTGGGGAGGATGGACGACCACGGAGCGGCCGAACAGGGAGAAGCTTTCTTGGTCGACCTCTTCTTCCTCGAATTCCTCCTCGTCGCTCGCCTCCTCTTCCCGGCGGTGCCGCAGGAGGCCTTGCGCGTCGAGGATCACGTGCCGGGCGTGGAGGCCCATGGCCAGAAGGAGCATCAGGTTCCCCACCATCTCGGCGCTTTCTTCGAGCATCACGCCCAAAGCGCCCGACTCGGGCAGGATCCAGCCGAGCTGGGCCACGACGGCCACCACGTAGCAGGCGGCCACGCCGACCAAGGCCGCACTGGAAAGCCAGCACGCGCGCATGTCGACCAGAAGCCGAGTGCCGACCGCCCCGAGGAGGAAGAAGTAGACGGCCACCCACCAGATCGAGCCGTCGCCGAAGACCCGGGTGCCGGTGAGCATGACCATCATCTCCTTGAAGCCCTCGTGGAGGCTGGAGGTCTCGTCGATGCTCAACAGGAACCAGCAGGTGGCGGCCCAGAGCCAGACACGGTAGCGTCCCGGGTAGTCGTCGGTCCGATGCCGCCGGACGGTGAACACGAGGATGGCCACCAGTCCGGCCAGGGCGAGGGTCATCGAGGAGAACCAGACGGCCAGGCTGCCCTCGCCGTCCAGGTCGAAGGCGGCGACTCGGCCGTCGGTGGTCAGGCCGGCAACCCGAGGCATCCAGGCGTAGAGGCCCACCAGACCGGCCACCACGGCCAAACCCGCCGCGAGCACCAGGACGAAGACCGCCAGACGGCGTGGGACCAGATCGGTCAAGCGAAGCTGTTCGTCCATGAAAGCCGCGTCCCCGTAGTTCTCCGATTTTCGCTCCGCCGGCTTCCCACCCCCCCGGGAACTCTGACGCGATCGGCGGCACGAGCCGGGTGCGGCGATCGCCAGGGTGTCGTTCAACACCCGGCGGCGGCGGTCATCACGTTGGCCACTTCGACGGAACTGCATGGTTGTCCGAGGCGCCTTCCAACGCCCCTTGGGTTGCGAATGATAGCCGGAGCAGGGATTTTCCGTAAGCTCGGAATTGCCGCTGGTATCACGGGGCGGGTGAGGAGCGGGCGTAAAACGACTTCCGGCTTCCTCGATGCGTCCCCGTCGGCCTTGTGACGGCGGATTCCTCCTTTCAACGATTCGGCAGATTCCGGGCCTGTGGTCTACTCAAGACCTGCTGCCTATGACGGCTGTCCAGAAAGGTCGGATCACGCCCATTTTCCACAGAGCCCCAGGCTTAACTATATTGCCACCGGCCCGGACCACCGTTTGGGTCCGCGGGCGGGGTCGGTGACCACGCCTCTCGGCACCGCGGAAAGGTCGGATTGACGCCTCCGCCGATTGGGGGTACCCTGTTCGCCCGACGTGCCAGCAGGGCGAGCACCGGGTCAAGGATCGACTCGCTGGAAGGGCCGACCACGGATGGATCGGAAGCGCCACATCGCGATCGTCGCCGGACTGCTCGCCCTATCCTGTGTCGTTCAACTCCTGCTCATTCGACGGGCGACGGTGCCGGCCCTGGACGCGGTCGGCTTTGTGGAGATCGCCCGGCGAATCGACGCGCAAGGATTCCCGGAGACGATCCGGCACGAGCGGGAACAGCCGCTCTTTCCGGCCTGGGTTTGGCTGATCCACGAGGGGCTCCAGCGGGCGGCGGGCCCGTCTGGCGCGTCGTGGGCCACGAGCGTGCAACTGGCGGCGGCAATCCCCCTGGTCTTGGCCGTCGTGCCGGTCTATTTCCTCTCGCTCAGGCTCGTCGGACCGGCGCCCGCGGCGGCCGGCTCGCTCTTCTTCTGCCTCTTGCCGGAGGTATCCCGTCTGGGTGCCGACGGGCTGGGCGATGGCGTGCACCTGCTGCTTTTCTGTCTGGCGTTTTGGGCGGTTGTGGTGTATTGGACGCCCCTAAGCTTGCCGCGGGTGAGCGGTCAGGATTCGGGGGCCAGCGGGCAGCGAGCAGGGTTGGGGGTTCAGGGTTCAGGGCTCCGGGGTCAGGGTTCAGGGCTCCGGGTTCAGGATGCAGGCGTGAGGAGCGATGTCCCATCGGCCGTGCCCTGCTGCGGGCCCTCGGCGCGTCGAAATCCGAGGTGGCTGCTTGTCGCCGGGACGCTGGCGGCGCTGGCCGTGTTGGTTCGGGCGGAAGCGTTGGTGCTCCCGGCTGCCTTGGTGGTCGCACTGCTGGCGCTCCAGCTTGGGGCCGACCGGCGCCAGCCCTGGTCGAGACTGGTGACCGCCGTAGGCTGCCTGGCTCTGGGGTGCGGCCTGGTGTTCGGCCCCTATCTTGCCGCCACGGGGGCGACCTCGCCGCGCACGGCCGTCGCACGGATTCTGGGACGTTACGAACCGGAAGGCCGGGCCGAATCGCCGGGTCCCACGTCGACGGTCGGGGCAACCGGCGCCGGCGTGTGGCGGCTGGCCGACGACGAGCCGATGTCGTTCGCCCCCAAGGAAACGACGATCAGCCTCCGGCGTCGCGGCTACGCGGCGGCAACGATCGAGCTTGCCGAGGAGTCGGCCGAAGCGTTCGGATACGTGATCGGGGCTTTGGCCCTATTGGGAGTGTGGCGACTGCGGCGGCAGCTCGTCCGTCCCGTCGATCGGTTCGCGCAGATCTACGGCTTGCTGTTCGCCTCGGCGGTGCTTCACTTCGCGGCCAACGAAGGGTACGTGAGTGCCCGGCACCTGTTGACCCTGGTGGTGATCGGAGTCGGCCCGGCCGGATACGGGGCGATCGCGCTGGGCGCGTGGATCGCCGGTCGGAAGCCTGCCGGGGCGCCCGACGAAGCACCATCCGGCGGAGAAAGGGGGCAGGTCCAATCTGCCGGAACGGCCCGACCAACCTGCGGTCGGTGCCCGGGGCTTCGCGCGAATGGGGCCCGTCCCCTTTTTCCTTCACGCATCGCGTGGGCCACGGTGTTGGTGGCCGCGGCGGTCTGCCTCGTCGAGGCGGTCGAGCCGCTGCACGCAAGCCGGCTGGGCCACCGCCTGGCGGCCGAGTGGCTGGCCCGAGACGCGGCGGCGCCCGGGCTGGTTCTCGATACCCGCGGTTGGACCGGCTTGTACTCCCGCCGAGTGACCTACCGCTACGAAGACGCCCAAGCGGCGGTGAGCCATCCCCAGTTGGCCTACGTGGTCCTGGAGCGACGGGAGCTGGAGTACGCAAGCCGCCGCAGCCGGACGATTGCACGTTTGCTCGACGTCGCGGCCCGGCCCGTCGCCACGTTTCCCGACCCGCAGCGCGCTGGCCGAGGGCAGGACGCGGTGGTCGTGTATCGGTGGGAGCCGGACCGGTTCCGGCGGTGGGTCGCCGGCCAATCGCAAGAACGCCCAACCAGAAAGGACCAACATGCCAGAGTCCGTTCGCGCGTTCCTCGAGAGCGTCTCTGAGGCGTTTCGACTGGAAGGTCCGATGTACCAGTTCGGATACGGTCCGAGCGTGGACTGGCACGGCGGGCCCACGCCGCCGAGCAGCCTCCCCGAGCACGGCGCTCCCGGTTGCGAGGGCTCGGAGCCGGCCGAGATCGAGCGGCTGGAGGACCTCGTCGAGCTGCCGTTTTCGGACAACTCGGCGCGGACGGTGATCGCCGTGGGCGCCCTGGAACACGTCTTCGAGCCGGGCAAGGCGGTGGAGGAGATGGTCCGCATCCTGGCGCCGGGCGGGACCCTGGTGGTCTGTTGTTCCCAGTCCAGTGGTCGGTCACCCCACGGCGTCGAACGCTACTGGCACCCGACCCCCCAGGCCATGCAGAGGCTGTTGGGCGGCCTGGAGGCGACTTTGGTCGGCTGGCAAGGAGGCGAAGACTCTCCGCACACCCTGTTCGGCGTTGCCTCCAAGTCGCCGGTGGCCGACACGTTTCTGGCCGGCGTCAACCATTTCCTCGATCATTTCCAGAGGCGGCTGAGCCACGCCGCGGCCGAGGCGTGCTGGTGGCGAAGGCTCAAACGCCGCCTGACTGGCTGGGCACGAAACAACACCCCGCAAGACACACCGTTTCCTCGTTCCACGCCTGCACTCCGGGATCAGGCGGCCGGGTGGCGAAAGAAGTCCTCTTCGGCTCGCCACTTCTACGCGGCTCAGTTCGTGGTTCACCTGCCCGTGTGCGAGCAGCTCCGACACCGGCTGTTGGCGAGTTGTCTGCCCGACGAAAACACGGGCAGCCGGTTGGACACGAGCCATTAGGGCCGCCGGGGCGCCGGCTCGGCGGCCCCTACGACCTCTCCCAGCCTTCCGACGGTCGCAACCGTTCCCGGGAAACCGGTCGCGCGAGGGGGCGTAAGTCCATCTCCAGCAACAAGATACGTTGCTACGTCCAGGCGGAGTCGCGGTCGCCCGCGAGGGACGCGATCATGATCCGGATGGCCGAGCGGGGCCAGCCGGTAATCGCCCCGCGCAAGCATACCGGCCGCAACCCTCAATTTGCCTAGCGGCATAGCCCCCCTATCTGGCCCACGCGCCCCGAGTTTGTTGGTTGACACCGCACCGGACCGCTTAGGACAATTAAGGGATATATAGGCACTCCGCGATTCGAGTGACCGCGGTAGTTGTCTTGCCAGCACCCTTTTCGGGCTCACCTCCAACTTATCGCACTTGTGGGAACCGGGGACGAGCGGGCGTCGGGGCCGGGCGGCCGGGCGGCAGCCCCTCCGTATCGGACCACCGCCGACCTTGCCGCTCAGCACCGCTTCTCGGCAACCTGCCTGCAACCTTGCTGCCACGGCATCCTATGAACGGGCTTATTGCGGGGAACTGATCGAATGCGAATCGCGGCTTGGCTCCAGGGACTGTTGAGAACTCGCCGGAGCGACCTGCGCAAGCCCCCGCCCCGTCGCTACCACGACGAGCTTTTCCCCAATCTGTTTGTCCGGCAGCTCGAAGACCGGCGCGTGCTCAACGGGACGGCGCTCTCCTGGGACCACGGCGCCGAAGAGGCCACGATCGACGCCGGGGCCCTGGCCAACGACGGCCTGACGGACACCTTCCACGTCGTCCGACAGGGAGACGAGGTCCAGATTTCGGTCAACGGTCGCGAAGTGTACGCCGCGCCCTTGGCGGACCTGGAAAACATCACGCTCAACGGCTCCCGCGACAGCGACACCCTGATCGTCGACTTCTCCGGAGGCGACCCGTTTCCTGCCGGGGGATTGATCTTCCACGGAATGGACGGCGGGCAGGACTGCGTGCTGGCCGAAGGCGGTTCCTCCGGCACGCTGATCGACACCGTCACCCACCGGTTCGACCGCGTCGGCGACGGCTTCCTCCACGTGACCTGGGCGGGGGACCAGACGGGCAGCGCCGCCGGGCTCGTCTACACCGGCGTGGAATCGATGGTCGACACGACCGCCCCCGATCGGCTCGTCTTTCAGTTCGCCTCGGCGGCCGAGACCGTCACGATCTCCGACGATGGCGATCTCGGCGACGGCCTGTCGACGATCTCCTCCACGGGCGGCACGGCGGTGACGTTCGCCGGTCCCCGCGCGTCGCTCGTCGTCGAGACCGACGTGCCGGGCGGGGGCAGCGACACCGTCAACGTGGACGGGTTGGACGCCGATCCGGTCGCCGACCTGACTATTCGCGGCGACGCCGGCGACACGCTCCACTTCGCCGGGGAGATCGACCTGGGCGGCCGCAGCCTGGCGGCCACCGGCGGCACGATCCGCGTCGACGGGGCGATCGCCAGCCAGGGAGGCTCGGTCGAGCTCGACGCCGGCAGCGGGGGAGCCCTGCTCGTCTCCGGAACGATCGACGTCTCCGACGCCGCGCCGGGCCAAACCGGCGGAACCGTTCATTTGCTCGGCGACCAGGTGACCTTGGTCGGTGGTGCCCATGTGGATGCCTCCGGCGACGCCGGGGGCGGCACGATCCTGATCGGCGGCGACTACCAGGGGAACAACCCCGACGTCGGCAACGCCACGCTCACCGTCATCGCCCCCGAAGCGACGATCCGGGCCGACGCCCTGACCCACGGCGACGGCGGCCGGGTCATCGTCTGGGCCGACGACAGCACCTTCTTCTACGGCCGGCTCACCGCCCGGGGAGGCGCCGAGTCGGGCGAGGGGGGCTTTGCCGAGATCTCGGGCAAGGTCAACCTGGTGCAACGCGGCAGCGTCGACCTCCTCGCCCCCCACGGCGCGACCGGCACGCTGCTGCTCGACCCGCTCGACATCCGAATCGTCGGCGGCACGGCCGATGGGCACGACGACCCCGACGCGATCGCCACGGCCCTCATCCACGCCGCCGGCTCCAACACCGCCGGGACGATCGCGCTGGGGGACGAGGGAAGCGGCACGCCCAATCCCTTCCTCGTCTACGAATCGGAGATCGAGGCACAAAGCGCAACGGCCAACATCATCCTCGAGGCGAGAAACAGCATCACCGTCAGCGGCGTCTTCCTTCATGACGGCGATGGCGCGGGAAGCGATGACCCCGGGTTCAACGTCGTCCTGATCCAGAACGGGAACAGCCTCGTTCTGCGCACGAGGAACGACACCGGCGACGGCATCGGGGGAATCGACCTGACGGGGAGCGTCGCTTCGAGCAACCTCGTGTTCCGGACCACGGGCTCCGGGTCGATCACGATCGAGACGGGCAGCGACGGCGCCGTCGGGGGCGGCTCGGCGCCGGGCGCCGCGCCCGTCACGCTCGGCACGCTCGTGACCGCCGACGGCGACGTCCACGTCTCCGCGGAAGGGACGCTCAACGTCAACGGCAACGTGATGGCCGGCGGCGACGGCGAAATCCGGCTCGTGACCACCGGCGGGGGCGACATCCACGTCCGGGCGAACGTCGTCGACGTGGGCAGCGACAACCTCGTCGTCCTCGACTCCTCCGATGCCGTCACCCAGATGATGGGCACGTTGATCGTCGCCCAATCCCTGCGACTGACCGCCGACAACGCGATCGGGAGCGCGACGAGCAGTTCGGCGAATCCGATCATGGTCAGCGTGGAGAACCTCTCGGCCGCCCTGGACGGGGCCGCGGCCACCGGCCGGATCGTCATCGCCGAGCTCGACGACCTCAACGTCACCGCCGTCGACGGCCAGTCGGGCGTCACCACCTCCAATGGCAACGACGTCGGCATCGGGAGCTGCACCGGCACGATCACCGTGCTTTACGCCGTGACCACGACCGGCTCCGGCAGGATCGCGCTGGGGAGCATGAACCCGGCCAGCATGGACCCGGCCGACCTCGACCTGAGCGACCTGAACTCGACCGGCGACGTCGTGCTGTACGCCGACGTGCGGACCGATAGCGGCGATCTGGCCATCGGCGCGCGGAATATCCTCACCTACGGCACCGCGACCATCACGCAGACGACCGGCGGCGGGACGCTCCTGCTGGTAGCGACCGAGGGGATCGGCACCGCCGCCGAGCCGCTCCGCATCGACGTGGACACGGTCGCCGCCGTGCTCCCCGACTCGGCAAGTGGGGGCGTTTATCTCATCCAGGTCGACGGCTACCACGATGATCTGACGATCGGCACGTTCTCGCTCGGCCCGGTCACGGTCCACGGCGTTGTCACGCTCGGCAACAACGACATCGGCGTGGAGACGGAGGCCGGCACCCTCACCGTCGCGCGGCCCGTCTCCTCTCTCGGCTCCGGCAACGTCACCCTGGTGGCCAACGGGGCTTCCAGCGACGTCGTCACCGCCACCGGCACGGGCGACGTGCTCAGCGCCACCGGCGACGTCACGATGACCGCCGGACGGGCGATCACCCTGGGCGGCCTGGTGGCCACCGGCGGCGGGACCGTCACGCTCAACACCGGCGCGGGGGATACGGGGCTTCTCGCGCTTGCGGGTGGGGGCGTCGCCTCCGGCGGCGGGGCGATCGTGATCAGCGCCGACGACCTGGCGATCCTCACCCCGGCACCTACCGTGATCGACGCTGGCGCAGGACGCGTCACGATCCGGCCCGCCGATACGACCGACGCCGCCCGGACGATCGACCTGGGATCCGACACACCCGGCCGACTGGGAATCACGGCCGACGAACTCGCCCGCATCAGCACAACCGGCGTGCTCCAGATCGGCGACAGCTACGCGGGCGACGTGACTCTCAGCAACAGCGTGATCTCGGCGGGCTTCACGACGTTGCGGATCGAGTCGTCGGGCAGCCTGACCACGACGGCCGAGGCGAACACCATCGCCGTCGACGCCCTGGCGATCGAGGTCGACGGCGACGTGGGTGCGAGCGGATCGCGGATCACGACCCGCGTCGCCAGCCTGGCCGTGTGGAGCAAGGTGGCCGGCGACGTGTACCTGGCCGAAACGGCCGCAGGCGTCACGGTTGCGACGGTCGACGGCCTCTCGGGCATCACCACCACGGGAAGCGGCATCGACCTGACGGTCGTCGGCGATCTGACCATCAGCGCGCCGATCACGGCGGGCGGCGACGGCGATGTCCGACTGGTGACAACCGGCGGGGGCGACATCCGCGTCAAGGCGAACGTCACCGACGTGGGCAGCGACAACCTCGTGGTCCTCGACGCCGACGGCCGGATCAACGACGGGACCTCCAACCGGATCGAAGCACAGTCGCTCCGGTTGACCGCCGCCGAAGGCATCGGCACGGCCGCCGACCCGGTTCTCACCGAGGTCGCCAATCTCTCCGCGAAGCTCGACTCTCCCGCGGCGACCGGCGGCATCTACCTCGTCGAAAAAGACGCCGTGTCGGTCACCACGGTCGACGGCCAGTCCGGGATCAACACGACCAACGACCAGAGCGTGCTCCTGGAGACGGAAGCCGGCACGATCACGCTCCTGGAAAACGTCACCGCTGACCGCTCCGGCAACGTCACCCTTTCGGCCAAGGGCGCCACAAGCGACGTCGAGGTGAACGCCGACGTCCAAACCGGCACCGGCGATCTGTTCCTCGACGCCGGGCGGAGCATCACCACCGACAACACCGGCCGGATCGTCGCCACCACCGACGGCAGCGGCACGCTGCGACTCGACGCGGTGGACGCCATCGGCACTTCCACGAACCGGATCGAGATCGACGTCGCCACCGTCGCCGCGCAGATCACCGGCGCGGCCACCACCGGCGACGTGTTCCTCACCCAAGTGGCCGGCCACCAGGGCGACCTCACCATCGGCTCGGCCAGCGGGCTCGACGGAATCAGCACGGCCAACAACAACGACGTCGCGGTCGAGACCCAGGCCGGCTCGCTCACCATCGCGCAGAACGTCGCCGCCCACGGCTCGGGGAACGTCACGCTGACGGCCAAGGGCGCCGCGAGCGATATTGAGGTGAATGCGGACGTCCAAACCGCCGACGGCGATCTCCTCCTGGACGCCGGGCGGAGCATCACCACCGACGGCACGGGGACCCTCATCGCCACCACGGACGGCAGCGGCACGCTGCGGCTGGACGCCGTCGACGCCATCGGCACCGCCGCCAACCCGCTCCAGACCGACGTGGCCACCGTCGCCGCCCAAATCACCGGCGCGGCCACCACCGGCGACGTCTTCCTCAACCAGGTCGACGGCCAGCAGGACGATCTCACGATCGGCTCGGCCGGCGGGCTCGACGGCATCACGACGGCCAACAACAACGACGTCACGGTCGAGACGCAGGCGGGCACGCTCACCGTCGCGCAGCCGGTCGTCGCCGACGGCTCGGGCAACGTGATGCTTACGGCCAACGGCCCGGCCAGTGACCTCGTCACCAACGAGAGCGCGGGCGACGTCCTCAGCGGCACCGGCCGGATCGACCTGGCCGCCGGACAAGCCATCCGCCTCAGCGATCGCGTGGAAACCGGCGGCGGAAGCATCACGCTTGCCACCGGCACGGGCGATACGGGCCTGCTCACGCTCACCAGCGGCGGAGCCACCCCGGGAAGCATCGCCTCCGGCGGCGGGCCCGTCGTGATCAACGCCGACGATCTGGCGATCGACAACCCGGCCGGCACGGCGATCGACGCGGGCAGCGGCCGGGTGACGATCCGGCCCGCCGATTCGGCCGACGCCGCCCGGCAGATCGATCTCGGCTCCAACGCCGCGGGCCGTTTGGGGATCACCGACGCGGAGCTCGACCGCATCACCACCACCGGCGTCGTCGAGATCGGAGAGACCTATGCCGGCGACGTAATGCTCACCGCCAGCCTCAGCCCGCAGAACTTCGGCACCCTGAGGATCAACTCCTCGGGCAGCCTCACCACGACCGCCGAAGCGAACACCATCGCGGTAGACAACCTGGTGATCGAGGTGGACAACGACATCGGGGCCAACGGCGCGCGGATCTCCACGGCCGTGACCAACCTGGCGGCCGCAAGCAAGGTGTCCGGCGGCGTCTTCCTGGCGGAGACTGCCGACGGATTGACGGTGACCACCGTCGACGGCCTCTCGGGCATCACCGTCACGGCGAGCGATCTCGACCTCACCGTCGTCGGCGATTTGACCATCGCGGCGAGCATTGCCAACTTCAGCCCGACCGGCTACCTCAGCCTGGCTGCCGGCAACGACGTCGCCGTGGGCGCGCAGGTCAAGGCGGCCGGCCCCGTCGCATTGCACGCCGGCGGAAACCTCCACGTGCCCGATCTCCCCTCACTGCCTTCGGGCGAATCGGAGCTGACCGGCGGCAGCATCACCGCCGACGCGGGTGGGACGATCATCATCGATGACCAAGCCGTGCTCCAGAGCGCAACGGGCAAGGTGACCAACGCGCCGCCGCTTCTGCGAATCGGCGAGAAGGACCCGGACAAGGTCATCGTGCCCGGCGACGCGCTCCAGGAGCTGGTCGGCTCCGCCGGCGGAATGCCGCCGGGAGACAACCTCGAGCTGGGCGAGAATTTCACGATCACCGTCACGTGGGACGACGGAGTCCAAAACGTCGTCGCCGGCGTGAACTCGAGCCAAGCGCTCTCCATGCAGGTGGCCCAAGACGGCACGGCCGCGGTGAACGTCGTCGACGACGGCACGAACTACATCGAGTTGGACGTCAGCCGCGAGTACCCCGTCGACTACTTGAACACGGTAACGGCGAACGACCTGTTCGCCACCGTCGAGGTCCGGAACGATCCCAACATCCGCCTGAGCGACTCGAGCGGAGTCGACCTGAATCGGGTGAGCGCCGTGGTGGCGACGAGCTTTGCGGGCCAGCAATCCACGACCCCCGCAGCCATGGAGCCGCGAGAGCCGGAGCCGATTGCGGCGAGGGAAGCCCCCCCCGCTCCTCTGCCCGAACTGGGCTCCGTTCCCCCGCAACCGCCCAGCCGGTCGGAAGAGATTCGGGTCCAGCGCGAAGAGATCGTTGAGGACGAGAGGAAGATCTACATCGTCAAAGTGGGTCCGGACGGTTCGGAGGGAGAGAGGCAATCGCTCCCGGGCGACGCCCTCTCGAGTCTGTCCGCCCTGCTGGAGAAGTTCAAAGGCTCGGCCGAGGAAGGCAAGGAGGGCCTGCCCAACGGCCTTTATCGGATCTATCTGGAGGAAGTGGGCTTCCCCCGGCGCAAGGTGATGGAGTTCTACAAGTCGGGCGACACGCTGGGAGAACAGGTTCGCCCGCCCGGACGGGGCTCCATGCCGATTCCGGACCAGGGTTCCGAGACGCCGGGGAAGGAGGAACCTGACGGAGGGGCGGCGAACGTACCCCAGGCGGATGGCGGCCACGACCCCGCGGCAACCCCGCCTCCCCAAGGGACCGCGCCGGCGACCTCCGCGGAGGAAGCGGCCGCTCCGCCCGGCTCCTCCGTCGACGACCCGGACCCGGCCGGAGACGGCGCTTACGCCGACGTGGACGTGCCGTCCCATCGGTGGGTCCGCCCCGGGGGCGGGGCCGCCGTGCTCGCGGCCGGCAGCCTGGCGGCCTACCCGGCGCTGGGCCGTTGGCAAGAGAGCATCGATCGAGCGATGGCCGATTCCGACGAGAAGTCGTTTGGCAAGGCCGCGCGGTTGCGACGACGTTTTCTCCGATAGTCGCCGTCGCCCAGGGGCGGGGGCCGGACGAGCGATGGTTGCCCCCGCCGGAGAAAAGAACAAGAATTACCAGTGAGTCCGTTTGACCGTGTGCCACCGTCTTCTCTCGGCGGAGAAGGTCGAGTCGGCCAATAGCCATTGCGGGCACGGGCGTCATCGCCCGTGAGGGAGAGTTGCCATGTCGATTTGTCCATTCTGCAAAGCCCCGCTCAGCAACACCGACCTTCAGTCCGGACGGTGCCCCGGCTGCGATCGGGCGCTCCCGCGGGAGACGACGGGCGAGCTCGGGAAGGCCCCCGGCGACTCGGCCGGCGCAGGCCCCGCGCCCCCGTCGGACAAGCAGAAGAGCACGGCCGAAGAGCGCCGCTTCACCGAGACGCTCGATACCGACGGCGCCCCCGTGCCGCCTCCGCCGGAGAAGGGCAAGGGAACCGCCGAAGAACGCCGCTTTGCTGAAACGCTCGACACGGGCACCACGCCTCCCGTGCCGCCGCCCACGGAGAAGGGCAAAGGAACCGCCGAGGAACGCCGTTTTGCTGAAACGCTCGATAGTGGGACTACCCCTCCGGTGCCGCCGCCCACGGAGAAGGGCAAAGGAACCGCCGAAGAACGCCGCTTTGCTGAAACGCTCGATAGTGGGACTACCCCTCCCGTGCCGCCGCCGGGCCGAGCCCAAGGGACGCCCGACGAACGCCGATTTGCGGAAACGATCGAGCCGAGTGCCCCTCCGGCCATTCCGCCGGCGGAAGAAGACACGGGCACGGCCGACAGCCGCCGCTTTTCCGAGACGATCGACACGGGCGCCACCCCCGTCCCGCCCCCGCCGCGAGACGACGCCGGCACGGCCGACAGTCGCCGTTTTTCCGAAACCATGGACACCGGCGCCGCTCCCGTCACGCCGCCGCCCCCCGATAAGGACGCGGGCACGGCCGACAGTCGCCGTTTTGCCGAGACCTACGAGGCGGGCGCCGCGCCGGCAGCTCCCCCGCCGGGCAAAGACGCGGGCACGGCCGACAGCCACCGGATCGCCGAAACGTACGACGTGCGCGGGCTCCCGCCGGAACAAGCCGAGAGGATCTCGCTGATGTGGTCCGGCAAGTTCCGGCCCGATACCAGCCCCAGGACGTCGATCAAGACCGACGCCCAAGCGATCGAGGCCTCCGCCAACCTCGTGATTCAACGGAGAGTCGTGCGCGAGGCCGATCGAGCGGGGACCGCCAGGGCCGATTACGAACTGGTGGATCAACTGGGCGAAGGGGGCATGGGCGTCGTCTACATCGCCCGCCAGGCCTCGATCGACCGTGAGGTCGCCATCAAGATGCTCAAGCCCAGCGGCGCGGACGACCCCGAAGCACGCGGGAAGTTCTTGTCCGAGGCCGTCGTCACCGGCGACCTGGAACACCCGAACATCGTGCCGATCTACGATCTCGGCCGGAGTGAGTCGGGCACGCTCTTCTACTCGATGAAGCACGTCCGCGGCACGCCCTGGGACAAGGTCATCGCGACCAAATCGTTCCAGGAGAACCTGGAAGCCCTGATGAAGGTCGCCGACGCCGTGGCCATGGCCCATTCGCGCGGCGTGGTCCACCGCGACCTGAAGCCCGAAAACGTCATGCTCGGCGACTTCGGCGAGGTGTTGCTGATGGACTGGGGCCTGGCCGTCTCCATGGGATTCACCGCCTCGAGCACCGGCATGGGAGGCACGCCCGCCTACATGGCCCCCGAAATGGCCACCGGCCCCGTCGATCGAATCGGACCCACCAGCGACGTCTACCTCCTGGGCGCGATCCTTTACGAGATCATGACGGGCAAGGCGCCGCACACGGGCGACAACGTGATGCAGTGTCTGTTTGCGGCCGCCAGGAACGATATCCAGCCCACCGACAAGTCGGGCGAGCTTCTGGCGATCGCCTTGAAAGCCATGGCCACCAGGCAGGAGGAACGCTACGCCACGGTCGCCGAGTTTCAGGAGGCGATCCGCCAGTACCAGGCCCATTCCGAAAGCATCTCCCTCTCCACCCGCGCGGAGGAGGATCTCGACGAAGCCGAGGCCAACGACGATTACCAGAGCTACGCCCGGGCCCGGTTCGGGTTCCAGGAAGCGCTCGAGCTCTGGTCGGACAACGAGCGGGCCCGAGCCGGCGTCTCGGAGGCGAGCCTGGCCTACGCCACCAGTGCCTACCGCAAGGGCGACTACGATCTCGGCGCCTCGCTGCTCGACCCCGAGGCCCCGGATCACACCGAGCTGCTCCAACAGATCCGCGAGGCCCAAACGGAACGAGACGCCCGACAGGGACGCCTGAAAGCGGCCAAACGCCTCGGCGTGGCCCTGGCGGTAGCCCTCTTCGCCGTGATCACGATCGCGTTTTTCTTGATCCGTGCCCAGCGCGAGGAGGCGGTTGCGCAGAGGGGGAAGGCGATCGAGCAGAAGGAAATCGCCGACCGGGAGCGCGACAAAGCCGTCAAGGCGGAACTGGTTGCCGAGGAAAGACGCCAAGAGGCCGACGTCCAGAAGGAAAAGGCGATCGAACAGAAGGGAATCGCCGACCAGAAAACCGACGAAGCGAAGAAGGAGCGCGACGAAGCGGATCGACAACGGAACGAGGCGGAGAAGCAGCGGCAGGAGGCGGAAAGACAAAAGGACATCGCCGGCGCCGAGCGCGACAAGGCGGACGAACAACGCCAGGAAGCGGAAAAGCAAAAGGAAATCGCGGTGGACGCCCAGAAGAAGGAAGAATACGAGGCCTACATCGCCAAAATCGGCCTGGCCGCCGCCAAAATCGAGGAGAACGCGTTCGACACGGCCTACGCGCTGCTCCAGGACTGTCCCGCGTACCTCCGCGACTGGGAGTGGGGCCGCCTGGCCTACCTCTGCACGCAGGACGTCCGCGCGTTCGACGCCCAGCAGCCCGTCGACGCCGTGGCCTTCTCGCCCGACGGCTCCCGCTTCATCACCGGCGGCTGGGGCGGCACCGCCCGCATCTGGGACACCGAATCCGGCAAAGAGCTGCTCGCGATTCCCACGGGCGGGCAGTACGTCTACGCCGTGGCCTTCTCGCCCGACGGCAAGCAGGTGGCCACCGGCATCAACGACCGGCCCGACTACGTGAAAATCTGGGACGCCGAAACCGGCGCGCCCGTCAAGGCACTGCAAGGACACCGCGACGCCGTCCTCAGCGTCGCCTACTCCCGCGACGGAAAACGCCTGCTGACCGGCTCCTACGACAACACCGCCCGGCTGTGGAACCTGGAAACCGGCCAACTGCTCAACACCTTCGGTGCCCACGACTGGTGGGTCTGGTCGGCCGTCTTCTCCCCCGACGAGAAGTGGATCGTCACGGCCAGCCAGGACGGCTCGGCGATCGTCTGGTCGGTGGAGACGGGCAAGCCGGGCCCGCCGTTCTTGGGGCACTCGGGCCCGGTCTACACGGCCGCGTTCTCGCCGGACGGCCAATACGTGGCCACGGGCGGCTACGACAAACTCGCGCTGGTCTGGAAGCCCGACGAAGTGAAGCCCTTCGATTACGACGCCTTGTTGAGCGAGCGAGGGCCCGCCCCGCCCGCTTTCGACTCCCTGGAAGGCCACACCGCGGCCGTCCGCTCGGCTGGCTTCTCCGCCGACGGAAAGCTGCTGCTCACCGGCGGCAACGACAACACCGTGCGCGTCTGGGACGTTGCGACCCACGCCCTGTTGAAGACGTTGCGAGGCCATGCGGGCCGCGTGCCGGCGTGTGCGTTCGCCCCCGACGGCCGGCACGTCCTCTCCGGCAGCCACGATCACCAGGCCAAGCTGTGGGACATTGCCGGGTACGAGGAGGTCCGCGTGTTCCGGGGTCGGGTGCTGGAGGGACACGGCGACGCGGTGCTCGGGGCCGCCTTCGCGCCCGACGGACGCTCGATCACGAGCGCCAGCCGCGATCGCACGGCCAAGACCTGGGATTTCGACTCCGGCCGCGAGATCCGCGAGTTCAAGGAAGGGCACGACTTCCTCGCCTCCACGGCGATCTTCTTCCCCGACGGCAAGAGAATGCTCACGGCCGCCGTCGACAACACCACGCGGATCTGGGACGTCGCCACCGGCACGCAACTCGTCGCCCTGGAAGGCACCGGCCCCAGTGCCGCCGTGGCCCTGTCGCACGACGCCAAGTGGATCCTCACCGGCAGCGCCGAGCGAACCGCGAAGCTCTGGGACGCCGAGTCCGGCAGCCTGGTGCGCACGCTCGAAGGCCACATCGCCGAAGTCAGCGCCGTCGCCTTCTCGCCCGACGACCAGCTCGTGCTGACCGGCGACACGAAGGGCCGATGCCGGCTGTGGCGTGCGGCCACGGGCGAGGTCGTGTGGGAGGCGGCGAGTCATTCGCGCGGGATCAGCGCCGCCTGCTTCCTGCCCGACGGGAAGCGCGTGCTCACGGCCAGCTTGGACAACACCGTCGCCCAATGGGACGTGGCGACCGGCCAAGAGGACCTCTCGCGGGTCCTCAAACACCCCAACGCGGTGACCACGATGGCCCTCTCGCCGGACGGCCGGCACGCCCTGACCACCTGTGCCGACGGAACGGTCCGAGTGTGGGACGTGGCCGCCGCCCGGGTCGTCCGCGAGCTGGTGACCGGCGAGGAGATGACGGGCGCCGTGGCGGTCTCGCCCGACGGCGGGCGCGCGCTCACGGCCAGCTCCGACAACCGGGTCCGGCTTTGGGACCTGGCGACCGGCGACGAGATTGCCCGGGGCGGCGACGGAGGTCGCGCGCTGGTCGACCTCTCGGCCACCGGGGGCGTGGTCTGGTCGGCCACGTTCTCGCCCGACGGCGGCTACGTGCTCACCGTGGGAGGCAACGAGGCCCGCCTGTGGGACATCGATTCCGGCCGGGAGATGATCCGGTTCAGCCCCCATGCGTCGGTCGCCTCGGCCGCCTTCTCCCCCGACGGCAAGCGGATCGTCACCGGAAGCTGGGACAACACGGCCCGCGTCTGGAACGTCGAGACGGGCCTTTCCGAGCTGAGACTCGAAGGCGAGCACACCCAGTTCGTCAATAGCGCCGTCTTCTCGCCCGACGGCACCAAGGTCCTCACGGCCAGCGACGACCGAACGGTCAAGATGTGGGACGCCCGGACGGGAGAGCTCCTGAAAACGCTCGGCGGACACGCCGACCGCGTTCGCAGCGTCGTCTTCTCCGCCGACGGAAAGCGCGTGCTGACCGCCTCGAACGACAAGACGGCGCGGATCTGGGACGCCGAGACGGGCGAGGTTCTGCGCGAGCTGGCCGGCCACGGCCAGGCGGTCCTTGCCGCCGCCTTCTCCGCCGATGCCGGCCGCGTGATCACCGCCGGCGAGGACAACACGGCCAAGATCTGGGACGCCGCCACGGGCGAGGAGCTGATCACGCTCGAAGGGCACACGGCCGGCGTCACGTCGGTCGCCTTCTCGCCCAACGGCCGACGCGCCGCCACGGCCAGCCAGGACCATTCGGCCAAGATCTGGGACGCCCAAACCGGCAAGGAAATCCTCAATCTCCGCGGACACGCCCAGGAGGTCACCTTCGTCGGCTTCTCGCCCGACGGCCAAACCGTGCTGACCGGCAGCCTCGACGGCACCCTCATCCTCTGGCTGGCCACCGATTGGCGCCCGGCGGAGCCTGCCCCCGGTTCCGGGGCCACGGAGGCCGTGAGGGGGGTGACGGGGTGACAAGGTGACGGGGTGACAAGGTGACGGGGTGACAAGGCCCATCGTTCCCACGCTTCGCGTGGGAACGCACCAGCGGACGCTTCGCGTCCCCCTCGCCCAACTCACCGCCAATCCGTACACACCGGAAAAAGCCCCGCGCGGCCCGATGCCTGCACGGCCGTTCACGGCCGTTTCCCGCCGCAGGCGGTGATAGCCCCGGCGTTTACGCCGGGGTTGCCGTCCGAACACCAACCCGCCGCCCGAGGCCCGTTCACGGGCCTTCCCGCCGCCGGGCTCGAGCATGCCAGCTTCAAAAGGGTGGGTGCCCGCAACGCACCATACCCTCTCAGGGCGATGGAAACAGTTGCGTAGGGTGCGTGAAACGCACCATCTGGCCGTGGTAGAGGAAGTGGTGCGTTTCACGCACCCACCCCTTTCAAGCTGTCACTGCAAGCATGCTAAAACCCGGGAGAAACGACGGTTTGCGGCTCGCGGCGGCGCAGAATCGAGCATCCCTCGGGAGTCGATTCTCGGCGTGATCGAACGGGCGAATCGAAGAACGCTATGTTTTGCGATGTCAAACTTACGTAGCTTCCCAGCATCGAGACACCGCCGTCAATGCTAGCTTGAAAGGGATGGTTTCACGCACCCTACACTCTACTCGCGAACCATTTCCAGACTCCGCCCGGACGAAGACGGTTGCCGCTGCGCGCGGCGGCATGGTCCCCCTGATCCGCCTCCGTTTTCGCCTGCACGTCGGGCGAATCCTACCCGCACCCATCACGCCCCGTGCGCCAGCTCCGTGGAACCTCGGCAGCTCACGCAACCTGCCGGCCAGGTGGACACCAAGCGGCTCGCGCGAAGCATTCCCCTAGTGGTCTGTCCAATTCGAGTTTACGGGTGCCACGGGCATCTTGCCCGTGCTCTCGTAGCTGCACTGGCGAGACGCCAGTGGCACCCGACCGGCAAAGTCAATCTGGACAGACCACTAGCAAAGAGCCCCGGCCCCACCTCACCGGGCTTCTTGAACCCAGGATTGCAGGTTCGGCTTCGCGAACTGCAATCCTCAATACGCTAGGCATCGTGTATTGTGACGTCAGGGCGATTGCGCGAAGATGGGTAATCTGCTATGGTCCAGGCAAGGCGATTCGTCGCCTCGGCCGGAGGGTTTCCGGCGGGCGGGTCGCAGAAGGCAAGGAGGTTCGCCATGCCTACGAGACCTTCGGCTTGCATCCGGGACCACTTCGCCAACCTCACCGATCCCCGACGACGCAAAGTGACCTACCCGCTGGTGAAC
>DATKZH010000476.1:0-6279 GCA_035528065.1 Thermoguttaceae bacterium | reverse complement strand
GGGCTCAAAATCCTGGCCGCCGCCCGCGAGGAGACCGGTCTGCCGGTGGTGACCGAGGTGATGGCGGCCGCCGACGTCGACCTGGTGGCCGGCTACGCCGACGTGCTCCAAATCGGCGCCCGAAACATGCAGAACTACCGGCTCCTGGAAGAGGCCGGGGCGGCGGGCAAGCCGGTGCTCTTGAAGCGGGGACCCAGCGCCACGGTCGACGAGCTGCTTCTGGCCGCGGAGTACCTCCTCAACGCGGGCAACCAGAACGTGATGCTCTGCGAGCGGGGGATTCGCACCTTCGAGTCACACACGCGGTTCACCCTGCCCTTGGCCACCGTGCCCTACCTCCACGAGCGGACCCACCTGCCCGTGGTCGTCGATCCCAGCCACGGCACGGGCCACGCCAGCCTGGTCCCCAGGATGGCCGCCGCGGCGATCGCCGCCGGGGCCGACGGCCTGATCATCGAAGTCCACCCCGAGCCGGAGAAAGCCCTTTCGGACGGCTACCAGTCGCTCACCTTCGACCAGTTCGAACAGACCATGCAGCTCTGCCGCCGAGTGGCCGACGCGGTGGGCAAGCGGATCGACGCCGACGAAGAGCCCCGCGAAGAGCCCGTGGCCGAGCAACTGGTATAGTGGATTAGAGGAAGAACACGCGCGAGCAGGCGGCCGCGTAGTCGTGGCCGCTTGCTTCGTTGAGGATCCGATTCGCCAGATCGCCCACGGACTCGCGGCGCCGTTGCGGCCAGAAGAAGACCGGGGCGAAGCTCTCACCCCGCGAGCCGCGGTCTCTGGCGAGAACCAGGAAGTCGGTATCGTTCGTCAGCACGACGCGACGGAGGTCGAACGCCTCGTCCAGCAGCTCGCTGTCGCTCGCGCCCAAGCGCCCCCGGTCGCGGACGGTCACGACGTCCATCCCTCGTCTTCGCAACGCCTCCACCACGGCGAATATGACATTTTCGTCGGCGTAGGCTCTAAGCACCAGCTATCCCTTTTCGGGCCGCAGGTCTCGCGCCAGGTCGGGATGTTCCTGAACGAACCGCTCCACTTGCTCAGCTTCCTGCTCCGCCTGCCGGTCGATTTCGTCGCGATGGTCTTCATAGTAGGCCAGCGCAGCGTAGACCTCGGCCAGCGTGAGGCCGGGGTACACGCTCGATACGATTTCCTCGGCAGAGCAGTTGCCGGAGTCGCGGGCCGCCACCACGTCACGGACGCGAATGCGGTGATCGGCGATCCGAGCCTTTCCCCCAAGCACGCCCGGCGTGCGGACAATGTGGGGGTACTCCGTCCTGGTCGTTTCTGTTTCCGAAGCCATCGCAAACGTCCTCCACACAAGCCTCCCTTATTCTATCACACACCCTTGCCCCCAGCCAGGGCATCGGTTCTACTGTCAACGGGATCGGTACCCGTCTAGCCAAGGAGACCTGACGATGCGCCCGGCCTGCTTTGTCGCGATTGTCTTCGTTTCGTGGATTTGCCTGACGCTCGCGCCTGCTTCCGCGGCAGAAGCCCAGCCCAAGGCTCAAGGCGACGCCGCTGAGGGCGTGTGCGAGTCGCTCGACCGCGGCCTGATCGCGCGGCCGATCGACGGCGGCAAGGTCTACGTCGGATGGCGGCTCTTGGAGTCGGACCCGGCCGACGTGGCGTTCAACGTCTACCGTCGCACCGGCGACGCCGAGCCGGTCAAGCTCAACGCCGAGCCGATCCGCAAGACGACCGATTTCGTCGACGACTCGGCGGCGAAGGGAACCGAGCACGCCTGGCTCGTCCGCCCGGTGGTTGACGGGGAGGAACTGGTCGCGCCGACGATCTCGGGCGTCGTCCGATCGGACGGACAGCCTGTGAAGGGGGCGGTGGTCACGTTCAGGCCAAGGCGAGGCCGGGGACGCGTGTTCTCGGGAGTGACCGACGGCGAGGGCCGCTACGAGGTCAAAGGGCACCCTGCTCCCGGCGAGTACACCGTTAACATTTCCCGAGACGAGATCCCTGCCGCCCCCGCCGGGCGATCACAGGAAGCGCGCGCCACGCCCGGCGAGACGGCGCCCCCTTACGTCTCCATCCAGCTCGACGGCGACCACACCTTCCAGAAGGCCGGCATCGCCGACCTGGACGGCGACGGCCGCTTCGACTTCGTGATCAAGCAGCCCAACGGGAACGTCGATCCTTACGTCAACTACTGGAAGCCCAGCCCGGAGACGTTCAAGCTCGAGGCCTACTCCGGCGACGGGGAGTTCCTCTGGCGGCACGACCTCGGCTGGTCGATCGAGCGGGGCATCTGGTATTCGCCCTATGTGGTCTACGACCTGGACGGCGACGGCAAGGCCGAGGTGGCCCTGAAGACCGGCGAGGGCGACCCCCGCGACGAGGACGGGCGCGTGCAAACCGGCCCCGAGCACCTCACGCTGCTCGACGGGCTTACGGGGAAGCCGATCACCCGAATCGACTGGCCGCCGCGGGAGCTGTTCCAAGACACCTCGCGGCCGTACAACTACGCCTCGCGCAACCAGCTCGGCGTGGCCTATCTCGACGGCGAGCGCCCCTACCTGATCGTCGAGCGGGGCACGTACAACGTGATCGTGGTGATCGCCTACCGCCTGGAAGACGGCAAGCTCAGTGAGCACTGGCGGTGGGACAACCGCGAGCTCGGCAGAGAGTACCAGGGCCAGGGCGCCCATTGGATGCACACGGCCGACGTCGACGGCGACGGGCGCCAGGAGGTGCTTATCGGCTCCGTGGTGATCGACGACGACGGCAAGGCCCTGTGGACCACCGGCCTGGGGCATCCCGACCATTTCTACCTGGGCGACATCGACCCGGGGCGGCCGGGGCTGGAAATCTACTACGGCATGGAGAGCCGGCAGAAGGAGCGAAACGGCATGTGCCTGGTCGAAGCGGCGACCGGCAAGATCCTCTGGGGCCACGAGGGCTTCACGCGCCACGTGCACGGCCAGGGAATGTCGAGCGACATCGACGCCCGGCACCCCGGCGCCGAATGCTACAGCGCCGACACCGACTCGGAGAAGAAGTACGCCTGGTCGCGCCTGCGAACCGCGAAGGGCGAAGTGATCAGCGAAGAGGACCTGGGCGGCTTCTCGCCCCGCGTGGTCTGCTGGGACGCCGACCCGCAGCGCGAGCTGTTCCGCAAGGGCCGCATCTCCGACTACGGCGGCGGCGAGATGCCGCCCCGCGTCGAGGGGAGCCTGGCCGCCGTGGCCGATATCCTGGGCGACTGGCGCGAGGAGCTGATCACCAGCGTGTCCGGCGAGCTAAGGATCTACACCACCACCATCCCGGCCACGGACCGCCGCCCGTGCCTGATGCAAGACCCGCTCTATCGCATGGACGTAGTCCACGCCGCGATGGGCTACTTCCAGGTGCCGATGACCAGCTACGATCTGGCGACGGGTCGGCCGTGAGGCCACGTGAACCGGGCACCGTCTGGCTTTGCGGTCTCGAACCGGGTAGAATACTGGCAGCGCGAGGCAAACCCGGAGGTTCACGCGATGGGGGAACAGACGCCAATGGGACGGTTCTCGGTCGAGTTCGTGGTCGCTGACAACCGCGACGTCGTGCAGGCCGCGCCCGGGGTGCCAATTCCGCAGGGCGTGAAGCATCTTGTGGTGTCTGGTGTGGTCGACAGCGGGGCCGCCCGGCTGGTCTTGCCCCAGAGTGCGGTGGAGCAACTGCGTTTGCAGGGTCACGGGGAAACCACGGTGCGCTACGCCGATGGGCGGCGGCAGAAGCGACCCGTAGTGAGCAACGTCTGGCTTCAACTCCTCGGGCGGGATGGGATCTTCTCCGCGGTTGTCGAACCCGACCGCCCGGACGCGCTCGTCGGCGCCATCGTGTTGGAGGAGCTGGATCTGCTTGTGGATTGCACGACCCAAACGCTCCGGCCCCGGGAGCCTGACTCGATCGTGACGGAGATCGAATGACGCGCCGCGGCGCGGCGCCTCAGAACTTCACGCCCAGCGCCACCGCGAGCCTTGCGAACACGAAAAGCAGGGCGGCGAGGGCGATCCCCGCGGTGAGCGCCCGGCCCATGTATCGCCCGATCTGTCGGGCGCGATTCAGGTCGGTGGCGATCCCGATGGTGCCGGCGGCGATCAGAAGCGGCATGAGCGCCATCAGCGCGAGATACGTGAGGAAGAACACCACGGCGAAGTCGACCCAGCCGTACAGCGACTTCCAGGCGGCCAGCCCGACGCTGGCGATCGTCTGCACCGCCAACAGCGTCGCGATGCTGAACTGAAACCAGGGCAGTCCGTCTTCCGAGATCCCGTCCTCGGCCGGCTCGTCCTCGCCCGTCAGGCCGTCGCCCACGTCGACCTTCGACCAGTCGACCTCGACGGGCTCACTCCGGATCTCGGCCAACACCTCCTCCGCCCGCGCCATGTCGGCCCGGCCGACCACGACCTTCACGTCCCCCGGTGCTTCCGCCCTAAACCCCGACGTGTACCCCCCGACCGCCCGGGCGCGGATCCCGTGCTCGGCCAACGCGTCGACGATCGCGGCCGCCTCCATCTCGCTGGGCACCGAAACCAGGACTTCCGGGCTCATCGGATCGGCGACCATGAATCCGTCCTATTTGACCATTTCGTGTGCGGTTGACGTGCCCGAGCAAGCTGGTACCCGGTTGGCATAGCCCCCGGCTTACGAATCACTGCGCGCCGGCGGGAGCACGACGAGCTGCTCGATGGTCGAGGCGAGGAACTTGGCCAGGCGGTCGGAGGCGACGAGGGCGTCTTCGCGGAGCTTCCACATGTCTTTGACGCTCGAAGGGCGCTTCCACAGCGCCCCGAGGGCCGCCCCGAGCTTGGCCGTGCGGGTCTTCTGCTTCACCAGGCCCTGCACTTCCGGCGCCAGCTCTTCGTCGACCGCGTCGCTGATGATCCGCACGGCCAGGAAGCGGACCCGGTGGCGACGGCAGACCTCGGCCACCGCGTAGCTCTCCATGTCGACCGCCAGGGCCTGGTGCTTTGCGCCCAGCGAGCGCTTCTCCTCGGGCAGGCGGACGATCCGGTCGACGGTGAGCAGGGGCCCGAGGTGCACGCCCGGCGTTTGCGCAAGCGCCGCGGGGTCCACCTTCAGATCGACCGAGAGGCGCCGGCCGTCGGCGTGGATCAGGGCGTCGGCCATTACCAGGTCGTGCCGCTTGAGCCGCTCGTCGAGCGCCCCGGCAAACCCGGCCGAGATGACCCATTGCGGCCGGTGTCCGTCCAGAAGGGCTTCGGTCGCGTGCGACGCGGCCGCCGCGCCCACCCCGGATTGAACCACCACGACGTGCCGCCCCTTGAGCCCGCCTTGCCGGACCACGAACCCGTGTCCCCGGGTGAAGATGGCGCCCTCAAGCAAATCTTCCAATCCGCCGGCCTCGATCCCCAGGGCGAACACCACGCCGACGTCGCAGGGCCGCTGTTGCCGGGCGGGCTCCTCCGTCTCGGGGGCCTCGGCCGCCTCGGCCAGCTTTTCCCGAGCAGCCTCGACCACGGTCTGGCGGACCTTCTCCCTCGCCAGGTTACCCAACCAGTTTCTTGCTACCCAGCGGAGGACCATCAGCAACGTGCCGCAGAATGACCGGACGACGGACCGCCCCATGCTCCCCGACGGAGACATGGGCACCCCTGCATCTTGCGTCTCACGCCGCGGAAAGTCAATGGCGGGGGCGGCGCGCCCGATGGAGAAGGGGGCGTCGGAGAAGGCTCGTAATGACCGCATTCATGCGGTCCGCGAACGGGCGAGTACCGAGAATTTCGGCCAAAGCCCCGATGAATCGGGTCACCACGAGCCTTCTCGGATTATAGTCGTCAACCATTTCAGGGTACTTGATGCACCGATACTTGAATTGACCATGCAACCGGTCCGTTGTGGGACCATTCGGCACGATATCCGGAATCGGGATTTCGTAGCGAGTTTCGTCTAGGTTTCTTGGTTCCCTGGAACACGTACCGGCGAGTCAAGTTTCCGAAAGATGGCTCGTCGGTCTGAGGCGCAGCCTCGCTAGGAGTACGACCCCCGGATTGTCGAACAGAAACAGATCGTTCTGGCGACAGATTGCCGTGAACACATCGTATTCCTCAGGACCAATCATTGAGCATGCGTTCTCGCCGCATAACGCCTGTCGTAACCGGGCACGAACGGAAGACTTTGATTTGGTTGCAACCCCCGGATCGCGTCAAGCTGCGTGGTTTAGGAAGCTGGCGAGGTGGTCACGATAGGGGTAGAGCGTTTGTTGTTCCCGCTCGATGCGCGCGGCGTGAAAGGAGGTCCAGTCTTCGTTGACGTAGA
>DATKZH010000475.1:0-31754 GCA_035528065.1 Thermoguttaceae bacterium | reverse complement strand
CCGGCCTCTTGCGGGCAATCCGAGGCGAGCTAAGAAACACTTTCCACGGGCCGCCCGGCCCCGAGACTCCGGCCCACCGACCAAGTGGGGATACGTGGATATGGATGGTGATCGAAAGCTGGACACCAAGCACCACTCGCTTACCGGCCGGATTACCCTGCCGCTTATGGCCCAGGCGTTTCGCCGCATCAAACGCAACCGCGGAGCCGCGGGCGTGGACAAGGTGAGCATCGACATGTTTGAGGCCAACCTGGCCGACAACCTGCATGCCCTGATGGTTTCCCTGAAACGGGGGACCTTTCAGCCCTTGCCCACACGCCGAAAGTACATCGACAAAGGCGGAGGCAACCTCCGCCCGCTGGGGATGCCGGGCGGACCATGCGAAACACCGTGGAGACGCGAGCGTCAACAACTCGCAAAGCAGCGCGTGCTCCCGGGCGATGCAGGCGCCTCGCACTCTATCGGATCAAAGCGTGTCGAACAATCTTCGGATCGCAGCGTCCGGCGGCTTGGCTCCGGCTTTCTTGAGCATTCTCAGGATGGGCCTGTGCACGTCCCTGGGGACGCCGACGAGGCTCGGTTCCACGATTCCCGCGGCTCGCCGAATTGCCTTGGGAGAGGGCCGAATCCCGAGAGAGAGCAGAAAACGCACGATCGAAACGTGGCGTTGGGTCACGGCCTCGGTCAGGCTTTCTTCGTCCGGCTGGAGGCCGCGGTCCATGAGGACGTTGATCACACCGAGGTGACCTCGATAAACGGCCGTTCTGAGCAATTGGCTGGGTAACGGCCGGCTCGTGTACTTCAACAGCAGCTTCAGCATCTCCGTCTGCCCGTCGACGACTGCGCAGTCGATCGCCGTAGCGCTTCCGGCGCCGAAGTAACGCCGATCGGGCTTCGCCCCGCTTTCCAGCAGGCCCTTGACCAGATCCCGGTCGCCGGCCTTAACGGCCGAGTTCAGATCCTTAGGATCGAGTTTGGCCGCCGGCGTCTTCGACTTGCGAGGTTGCCTACGGCGTTCAAAGGGAGGCGGCTCCGGGAGGCCGCGGATGGCGGGACGGTCGGCCGGTTGATGGATGAGCACCACCCCCTCGCCAAGCCCTCCGGCCAGGCGCCGAACGCAGCGCTGCTGATCTCTCCGGGCGACGTCCAGGTGGAGCAAGGGATGCTTCGCCGGTCGGGCCAGAGTCCACGGATCGAATGCGTCGCTCGTGCTATTCTCGCAGAGAAGAATGCTTGCCGGTTCGGTTGTCTTCCACCTTTCTACGACGTACTCGGGCCACTCCCACATCTTCGGCGTTCTTCTGCGACCTCTCTTGGTGGCGCCGGGCGGATACTTCGCCTTGCATCCAAGCCGGCGGAGCTCTTGATCGAGGCGTTCCGCGGTGAGTTCGGGATCGTCGACTGCAAAGACAAAGCAGCCGGCCGCCGTTGCGTTTCTTGACGAGGCCAACGTAACTCTCCGGCAGGCGGACGCCCAGTTGCGCTTCCGTCCATCGCCGTAACGATTCCGAGTAGCGGGTCTGGAAGTCCGATGCGGTCTTTTTTCGGAAGAGCACCTTGACGTCGGGAAGGGGCTGATCGCCGGTCGACGGGAGAGCTGGCGATCGAGTGGTGGCCCTCTTTCGTCCTCTCACGCCCCGCTTCGTGCTTTTCTTGGCCATGATTGATTGCGCAAGCCGAACTGACGAGACGGGGTCGAACCGCACGCACGTCACTTGACGGCGTACGTCCGCGTCGGGCCCTCGGCCCCGACGGACACTGCGAAGCTCTTTTGGTCCGGGCCGACCGAGACTCGGATGAACTCGCCCTTCTCGGCGTCCCTGCCGTTGGCGATGTATTCCAGGGGCGAATTGCCCTCGTCGCCGTACTGCGTGTTGTAGTGGATCTGGTAGATCGCCTTCAGCTCGGGCAGGGCACCCAGGGCGCGGAACGTGTTCGGCTGGATCCCTTTCGTCGGGCCGTTCATGGCGATGCACACCGTCGGATTGAGCGCCCGGAGCAAGAGCGGGTTGTTGCTCGCGTCCAAGCCGTGATGCGTCACCTGGTACACGTCGACCTGGCCGACGATGTTCTTGGGGCAGGCCAGGCGATGCTCCACGTTCCAGGTGATGTCGCCGCCGGCGAAGAAATCGAACTCGCCGTAGCGGAGCACCAGGGCGATGCTTCGGCCGTTGTCGGACGTGTCGGGCTTTCGGATCTCGTGGCACGGCGCGGGTGCGTCGACGTCGCCGTCGAATCCCTCGACGACCTTCTCGGCCGCCACGCAGTGCAGCGTGATCGGCGGGATCTTGCCCTCGGGGTCCGTCTTGAGCGGGATATCGTCGCCGACCCTGATCGCCCGGACCTTGCCGCCGGTCGCTTGCTGATAGAGGGGATGCAGCTTGGCGAAGATGGCCGACTGCCTTTCGCGCTCCGGGGGCAGATGCCCCTTGTCCATGAACGTCTTGACGGGGATCCGCTTCGTCAGCTCGAGGATGCCGCCGAAATGGTCGGAGTGGAAATGCGTGGTGACGAGGTAGTCGATTTGGCGGAGCCCGGCGTGTTGGGTCGCGGCGTAGATCCGGTCGGCATCGCGGTGTTCCGGTTCCAGGGAGCCGGTGTCGATGAGCACCGATTCTCCCAGCGGGGTGACGATCAACGTGGAGCCGCCGCCCACCATGTCGAGGAAGTAGACGTCCAGGTTCTTGCGCGTTTCCGTCGACTCGCCGACCGCTGCCATGCCGATGGCCACCAGCAGGGCGGCCAAGAGACTGCGGACTCTCATCGTTTGCTCCTTGGTTTGTGTCGATCCCGGGAGTCAGCCGCACACGTGCCCGCCGGGACACGTCCGCGCCTATCCATACTCGCCGCCGGACGGCGTGTCAAGCGTTTCAAGCCGGCCGGCACGGTGGTATGATTTCGGGTCGAAAGAAGCACTCCCTGGTGACGGCTCCTTGTGGCGAAGAAAGAGAGGCCGGTGATGAACCTGCGATTGGGGACCGCCCTGTGCGTTGCGATTTCGGTCGCCGCTTGTGCCGCCGGTGCTGAGCGTGCGGCTTCGCCCCCTGCCGCGAAGCGCCCTGCGGCGAAGCCCGCTCCGGTAGAAGCGGGGCAACCGGGGGCGGCGTCTTCCGCGCCCGGCATCCTGATCGAGGCCGAGCGGTTCGACGCGCGGCGTCCCGACGACGACAGCTTCGCCGGCTCCGCCTACAGTCCCTACGCCTATGGCATGAAAGCCCTAGCTCGCTTCTTCCTGGAGGGCGGGCGGTGCACGTATCGATTCCGGGTGGAGTCCGAAGCGGTCTACACGCTCTGGCTCCGGTACGCCTCGAACCGCGACCAGCGGATCGGCTTCCTCGTGGACGGAGACGACGACGCGAGCGAGCCTTCGGCGCGGGCGCCGCTTCCGGGCACGGGGTCGCTCTCCGGCCCCGCCGCCTGGAACTGGGCCCGGCTGGGCGAGGTCGGGCTCGCAGCCGGCGAGCATCGCCTGACGCTCTTCGCGTCTCCCCTGCGGCCCGACTGCCTCTGGATCAGCCGCCGCGACGCCCCGCCCGACGACCGCAAGCTGGCCGCCGATCGCCTGCGAAGGATGCGCTCCCACCTGGAGAACCCCATTGAGCCGATCGCCCCGGACTGGCTCGCCGAGGCCGACCGTTACGAGCTTCCCGCCTGGTACGATGAAATCCGCGTCTGCGCCCACACGCGGCTCGGCTGGCCGTGGCGCGAGCGCCGGCCGGAGCTGTTTCTCGGGGCGGGCGAGGCGTTTGCCTCGCTGGGCTTCCGGGAATACTCGCGGCACATCAAGAGCGGCAGCGAGCCGGCCTGGTGGCCCAGCGCGGTCGGCGCCGTGCAACCGGAGGCCCGGGAGGTCAACTACGCCCAGAAGATCATCGACGACGCCCACCGGGCCGGCTGCCGAATCCTCGTCTACCACCGGCACATGGAAGACGCCCACCTGGCCGAAACGCACCCGGAGTGGGCGGCCCGCGATCACCGGGGCAACCTGACCAGCCGGCGCGGCCCCAAGCTCTGTTTCAACACGCCCTACGCCGACTTCGTCGAGACGCGGCTCGTGGAGCTGGCGAAGATGGGGGCCGACGGACCACCGTCGCGCTGGTGAACGACTTCTCCTGGGTGTTCACCGGCAGCCGCCGCACGCGCCAGGGCGAGCCGATCCCGGGCGTCGAAGAGCGGATCAACCGGCCGCCGCCTCCGCCGTGCCAGGGCGTGACGGTTCACGTCCGCCGCCGGGACGAGCCGGTCAAGGTGTACGACGCGGCCACCGGCAAGCCACTGGAGGCAACACGGGCCGGCGCCGGACTGCGGATCGACATGCCGACGTTCGATTGTGTGTCGGTCGTGGTGGTGGAGTGCCCAAGCCAGGACGAATGACGCCCATGCGGGGACGTGGGTAAGGCGGTTAGGATCAGCCGAAGAATAACTTCCGCATCCCCCCGGCCTTGTGCCGGGGGTAAGGAGGTTTGGGGACTAGCCGCCGTAGTCGTCAAACCCTTTTCCCCCGGCACAAGGCCGGGGGGGAGGAGTCGAGAAATCCGGAAGCTATTTTCCGGTCGGTCCTTAGCGTCCCAAACCGCTATTGCATAACGTTTTACGTGTTTCCTTCCGTGCCGGCCCCGGCGCCACGCCGCCAGGCGGGTGACCCGCCGGCTGACGCATACGGGGCCCGTAATGGGGCCCATTGGGGGCATCCTCGCCGCCAACTGCCATTGCCCCCAAGGCCCGGTCTGCGGTAAAGGTTGGCGTGCCGAGGTCCCTGTGGCGGGCTCCCTCCTCATTGGGCGGGCCGTCGCCTTTTGCGCGTGGGCCGCCAACCTGTCGCGGGCAGCCGTCCGACGGATGTCGAGGGACCTCGGTCGGTCCAGCGGAGACGTCTTTGTGAACATCATGCAAATCTGCTCCGGCAGGAGCCTCAACGGCGCGGCCTACTCCACGCTTCTCTTGACCCGGGAGCTGGCCAAGCGGGACCATCGCCTTTCGATGGTCTGCCTTCCTGATTCGTGGATGAGCGGGCAACTGGCCTCGGACGCGATCGAGGTGATCGAGTCCGACTTGCACCGTTGGCCCCCCGGCGAGCTCCGCCGCATCGCGGCGGCGGCCCGAGAGCGCCGCATCGACGTGGTCAACACGCACATGAGCCGGGCCCATTTCTTCGGCGTTCTGTTGCGCTGGTTCTCCGGCATTCCGTGCGTGGCCACGGCGCACTGCCGCAAGATCCAGCCGCACTGGATGCTCAACGACTACGTGATCGCCGTCTCCGAAGCCACGCGGCGGTTCCACGTGCGGTACAACCTCGTCCGCCCCCGCCGGATCGAGACGGTCTACAACTTCGTCGATCCCTGCTGGACGGGCGAAGTGCCCGAGCACACCCGGGCGCGAATCCGGGCCGAGTTCGGCGCCGACGAGTCGTCCCCGCTGATTGCCGCCGTGGGGCAGGTCGTCAGGAGAAAGGGGCAGGTCTATTTGATCCGGGCGCTGCCCAAAATCCTTCGCGCGGTGCCGAACACGAAGCTCGTGATCCTCGGCGGGACGACGCGAAGCGGCAAGTACTTGGCCCACGTCCAAGCCCTGACGCACGAGTTGGGCGTGGCCGACCGGGTCGTTTGGGGAGGGGTGCGCCGCGACGTGGACCAGGTCATGGCGGCGGTGGATCTCTTGGTCCATCCGGCACTCGAAGAGCCGCTCGGACGCGTGCTCCTGGAGGCGATGGCCTCGGGCCTGCCCATCGTCGCCACCGACGCGGCCGGAACCTGCGAGTGCGTCGTGCACGGCAGCACCGGACTCCTCGTTCCCCCCGCCAACAGCGACGCCCTGGCCGAGGCGACCATCGCGCTTCTCGGCGATCCGGCCAGGCGCCGGCAGTTCGGCCGGGCCGGGCAGCGGCGCCTTCAACGCGATTTCTCGCCCGCGGCGACCACGACGCGCACCGAGGCCGTCTTCCAGCGGGCCGTGGCGCGGAGAAAAGCCGCTTGAGCGTCGCGCCCTTGCCCCCCGCCGCGATCCGACGTCGCGTTCTTGTGACCCGCGTCAGCCCCCCGTAGAATGGCGCCAAGCAGGTAACTCGAACCGGCGGAGGAACGCATCATGCAGACAGATTCCGCGAACTACGGCATGGCAGCGGGACGGCTGTTGCGGGCGCCGGTCGGCCGGCGTTGCCGGCTTCTGGTCGTGCTGGGCTCGCTTGCGCTCGCGCTGTCGGCCGGGCGCGATTCGCCCGCCGCAGAGAGCCGCAAGCCCATCGCCTTGTGCCCCGACAATCCGCACTACTTCCTCTGGCGCGGCGAGCCGACGATCCTCGTCACCTCGGGCGAGCACTACGGGGCGCTGTTGAACCTCGATTTCGACTACGTCCGCTATCTCGACGAGCTGCACGCGAAGGGGCTCAACCACACGCGGACCTTTTCGGGCGTCTATCACGAGATCGAGTCGTCGTTCGGGATCACCGACAACCCGCTCGCGCCTCGGCCCGATCGCTACGTCGGCCCCTGGGCCCGCAGCGACCGGCCCGGCTCCGGAGTCGGCGGCAACCGGTTCGACCTCGCCCGATGGAACCCGGCCTATTTCGAGCGGCTCCGGGCCTTCATGACCCACGCGCAGGAGCGGGGCGTCGTGGTGGAAATGAACCTGTTCTGCACCTTCTACAACGACGACCTGTGGAACGTCTGCCCGCTCAACGCCGCCAACAACACGAGTGGCGTCGGCAAGTGCCCTCGCCAGGAAGCGTGCACCCTCGAACACCCCGATCTGGTCGAGGTGCAGGTCGCGTTTGTCCGCAAGATCGTCGCCGAGCTCGGCGACTTCGACAACCTCTACTACGAGGTCTGCAACGAGCCCTACTTCCACGGCGTCTCGACGCCGTGGCAGCACAAGATCGTCGATACGATCGTCGAGGCGGAGCGCAGCCTCCCGGCCAAGCACCTGATCTCGATGAACATCGCCAACGGCCGGGCGAAGATCGAGAAGCCGCACCCGGCCGTCTCCATCTTCAACTTCCACTACTGCGTGCCGCCCGACGTGGTCGCCATGAACGACGCCCTCGACAAGGTCATCGGCGAGAACGAGACCGGCTTTCGCGGGCGCGACGACCTGCTCTACCGCACCGAGGCATGGGACTTCCTCCTCGCCGGCGGGGCGTTGTACAACAACCTCGACTACTCGTTCACGCCCAAGCACCCGGATGGGACCTTCCGCGATTACAAGTCCCCCGGCGGCGGAAGCCCCGAGCTGCGCGACCAGCTCCGCATCCTCAAGGGCTTCCTCGAAGGGCTGGACTTCGTGCGCATGCAGCCCGACGATTCGGTGATCCGGGGCGTCTCCGCCGACCTATCGGCCCGCGCGCTGGTCGCCCCCGGCAAGGCCTACGCCGTCTACCTCCACGTGCCGCTGCCGCGCAAGCCAAAACCGGAAGACCTCCGCAAGCTGCGTCGCGACAACATCGAAGCGACCCTCACGCTCGACCTCCCCCCCGGCAAATACACCGCCGAGTGGGTCAACACGAAGACGGGCCGGGTTGACAAAGCCGAGCCCCTTGAACACCGCGGCGGGCCGCGCAAGCTCGCCTCGCCCAAGTTCTCCGACGACGTTGCGTTGCGGGTGGTGGCAAGCGGGAGTTAGCAGCCCGCCGACAGAGTGGGGTCTCGTTCCCAGGCTCCGCCTGGGAACGCCCTAACGCGAGGCTCCGCCTCGCCCAAAGCCGAGCAGTGGAGGGTGTGACCGAGACGCATCCTACGTCTCCTCCCCGCGGCGCTCACCGGCTCGGTTGGCGCGTTTCGTCCAGCGTGTACGGTTCCAGCTTGTACGGGTACTTCCTGGGCTGGTTGTCCGTGGATTCCGAGTCATAGACAAGACGAAGTCGCTTCCTCGGTCCGAGCGGGATCTTGGGTTTGCCGCCACCGATCACGAGCATGTCCTTCAATACTTCCGGCGAGGTGCCGGCGGCGAGGAACTCGACGGACGCGTCGGCGAACAGCGCGTGTGCCCCGTTAGGGTGCTCACTGGAGATCGCCTGGCCGAGGCCGGGTCGAGGGCGGGAAAAGCCCATGCGCGAAGGGCTATGGATGGTGAAGTTGAGCCCGTCGAACGGGAGATCGCGAGGTTCGATCCAATGGACGCCTGATCTCGTCTGCTCGACGAGCTGGATCGAGTGGGACGTTCCCTTGGAGAAATCCTGGACGTGGCTGGGGACGGAGCCCGGCCAGGCGGTCGCGGCGCCCACCACCGCAAGATAGTCCGTCATTCCTTCAAGCGACGGATCCGCAGGACAGTGGTAGTAATACTGACACTGCCCATGCTCGGCAGCCAGCTTGAGATTGCCCGGACTGTTCCAGGGCTCATGGGAATCGTACATGTCATAGAATGGGTCACACGTCCAGAAGGGCAGGGTCATCACTCGCCAACCGTGCATCGGCCGGCCCTTTTCGTCCGCAATGAAGGCGGGCGGAAAACACTTGTATACATCAAGGTAGTTCTGGAGGCCCAAGCCGATCTGCAACAGGTTGTTGGCGCATTGGGCCCGTCGGGCCGAGTCGCGCGCCAAACGAACCGCGGGTATCGCGAGGACGAGCAGGAAGCAGACAACCGCCGCGAGGACGACAACGTCCCGACGCGAAAACCGCCACCGCTTCGGCTCTCCCGGCGAGTTCGCATGCATATCCACCACCGTTCTCTGGAAAATGCAATTCCGGTGGCACGGGCGTCTCGCCAGTGCTGAGTCGCCGTCGGGCGTATCGGGCAGTGTAGCAGCGGTGCCGGTATTTGAGAAGCCCCTGAAGCATCCTTACGGGTACAAAGGGGTGGCGCACCGCGCGTTCAGTTGGGCTGGCCGACAGGGCTCGAACGCGTCTCGCGCGACGTTCGCGGGGTGACGGCGTGTCGCTTGGCCGACGGTCTCGGGCGCGGGCTTTCTTGGACACGGTCACTTCGGCCGCGGCCTCGGTGTCGCCACCGATGAGGGGTGCTACCCCCTTCAGATACCGTGAGCGCACGTGCGCGCGGGCCCGAGGGTGAGTGCGCTGGGGCCCCATGGTGAATGCGCTGGGGTTCCAGCGCAGGTGCTACCGGGTCACAGGCCACCTGCGCGCAAGGTAGGTACTGGGCGAAACGCTTTTTTTGGACGCGCGCAGGGCGCAACGTGTGTGGTGACAAGGACTTGCATTTTTGGGCCGGACTCGAAATTCCTGACCAACAATTGATGTCGACGTAACTCGTTTCAAGGCAACGACTTGCAATTCGTGGCCGGGGCCATTGTTGGACACTTGGACGGGCCTTTTGGGCCGGTTTCGCACGCCCGGTTTTCTGCTTAACGTGTTCGATCATACCATGTTAGCGCCGAGCCTCAAGGCCGTTTCTGGACGGGGCGGGATATTGTCCAACTTTGCTCGCTCCCGGGGGCGTCCAGCGGCCGCTTTGGCCACCACCGGTCCGGAGGGGCTCCCGACAATCGCTGCATGCCGTACGATCGGACCATTCCCGACGCTCCCGTCGATTCCCGCTTGCTCGGAGCTTCTCGTGCGAGTGGCGACGAGTCGTCCCAACCCAAACGAGAAGCATCGTATGCTTTACTAGAGTCTTCTCCCAGCGCGGATTCGGTTATGCCGGTATGACACCCGAGAATAGCCCAACCGTTGACGGCTTCCCGGAGGTCCAGGCGCCCCTTGGCGACGTGGAACCAGGGGCCGGGCAACGGGACCCCTATGCGCGGCGGCAGGCCGCCCTGTTGGCCTTCGGGCGTCGCGCGGCGGTCTCCCCGCCACTTGCCGTCCTGATGCAGGACGCCGGGGCACTGGTGGCCGAGGTTCTCGGAGCGGATCTCAGCGGCGTGGGCGAGCTTCTCGGCGAGGGAAACCGCCTGGCGATGAGGATCGTCGCCACCGACCCGCAAGGGAGAGTGGTCGACGGGGTGAATCATCTCTACTCCCTCGAACCCGAGGGATCGATGGTTGCCTACGCCATCAACACGGCGAGCCCTGTGGTTGCGTCCGATCTGGCGGCGGAGAGAAGGTTCACGGATCTGTTTCTCCGAAAACTGGGAGTCGTCGCGGCGCTCTGCATTCCTTTGCACTTCGGGAGCCGGCCCTTCGGCGTCTTGGGGGTCTACGGCAAGGCGAAGCGGGAGTTTGCGCCCGACGACGTCCAGTTCGCCGAGACCATCTCCCACTTGCTCACGTCCTCCATCGCCCACGCAAGGGCCGAACAGCGGCTGGAGGAGCAGCGGACTTACGTCGCCGCGGTCTTGGACTCGACCGAAGCCCTGGTGCTGCGGCTCGACGCGGAAGGCAACGTTCTCCAGATGAACCAGACCTGTCGCCGCGTGACGGGGTTCTCCGACGCCGCGGTCCGCGGCAAGCCGTTCTGTAGCGTGTTCATCGTCCCGGAAGAGCTCGATCTGGTCCGCGGACTTCTGGCACGCTGCCTCGGCGAGCACAAGCCCCGTTCATTCGACAGCTTCCTGCTCACGCACGACGGGGTGCGCCGACGAGTTGCCTGGTCGCTGCAAACGGTATCCGATCCCAACGCAGACACACATTTCCTCGTGCTCAGCGGGATCGACCGGACGAGGGAGGCGGAGGTCGAGGCGGAACTGGAGCGCGTCAAGGAGACTGCCGAAGAAGCCACCCAAGCGTTGCACGCGCTCCGCTCGAGTCCGCATTCGGGTGATGAAGCGGAGGACGCGTTCGTTCGAGCCCCCGCCGGGGAGCAGATTGACCAGTTCTTGGCCGAGGAAATCGACGCGCTCCGTCCTTTCCAACCGCTCGTCGGCAAGAGTGGCCCTGAGCGTCGGACCAGTCCTCGCCGCGTCTACAACTACCGGCAAAGGATCGCGCCCATATTCGACGGTCAACTCCCGACGCCGGACGACTTCTGCGACGTAGTATGCAGAGACATCTCGGCCGGAGGCTTCGCTTTCGTGCTCGATCGGCCGCCCGAGTTCGAGTCCCTCGTGGTAGAGCTCGGCTCGGGCGAGAGCGCGAGCCGGCTCACCGGCCAAGTCATGCGCGTCCTGCCCCTGACCGAGGAGGGCGAGGAGGGCTATCTGGTCGGGTGCCGCTTTACGGGCCGCATCTCGGCGGGCGGCTGAGCCGACGCACTTCCGGCGCGACTCCCCCGTCCCCTCGCCCCGGTTACCGCCCCCAATCGGCAAGCCGCGGGCCAAGCCGTCCGCAGGATGAGTGTTGCTCCCGGAACCGGCCGGCCGGGCTTACTCCGCCGGCGCGTGCCGGCACCGCACCAGGGACATGATCGCAAACGCGGTGCCGTACTGCTGGTGGTAGTCGTAGAACGGGTAGTCCCACCAGGAGCCGTCCTTCTCCTGGAACTCGAGGAGCACCTGGGCCAACTGGTCCTGGTGGCGGGGCCGCTCGGAGGGCTCCAGTTGCTCGATGCACAGCGCCGCGTAGTAGTGGCCGTAGTAGAAGAAATAGCCGGCCACCTGGAACCACGATTCGTGGGGGATGGGGCGTTTGCGGCCGATGTCGAGCCAGAGGTTTCGGGCGAAGAGGCGGTCGAGCCAGGTCGTGAGGACTTCGTCGGTCACTTCCTTGTCGCCCCACAGGCGCATGGCCAGGCTGCACGATTGGGAGCGGCCCAGGCTGCCGCCCGGCCGGTTGATCCCCATCCTCGGCGAATACTTGAGGTACTCGCCGTAGCAGTAGCTGAAGTCGGGATTGCGTTGCCGGCGGATCGAGTCCATCGCCCGATGGATGAGCTTCTCGGGGATCTGGACGCCCACCTGCTTCGCCTCGTCCAGGGCCACCAGCACCGTGGCCGTCACGAAGCTGATCGTCGAGCCGCTCGGCTTCTGCGTATGGGCCTCGAAATCGTAGTAGCACCAGCCGCCGTCGACGCACTCGTACCGCTGGAGCAGGTCGAGTTGCTGTTCCAGGAGCTCTCGGATCTTCTTGCGGAGCTTCTCATCGTCCGGGTGACGGTTGAACATCCGGACCAGGGCCTGGATCGAGTAGGCGTGTGCCCAGTTGTTGTAGATTGCCTCGGCGTTCGCGCGGCGGACTTCGCCCAGGTGCTCGATCAGCCACGCCTCGCCGCGGTCGATGGCCTCGACCACCTTGGGATCGTCCGATCGCGTCTCGACGAGCGAGGAGATCGCCAGCGACGTCACAGCGGCGCGAAACGCCTGATGGGCCCCGGGAACCGGCGCGTAGATGTTCAGCCCCTTGGTGTTGCGGGCGGAGCCCCAGGAGCCGTCGTTGTTCTGCCGGGCAAGGAGGAACTCCACGCCGCGCCGGATCGACTCGTCGATGGCCTCAGGCTTGGGCGTGGGGACCGGGTTGGGACGCGGGCCGACGGTTGCCAGCGGCCACGCAGCCGGCTTGGCCCCGCCGTCCGTCGGCTTGGCCGCCATGGCCCAGGACGGGGCGGAGAGCATTGCCAGCACGGCCAGCGAGAGGGTCCGTCGCAATACCGTGGGGTGCGTGGTCATGTTTCCGATCCGCCTTGGGTTGTCGTGTCGGTTTGCGTTTCTTCGCGGAGCTGGTCGGCCAGCTTGGCGATCTCGATGAGAAACAGCCGTCGGATGGCGTCGTATCCTCGATCGTTCGGGTCTTCGAGATTGTCGGCGTACCAGTAGTGCGGGTCTCGAGGTCGATAGGTCTCCCGCCAGAACTGCCGGCAGTGGATGCCGTGCCCGAGGAACTCCTGATAGAGGGGCACCAGATGGACCGACGCCCGCTCCTGGGCACAGCGATGGATCACGTCGTTGTACGCCCGATGGATCACTACGCCGTCGTCCCAGCGGGGGAGGCCGGCGTTCCGTGCGTCGCCGATCCCGTCCGTCGGATCGTAGACGTCGGCAAGGAACACGTGGCAGCCGCCGGGGAATCGCTCTTCCAGGAGGTCGATCATCTGGTGGAGCCGCTTCTCGAAGTTGTCGATCCAAGGCCGCGCCTGCTCGAAGGTGGCTCCGTACATGGCCCCTTCGCGGGGCGGCATGCGTCCGTACATGTGGATGAGGTCGTTGCCGCCGGTCGTCATCACCACGAGGCCCAGCGTCTGGGGCTCTTGCGTTTCGAGCCGCTCGCGGAGGACTTCCAGGTGGTCGATCGACGTGCTGCCCGAGATCGCCAGGTTTTCCGCACGAAGGTTGGGCAGCACGGCCGAGAGGTTGACGCCCTGCATCGGGGGGCATTCGTCTTCCGGGTTCTTTACCAATCGCTCGAAATACGAATGCCCCGGCGAGGCGCCGAACCCGGCCGTGACGCTGTCGCCGATCCCGAGCAAGAGGACCTCCCTCGTCGTCCAAGTTTGCGAAAACGGCTCCCGAGGCACGGGCGGGCCAGCCGGCCCTTGGCCAAGGGGCCTGGCGAGCCAATAGTGCCGGTAGCCCAGGGCCGCCGCGATCAACACGATCGCAACCGCCGCCCAGAGGACGAGCCGCCACTTCCTCATCGGCCTTTCTCTTACGTCACTCGGCACGTTGGCCTTACCTCGGCTTCGCCTTGCGCTTTTCCTTCACGTCGGGGCTTGCCTCCGACGCCGGCCCGGGTTTGGGCTTGACGACGGGCTTGGGCTTGGCCTCCACTTCGGGCTTCGGCTCAACCGCGGGAGTGCGCCGGGTGACGTCGTCCCGCAACTCCTGCACCGACACTCTGAGAAACAGGTACAGCTCGGCGTCCCCCTCGCCGACGCCGTGGGCTTGCGTCATGCCGCCGATCAGCATCAGCCGGTCCACGGGAACGCGCAGCGTCGTGGAGAGCCGATGGATCGCCAGCTTCGGCCGATCGATGACCTCCACCAGCTCCCGCGGGGACACGTCCGCCGCTTTCGCATTTGCCTTGACCGACTCACCACGCTCGGCGCCGCACTCGCCGAGATCGACGATCCGGCTGTGCACGTCGACGACCACGAACCGGCCGCTGACGGTGGCAATTGGGGTGATTTGCAGCGCGGCCCCTTCCTGCACGACCGACAGCTCGGGGCGATAAGCCACCCGGGCTTGCGGCACTCCCTCGTCGCCCTTGACGGCCACCAACTGCTCCCCCTCGACCAACTCCGGCCCGATCCCCGTGACGAGCAGGCTCTGCACGCCGGACAGCGTGTGGACCGTCTGCCCGTTGTAACAGGTCAGGACGGCGCGATAGCCCCGCGGGCGCTCCGCGTCCCGATCGCCCAGTTGCTGCATGTGTTGCTGCCAGGCCGCTTCATTGACCAGACCGAACGCTCGGACGTCCTCCTCCGGATTCGGTCTGCGTTGGCCGTCGGCGGCCAAAAGAGCATCAAGATCGGCGTCGGTCAACCAGACCCAGTAGGCGCGGGTGGAGATCGTCCGCAAGGTGCCCCAGCGTTCGCGGAAGGAATCCAGGAGCGTGCCGATCTGCTCGTGGACGTGCTCCTCGTTGGAGATCAGCAGGGCGTTTCCCAGCGGCGCGATCGATCCGGAGCCGCCGACGTCGTCCCAGCTTTCCGGCTCGATCGTGCTGGTGATGGCCTCGATCAGCTCGTCGATCGAGGTTCGCACGCTGGGCGCCGTGCCCGCATTGAGCTGATGCAGCACGTGGCGGGACTTATCGGGCAGCTCCGCGGCCCGCTCGCCGACGTTGAATAGCCCGCCCCCGCCGCCCATGCCCCCCATGCCGCCGCCGAATCCGCCCATGCCGCCACCGGTCAACGTGCCCCCGGTAAAGGAGGAAAACATGGGGCGTTCCGGCTGGCCCAGGTCGCCCGAGATGGTGGCCGGATACGACGGCGCCATGGCGAACAGGTCGCTCAGGTCGTAGATGCGGACGACCATCGCGGGTTCCATTCCCGGTGCGGGCCGCGGCCTGCCGCCGAGCTCCGTGACGCGATCGTCGGCCTTTCGGGCTTGCTGGGCGTCGCCCAGCGCCTGCTGAAGCGACTGGATCAACTGGCGCAGGTCCTGCGACGGCTCGTCGCTCGACTGTCCCCGGCCCGGCGACACTGCCAGGCAGGCTGCGGCCAGCACTGCGAGTGCGATACCGTACTTCATGACCGTGCCTCCTCTTCTCGTTCCCCGATGACTCGGTTACGCCGACTTGCGAAAGGCCGAAAAACGGCTTCAGTGAACCATTCTTTCCTTGTTCCCAAGCTGGAGCTTGGGAACCAGTGGTAAATCAGGCGTACAGTGCGTGCTTGCACGCGGCTTGGGCCGGCCATTGCCGAGGCTGCCGACGACGCGTGGGTGCAAGCAGCCACGCTGCGAGGTCTACGTGATCTAATGTCGTCCGACTCGACTCAGCGTTTGTCTTTCGGAAACTCCTTGAGCACCTCGTCCCCCGCGACCAGCCCGTCGAGGATTTCGACCTTCTCCTCGGTCTTTTTGCCGACGGTGACGGCCTGCTTCTGCTGCTTCCCGTCTTCGGTGAGCAGGCAGACGTAGTGCTTCTGGTCGTCCAGCTCGTCGGTATGAACCGCGGAGACCGGAACGGTCAGCGTCCGCTTCTTCAGGTAGGGGATGAACTTCACCGTGCCGGACATCCCGGGCACGAGCTCCCGGGCCTCCTCGCCGATGCTCACCCGGAGCAGGGCCTCGAAGCTGCCCGCCGTGAAGGGGATCGCGTCGACGTCGGTCACGGTGGCGGCCAAGCGCATGTCGGGGCAGCCGGTCGGCTGGACCGTGCCCTTCAGGCCAAGCCGGAACTGGTGGACGTCCTTTTCCGGCACCTTGACGCGGATCACCAGGGGCCGAGGCTTGACGATGGTCATGAACACGTCGTTGGCCGTGACGCTGCCGCCCTTCTGGAGCTTGTCCGCGCCCGAGCTGGCGCCGCTCCATTCGCCGCGGTTGAACCGGCCGTAGTAGACCACGCCGTCCATCGGCGCCTTGACCTCCATCGCGGCCCGATCGCCCTCGATATCCTCCAGCTTCTCCTTCTCCTTGGCAAGCTGGACCTTGAGCTTGTCCAAGTCCAGTTGGGCGCGGCCCAGCACCAGCGGCAAGGTGGCCTTGGCCTCGTCCAGGGAGAGCTCCATTCTGCGGTTGGACTGCTTCATGCTTTCTTCGAGACGGGGCAGGCGGGTCTTCAGCGTGTCGTCGCGGCGGATCTTGTCCAGCTCCAAGTAGAACTCGGCCCGCTTGACCGCGTCCCGCTGCCGCTTGAGGATGATCTCCTCGGTCTCCTCGGTGAGGTCGTCGGCCTTGTACATCTTTTCGAGCTGGCGCAGCTCCTCGAGCTGATACTCCAGGTAGTTCTCCGACGTCTCCACGTTGTAGTTCGCGCTCTTCTCGCTCATCGGGCGCTCGACCTTGAGGAAATAGGCGAGATCCTCGTCGGAGTGACGCTTGGTACGATCGGCGGACGCCAGGTCCAGGGGGGTCGTCTCCTCCAAGATCTGGAGGCTCTTTTCGGCCTGCTTGACGGCCAGCTCCGCCAGCTCGCACTTCCTCTGCTGCTCGGCGATCGCGTCGTCGACGTCGTCCATCTCGAACTCGACCAGCGAGTCGTCCCGCTTGACCTCCGCTCCGTGCTCGACCGCCTTGACGACCTTGAACGCCGACCACGCTTCGGGCCGGAGGACGATCTCACGCATCGACTGCGGCTCGAAGTTCCCCTTCAAGCTGACCTCGATCTTGAACAACTCCGGCTTGACCGTGATCGTTGCCGGTTTCTCGGGAGCAGGCCCCTCGGGACCGGCCTTCGGCTGAGGCTTTGCGGCGGGCGGTTTCGGCTTCTCCGCCGGCTTGGACGGCTCGGCAGCCTCTTTGGGCTTCTCCGCAGGCTTCTCGGGCTTCTCCGCGGCCTCCTTGGGCTTCTCGGCAGCCTCTTTGGCCTTCTCGGCAGGCTGGTCGGACTTCTTGGTCTCCTTCTCCGACTTCTCGGCAGCCTGGTCGGGCTTCGCGCCGGACTCGTCGGCTGCCCAGCCGTCGGCCACCAGCGCAAACGTCGTCAGGCAGCAGGCGATCGCGAGGATGAATCGCGTCATTCGATGGTTTCCTCCGGTCACAAGGGTTGCTTCAGGTCAAATGACGGGACCGCTCACCCGGCGCCGTCCCGCTGCAAAAGGACCGCACGTCTTCAAGTCGAGCTCTCCGCCCTAGGAGCCAAGATAAGCTGGACAGTGCGTCGAGGCGGCCGGGTGCCCCTCTCTGGCGAGGCGACGCCTGCTGGGGCCAGTCGGTCCCAATCCGGTTGGTCTTCTTCAACCGCCTCCTTCAGCCAGTACCGCGTGGATCTGGTGCGGAGCTCAGATCAAAGAACACCCTCACTTCTACATTTTGTCAAGTCAACCTAACCGTTTCAACTGGCAATGCAGATACTACGGGGGTCCTGCCGCCCACCGCCCCAGATAACCGCTACCACCGCCCGGCTCGCTCTGAAATGCCCCGGCAATCGAAACCGTTTGTGAAGTAGAGTTTTGCTGTGGGGGCGGGCCAAGGGCGTACCGGAATGGAAGTCGTTCCTCGACGTGCGACGTGGCCCCTCCGTTGGCGGCAGTCGGCCTTGGGCCGACGCACGAAACGCAACTGGCCGAGAGTCCGGGTGGGAGGGCGCCCGCAGGCTGACGGACCAATGTAACCCATTTCCACGTAACGGGTTGCAGTTGCGCCGCGGCATCCGGCCCACGCACCGAGATCGGCACAACGGGACATGGAAACGCTTGCCTACATTGCACCTTGGGTCTTCAGCAGCGTCTGCGTGGGCGTCGCGGTGGGTTTCTTCGTAGGCCGCGGCCGCCCAGGCAACGTGCACGACGCCAAGCTCGTGGAGTTGGAGCGGCAGACCACGCTCAAAGTCCTGGTCGAGTTGCTGGAGGCCGCCGAGAGGATCTCCAGCGACGTGGAGAGTCACAACTCCGAGATCCAGGAGACCGCCAACCACGTGGGCAGCATCCGGGTGGCCGGCGAGATGGAGAGCGTCAAGCAAGCCCTGCTCGGGCAGATCGCGGGCCTCACGGCCTCGAACCAGCGGCTCCAAAAGGATCTCACCTACTCCCGCTATCGCATGGAAGAGCAGGCCCAGCAGATCGACCACGCCCGATGCGAAGCACGAACGGATCCGCTCACCCGGGTCTCCAACCGGAAGGCCTTCGACGAGAAGTTCCTCGTGTTGCACGGCGACTGGGAGCGACGAGGTCAACTCTACGTGCTGATCCTGATCGACATGGATCAATTCAAGCGGATCAACGATTGCCACGGTCACCAGGCCGGCGACCACGTGCTCGAGAAGCTGGGAGGATGGCTTCGCGAGTGGGTCCGGGAGGGAGATTTCGTGGCCAGGTTTGGCGGCGACGAGTTTGCCATCCTCCTGCCGCACACCCAGTTGGAGGTGGGCGCGGAACTGGCCGAGACGATCCGCGCTCGCACGGCGGATGAGACCTCGCGGATCGCCCTGCGGGACGAAGACGTCTCCATCTCGGTCAGTATCGGCGTGGCCGCGCCCCGGGAACGCGACACCCTGGAAACCGTCTTCGCCCGCGCCGACGAAGCCCTCTACAAATCGAAGCGTCTGGGCCGCAACCAGGTGAATTGCCAGGGGCCGCCCCAGGAAGGCCCGTCGGCCGAGACGGGTGGCACGACGGCCGAATGGTCCCCCGGGTCCCCCGTTCCCACGGACGCGTAGGACTGCGGGAACCGACAGCCTCCGAAACCCGCGGGCCCCCGCTTCGCACAGCCCCGTTCTGGCCACGAGGCGGACAGGTGGGCAACGTTTCAGGTGCTTACGCCCTGGCCACTGACTTCCGTCCCTCCGGCACTGTCGACTCCCCACTCCCCACTCTCAACTCCCCACTCCCCACTCCCAACCTCACTTCCGCCGCGCGTCGAGCCGGCTGGCGGCCGACTTTGCTACGCGGGCTCGACGGCACACCCAGGAGTCGGGCGTGTGGTCGGGCAGACGACGCGTCCACGTAAGCTCGAACACCAGGATCGCCCCGCGCGCCTCGCGGTAGTACCACCCGTGATTGAGGTAGCTGGCCGACCAGACGTCGTAAATGGCCGCGCTTCCGCCCGAGTCGAGCAGGCCGGCCGCGACGATCCCCTCGGACTGGAGCGAGCTCGCCAAGTCGGGCAGGGCCGCTTCCTTTTGCCGGATGAGGACGTTGCCGTCGGCGTCGATCCCCAGAACGCTGTGATAGAAGGTCTCGAACGGGCGACCGATTCGCTGGTGCGCGGCGACCAGCTTCTCGACCCGGTCGTCCCACTCGTCGAACCAGCCTTCGTAGGCGTGGCGGATCGGAGTCTCGTTGTGACGCCCCACAATTTGCCGGAGATCGTAGTCGGCCCGGGCGATCTCGACAATCGGCAGCGCCCGGCCGTCGACGACCAGCGGTACCACGGCGGCCGCCCAGACGAGGCCCTCGTCGAGCAAGTCGGCGCCCGCGGCGTCCAACGCCCGGTCCAGCTCGCAGTCGAATCGCACGTGGCGAAACGCGAGCCGCGACGGGCGGTGCTTGTCGCTATCCGCGAAGCAGCAGAGGCAGAAGTAGGTCCGGGCATGGATCGGCTCTTCGTCGAGGAAGAAGAGTCGCGGGCCGGGCCAGCCGTCGCGATGAAAACAGGGCCGAAGCAGGTTGGCCACCAGGTCGCTGATCGGCACGACGAGCATCGCCGGCTCCCAGGGATCCTTGGCCGGGAGCCCGATGCCAGGGCGAAAGGGCGCTCCCAGCTCGATCCGCTTCTGGCGGTCCAACTGCTCCACGTGCTCCGGAATCGTCAGCTTGGGCGGCTCCTCGGGCGACCGTAGCGGCTCATTCGGACCGACGGGCTCGTCCGGCCGATGGGCATGGCGCCGCATGTAGAGCCCCGTGCGGTTCCGCTTCTCGGGAAACGCCAAATGCAGGTGCACGGCGGCCAGCTCGTCGGCGTCGAGGCGAAGCTCCGCCGCGCGGGCGTTCTTGGAAGCGCCGGCCAGTTCAATGCTGAGTCTCAAACGCTTGGCTCCTTTCGGCGAGGATGCGGACGTAGCGCGTAGTGCCGGGCGGGCTTTCCGTCTCGACGACGATCCGCTCCCGGGCAAGGAACTGCTTGGCCTCCTTCGCGTTCAGGGCGTGGTGGGCCAGCACGACGTCGTCGGCCGCCCCGTCGTCGAAGCGAATCCTCCCGTCGGCGAGCGTCGCGCATTGGTTGGTCGGGAGACGAAGCAGCTTGCTGCGGAGCTCCTCCAGCCCCCTCTGTTTCCGGCGGAGGAGGAACTCGCCGGCCGCGAATGCGGCGGCCCCCGCCGTGCCGTAGCCGGGGTCGCGCTCGTTCGGATGCCTCGGGCCGCAATGCCCCGCCGCCTCGCGGCAATCGGTTGGCCGCGCGCCGGCCATCCACGGAGGCCGCTCGACGACCTCCATCAGCGAGCCGCTCACGCGCAATCGGAACCCGTAGAGGGCGGCGCGGCCGAGCGCCGCTTCGCGCACCAGCTCGCCGGTCCCGTCGCGAAGCACGCCGCCGGCGACGACGAAGGCATCCACTCCGTACTGCGTGGCCATCAGCACCAGGAAATCACCCAGATACTCGCCCAGCGCCCGGACGCTCGGCTCGGCGACCTTCCGGCGAAACGAGGCCATGCGCTTCTGCACCTCGATCGTCTGCGGATCGGCCGACGCGTCACCGGTCGCGTGGGACGACTCGTCGGCGATCGTGTCGAAATAGCGGCGGACCTGCTCGGTCGGCAGGCGGAGCCGTTCGGCCAGCCGGATGAGCCCCCGCTCCTCGACCAACTGCTCGAGCCGGGCAATCGCCGCGGCGCCAATGAGGTTGAGAAACCGTTCCACCCGGTGCTGGAGCTCGATTTCCGCGTTCTCCTTCCTCTGGAGGACCCGGCGAAGGACCTCCACGCTGATCGAGCTCTCGTCGGCGAGGTCGCGCAAGCCGCACTGGTCGCGAAGCGGGCGGGGGTCGGAGAGCAGGAACAGGCCGATCTCGCGGCTCCCCAACCGGTCGATGCAGAAGTCGAGCTTCTCCTCGTCGACCCGCTTCCCGGCCACCGCAGGCAGGAGCCGCTTCGACAGGTAGGCGTTGGCCACGCCGTTCGGGTATTCACTTCCGCCCGGACGATCCCTGGCCGGCGTGGCGCCCAGATCGAGCATCACCTTGCCCCCTTCGCACGGTCCCGGAAGGAGTTGCCCGTCGTCGAGGACGGTCGTGGCCGTGCCGGTGCCGATCTTGACGACGGCCAGCCGGCGTCCGGGCAGCTTGCCGTCGATCACCAGGGTGCCGTAGCCGGCCGCGTCGCCGTCGTTGAGCATGGCGACCAACGGCTCCCTGCCCTTGGAAAGGTAGTGGGACCGGTGGAACTCGCGCCGGATTGCCCCGGCGACGTCCAAGTCGAGGATCGCTTCGATCGGGTTGTCGACGATGTTGCGCGCCAGCGGCGGGAAGCTGGCCAGGATCCTGCTGGTGCCGGCGACGTGGTTGTCGCGTACGGGCCCCGGCCACGTCACCCCGACGCAAAGCACGGCCGCCCCGTGGCGCGACAGCCGCCGCTTGAGCACGTCGTCGGACCGGCTGATCTCGTCCACGCTGCGGACGAGCTCGGCGGCAAAGCGGGCTGCCGGGTCGTCCGGCCCGGGGTTGGCTCCTTGGGAAAGACGCGGCGTGCCGATCTGATAGGCACCGCCGACGGGCCCCAAGCGCCCGGCCTGCACCGAATAGAACTGGATCTTCGTGAGCGTGGCGCCCACGTCGAGCCCCAAGAGGAGCTGGGTCTGGGCGGCGTCTTCTTCGGGAGGGTGACTTGGCTTGGACGCGGTCGCGTGGGCGCTTCGGTTTGCCCTCGCCCTGATCCACCGTTCCAGGTCCGCGGCCACCTCTTCGGGGGAGGGCTTTTGCAAGGTGATGGGCCGGGAGGCGTCGAGAATCGCGACCGACCTTCGCTCCGTGTTGTAGTCCCTCAAGTACTTGTCGACGAGGACCTCGTAGCAGTTCCGGTCGTAGGCCTCTCGGATCGTCTTCTTCCACTTGGGCGCCGTCATCCGCCCGCTCGCGCGAGCCTCGCTTTCCCCCGGATCCTCCAACCCGTCGAAGGAAACGTCGCAGCAGCGAAAACCCTCGGTCATTGCCCGGTTCAACACCACGCCGTGCACGTAGTCGGCGATGTAGCGGACCAGGTGCCGGTGGCGAGCTTCGTCGAGGCCGGCCGGCAGTCGGACGAGCCGGCGCCGGCCGTCGAATGCTACGGCGATGGAGAGCGATTCGGCCGGGCGGAGCCGCGCCACCACGTCCAGCATCCGCTCGAAGAGCGGAAAGGGGACGTACCGCTCGCCGCGGAGCGCCCGTTGCGTCGAGCCGAGACGGGCGGTGGCCCTGTCGAACAGTCGGCTCAGCAAGTCGGCAGCCGACCCCATGTCGGAGCGGCCCACGTCGGCGGTCGCAGGGCAGGGCTCGTCATCGCCCGGAAGCAGAAGCCCCCACGCCGCAGGCTCATCCCTCAACCGAACCTCGACCACGTGCTCCACTCCGACGGCTTGTTCCGGCGAACCGCAACTGCACGGGATCGCGGTGCGAGCGAGGCGGAAGTACCTGCCAAAAGCCTCCGCCCCCGCGTCGTCCGCTCGGCCCGGAGCGGCGTCCCGGACCGCCCGGGCGACCTCGGCGACGCATCGTTCCAAAGGCCCCTTCAGGTCCCGCGCCTGACTCAGTCCGAACGAGAAGACGGCCACGTCGGAAGCGGAGCCTGCATCCTCGGCACCCAGCAGGGCGGCGCAGTGCCGCTCGACGAATCGCTGAAACGTTCGCACGTCGTCGTCGGAGACGTCCAGCCGGCTCGCGTAGGTCCAGGTGCGGGTTGCCTGGTCCGGTGGGGTATCCGCTTTTGTGCGGCATGCCGCCGCGATCCGTGCGATGCTGTCGGCTGCCGTCTGGCGGGCCTTGCGCACCAGACGGTCGACCAGCTCACGGCCGGCCTCGGGCGACGGATCGCTCGGAGCCAGACGTCGCTGGAGGGTCTCCCGGAGCGTCCTCTGGCTGCGGAACACGCGGCCGGTGAACGGCTGGCCTGGGAAGGGCTCCACCGACTCGGCCGACGCCCCCAGCGCCTGCCATTCGCGCTCGGTGAGATCCCGTCGCTCGAGCAGGTACCAATCCCGGGCCGCCGGCTCGGCCGACTCCCAGGGCTGGATCGTGCCCGCGTTCAGGGGACAAGGACCGATCCGCGTGTCCGGGCCCGTGCCGGGGAGACGCCGAAGCCGCGCTTCCTCGAGGATGCTCAGAAGCCTCAGGGCGTCGAGGACGACCGAAGGCGGAAAGGCCCCGCCCGTCGTCTCCGCAAACGCACTCGCTGCGGCGAGGAACCCGGCGTCGCCGCTCTGTCGCACGTGCTTTCCCACCGCCGACTGATATCGAACCAGCAGCGAGACCAGGTGGCAACCGTGCTCCAGGCCGGCAGTCCGCTCCAGGGCGGCCCCCCATTTGCGGCGGAGCTCGTCCCGGGCCCGCAACGCGCTGTGCGCCTGCCAAAGGGGCGACGCGTAGTACTCATACTGCGAATAGACCACGGCGACCAGCAAGAGCAGGGGAACGGAGACGTACCAGTCCGTTTCGCCGATACGCACGTTGGCGCCGGTGAGGTTGCGGATCATCTCGCCGAGATCGTCGCAGCCGTCCCGAAGCGCATTGGCTTCCGCGTGCAGATCGCGCCGCCACCGTCGCCAGTCCGTTCCCCGCGCGACGACTTCCATGGCGCCGTGGGCCGCGTGGAAGGTGATCTCCGGCACCAACAGCGCTTCGAGCAACAGCAACATGCGGACGGTCCGCATGAACGGGACGTCGGCCCAATCCGGTTGAAGGTCGTCCATGCGCCGCGAAAGGTCGCCCAGTGCCGGCGAGAGCCTCGCCAGCCGTGTCGGGCTTTCCCGCCGAAAGGCAATCGCGCTGACCCACCGCGTCACCTGCTGGTCGAAAACCAGTCGCCAGTCCGAATACACGTCGGGTCCGATCGGTCCAGGCCGCCGGCGCGCGAGAAATCCGGACGGCGAGCCGTCGGGCGCCCCCCCCACAGGGGACTTTAGGACCGCAATCTCCGAAATGCTCTCGAAGGAGTCGCCGCAGAGGTCGTGCAAGGCTTTCCAGTGCTCGTCGTCGGGGCCCGACAAGCTCATCTCGAAGATCTGGTCCATGCGGTGCGTCCCTGAGTTTCGAGCGGAGCACCCTCGTGCGTGCCCCGCGAGGGCCATTCTGCCATGCCCGGCAGTACCATGCCCGACTTCGTCTGGTGGGTCGGAGTCCGGGCTTCGGCGTCTCGGGGCGCGGTCCGAAAGCAGCACTCCAACGAGCCATCCGGAACGGCAAAACGTGCTACTGCCCGGAGCGGAGGATCATCTCAGCCAAGTGGATTTCCACGCAGTCGGCCATTCTCTGGGGATGGTAGCCCCCTTCCAGCACGCTGATCACCCTGCCCCCGGCGTAGGTTTGGGCAACGTCGAGCACCGCACGGGTCAGTGCCCCGAAATCCTCGGTCTCCAACCCGAGGTCGCCCACCGGGTCTTCTCGATGGGTGTCGAAGCCGGCGCTGACGAAAATCAACTGGGGCTTGATCCCGGCGGCAAACTCGGACAGCCGGTTGCCGAACAGGTCGAGGTAGTCCTTTCGGGGGATCCCGAATGCGACCGGCAGATTCAGGGTGCTCCCCAGCCCTCGGCCGCCGCCGGTTTCGTCCTCTCGGCCCGTGCCCGGAAAAAACGGCCAGCGATGGATGGAAAAGAAGCCGACCCTGGGTTCCTCCCAGAAGGTGCCCTGGGTCCCATTGCCGTGGTGGATATCCCAATCCACGATCAGCACGCGGTCCACGCCCAGCTCGTCCAAGGCCAGTCGGGCGGCCACGGCCACGTTGTTGAACAGGCAGAAGCCCATCGCCCCCCCGGCCAGGGCATGATGTCCGGGTGGGCGGACGATGCAGAGGGCCTGCGTGTCTTCCCCGCGGACGAGCCTCTCGGTCGCGTCGCAGACCGCCCCGACCGCCAGGAGGGCCACGTCGTACGAGGCGGGGCTGACCACCGTATCCTGGTCGAGGTCCCCCCCGCCCGACTTAGCCATCGCCCATACCTCGTCGATGTAGACGGGCGAATGGACTCGGGCGAGCCGGCGCCGAGTCACAGGCTGCCATTCGGGCCGCCGGCAGCGTTGCTGCAACCCGGACTGCCGCAACCGCTTTCGGATGTAACGGATCCGCTCGGCCCGCTCCGGGTTGGAGCCGGTTTCATGCTGCCGAAAACGACGTCCCGCGTATAAGAGGGTCATCTCCGCCGGTCTTTTCCTGTCCTGCCCGTCTCCGGCAAGTCCACAGAAGAGGACATTGTCCGGGTACTTGGTGCACGAAACCGTCCAGTCTAACTCTACGTGGAGCGGGGGGGTGCTGTCAAAGGGACTCGGGAGCGATCAGGCCGCTTGACATAGCTTGACACGTGCCCGGGGGTCCTGTTAGCATAAACGGTGTAGGTTTCCCCACTTGCCATTCGGCGACGGAACAGAGGCAGTCCCATGCGCACTCTAACATACCGTCCCTTCGATCTCATGATTCCCCGATCTACCGCGATCCTCATCCTGATACTCGCCGTGGCGGTCGCTCTCGGCGGCTTGGCCCAGGCCCAACCCGCGGCCCAGCCCAAAACGGCGGCCCAGCCCAAAACAGCGGCCCAGCCCAAGACACCCGCCAGTCCCCCGGCTCCGCCCGAGAAACAGCCCGCGCAGCCCGCGCCGGCTCAGGCCGCCCAACCCGCGCAACCGAAGCAGCCGGCGGCCGTGCAGGGCAACTACGAGCCGATTCTGGTGACCGAGGACTTCCGGACCAAGCGGATGGATATTCAGAGGATGCTTCGCGCCGGCAACGTCCCGGACGACCAGCGACAAACGTTCGAGGACTATTACAGAAAGTACGAGTTCGCCCGGTGGACGGCCCCCGACCAGTTGAACCAGTTGCCGGCCCGACGCAAGGATTTGATCAATGCGTTGAGAACGGCGAAGATCAGTCCTGCCCACGATGACCTCGTTGCGTTGACACTCGACTTCCTCGGCACGATGGCCGGCGAACCGACCCGCCATCCGGCCGCGCGTTTCAACGCCATGATGGCGATCGGCGAGCTGAACGCGGAGGAGGCGCCCAGGGTTACGGACAATCCGGTGCCGTTGCCCGACGCCCTGCCGGTGCTCTTGGGAGCCCTCACCGACGCCAACCAGACCGACGCGGTGCGATTCGCCGCGATTCTGGGGCTCTATCGGCACGCCGTGCTGCGCATCGCCGACCCGCAATTCGTCAACAACCAGTTGACCCCCGCGCTGCTCACGCTGGCCCAGACCAAGACGGCGGCCGGTCGAGCCCCCAAAGGCCATGCTTGGATGCGGGCCCGGGCCATCGACACGCTCGCGGCGCTCAAAGGAGTGGGCCAGCAGAACGCCGTGGTCAAGGCCCTGGAGGCGATCCTCGCGGACCGCGACGACGACCTCCTGGTCCGCTGTGCCGCTGCCCGGGCGCTCGGCCGTCTGACCTATCCGGCCGACCACGGCTTGGACGCGTGGCGACTCAACTCGGAACTGGGCCAACTGGCCTCCGACGCCTCTCTCGCCGAGCTTGCCCGAATGGAAGAAGAGGCCGAACAGGAGAAACGCAAGCAGAGACGCCCCAGGGGTGGAATGATGGACCCCATGGGCATGGGATACGATATGTACGGAGGAGGGGGACCGCCTCCCGGCGAGATGGACACGGGACCGCCGGAAGACATGTACGGCGGCTCGGCGATGCCCGGGGGCTTCGGTCGGCCGAAAGAGGAAGAGGAAAAAGAAGACGAAACCCTCGGGAACCGCCGACGTCTGAAGGCCCTTCTTGACGCGGTTATGGTTGGATTGACCGGCGATTACGGGAGGGCATGGAACGCAGGGGAGGGGCTACCTACGGCGGGTGTCGGCAGCCTGGCCGCGGCTCCGCCGGAGAGCGACAACGAGCTCGTCCAGGGCGTGTTGACCGAAGTGGTCGGCTTGTTCAATGCCTGCGACAAACCGAAGGACGAAAATGAGCCCCTGGACCGAGAGACCTTCCGCTCCAAGGTCGAGGAACAGCTTGACTTGCTCACCCAGGCGCTGAACAAGGGTCGGGCCCCGGATGCCGAGGAACCCGCCGAGCCCGCCGCCGAGCCCGCCGAGCCCGCTGCTAAGCCCGCCGAGCCCGCGCCTAAGCCCGCCGAGCCCGCCGCTAAGCCCGCCGACGCCGGTCAGCCGGCGGGGAACCCATAGCAGTCCGGCAAAACAAGGACGTTCGACCGACGCTTCCAATCGAAAACCTGCTCCTCTCCGATCCGAATCGTGAGCCGGCAAATGGATTTGCCCAACGCGTCGATCCGGTCCACGCGAGCCGTCCCTCGTGTGGCGATCATCGCCTCGCTCGTCGTCGTCCTGTCGTCGGCGGGCTGCGGCGGGTTGCCCACTTGGCGGCCATCGCGGTTCGCGCTGCCAAGACACGCTCCCGAAGCGGAAACCCCCGCTTCCGACGGATCTGCGACTGCCTCGTCCGGCGATCCCGATTCGCAGCGCGGGCACCGCTCAACGGACGACCACCGCGAGATCCTTGCGCGCGACGGCTGGATCCACGCCCCGCGACGGCAAGCGGACGATCCGATTCACGCCCCGGCGCCGCCCGAGCAGCTCGGTAGCACGCCCGCCTTGCGCTGGCGGTATCCGGACCTGGACGATCTCGTTGCCGGGCCTGAAGCGCGGCGTCCCGACTTGCGCGCTGCGCTCGGCGACCGAGACGCGATCGTGGCCACCAACGCGGCCATCGGGCTGGCTCGGCTCGGCGATGCGTCGGGCAACCGGCAGCTCGCCGAAGGGGTCCGCACCTCCAAGCTGAAGCTCCCCATCCGCCTGGCAGCCGCAGAAGCCTTGGGCAGAATCGCGGAGCCGTCGCCGGTGGAATCGCTGCAAGGGCTTATCGATCAATACGGCCGACGTGGCGACTCGGGGCAAGATGACTCGACGCACCCCATCCCCGAGCTACACGCAGAGCTGATCCGCGGCTTGGCCCAACACGTCGATCCGGCCGACGACCCCCGGTTCCTCGAAGCACTCCGCAGCCCGGCCGCCGGGGTTCGTCGGGAGGCCTTGCGGGCGTGGAGCGCCGGCCGACACGGCACGCTGCCCGTCGAGGCGGTTGACTTGCGGGCCGATCCCGATCCCCGGGTGCGTGCCGTGGCCCTGGCCTGCCTCGCCCGCCGGCACCACGCCGAAGCCCAGCAGCATCTCATCGTCGCGCTGGACGATTGCGACCTCCAAGTTCGCATCGCGGCGGTGGCCGCGCTGGGAACACTGGGCGGCAGCGAGGCCCGGCAGGCACTGGAGCCGTTGCTCGACGACCCCGGCGAGCTGATCCGCGCCGGCGCCGTTGCGGCGCTAGCTGCCTCGGGGGCCCGGCAGGCCGTCCTGGAGGCCGCCGGGGACAAGTCGTGGCGCGTCCGTCTGGAAGTGGCCCGGGCGTTGGCCCACCACCCGCAACCTGCCGCGGCCGCGATGGCTGGCCAACTGATCGAGGATCCCAGCTCCGCGGTGCGACGCGAGACGATCGCTTCGGTAGCCGGGTGGCCCCGGGAGCAGGCCGGGCCGATCCTGCTGGCCGCGCTGGACAAGGCGGGCTACGCGACGCGGAAGAAAGCGGCCGAGCAGTTGGCCGCATTCTGGCCCCCGGCGGCCGAGTTCCCCGTCGACGGCCCTGCCGAGCGACGCGCCGAAGTGCTCGCGCGGGCGGGCCCGGAGGTGCTGGCCGCCGTGGCGGTCGAGCCATCCATGCCGTCGGTCTCGCCTCAGACGATCGCCTACGTGGAAGGGCTCGTCAGGGCGCTATCCGACCCGGGCGTCCCCGAGCCGGCCCGTCGACAATCGATCGCTCTGCTCAGAACGCTTGGGCCCGAGCTGGTCGCGGCGCTCGAACAACTGGCCGTGGATCGCGGCGTGGGACTCCCCGAGGCCCTCTACCGCGACGTATTGCCGGAGTGTGCCCCGATCTTCCGCGTGTTGGACGGGCTTGCCTCGGAGGACGTGGCCGTTCGTCGCCGGGCGGCCCAGGAGTTGGCCAAGTTGGCTCAGCACCATCCCATGGGACGCCTGGCCGCAGCCCGACTCGCCTCCCTGGCCCTCGCCGAAACGGACCAGTTGGTCTGGCAAAGCGTGCTGGACGCCATCGCCGAGGAGTCCGGCGAGCCGACGAGCCGGTTGGCCTGCGCGGCGATCCGCCACCCATCGCCCGAGGTCCGCCGCCGCGCTTGCGAGCACTTGGCCGCTCACTGGGGATTCGATCGGGACCACACGACGGTCCTCTTGCAGACCTTGCAGGACGAGAACCCCTTGGTGGTGCGCGCGGCAGTCCGGGCGCTGGCTGCCCCGGGCCGAATCGACGACACGGAGCCGATCAAGCGGCTCCTGCTGACAACCGACGATCTGGTCCGCCTCGAAGCGGCAACGGCGCTGTGTCGGCTGGGCGACCCCTCGGGTCCGGCCGCCCTGGAACGCCTCTCCTACTCCGGCAACGACGCGGTCCGCCGCGAGGTGGCCGTGGCCATGGGCGAGATCGCCGATCCCAGCTTCACCCCGTCGCTGGTCCGTCTCTTGGACGACCAACACGGCATCCGCACGGCCGCCTTGGACGCGTTGCCCAAAGTCGTCGGCCACGACCTCGCCGAGACGGTGAGCCCTTCGTCGGCAAGCAGGGCCGAGCAAATCGAGATCTGGAAACGGTGGTATCGGCACGAGCAGGACACCGCTCGAAGGCACTGATTCGAAGCGTCAGGATCTCCTACCGCAACCGGAAACCCGTTGGAGGAGCCTCTCGCAAAGACGCGAAGGCGCAAGGGGAAGCGTTGTTGAAGTCCGATTCCTTCGGCAGCGAGAGCCCCCACGCAACCCCCCCCTGTTCTGGCGGAGGATAACAAGGTTGACGGCGCATCCCCTTTGCGCCTTCGCGCCTTTGCGAGAGACTTCGCCGCCCCGCTAGTGGGAACGCAAGCAGATGGAAGACTCGCCGCCGGCCGAAAACGCCTCCCAGTCCGAGGCGGCTGCGCGCCGCCACGTCGAGTGGCTGGTGGAACGGAACCGTCAGGATACGGGCATCGATCTGGCCTACGTCGACCTCAGCCCGATCCGATCGGTGGGGATCGTCGGGGCCGGGATGATGGGCACGGCGATCGCGGCCACCCACGTGAAGGCCGATCTGCCGGTGGTCATCACCGACGCCGATGAGAACACGCTCCGGGCCGCCGCCGAGCGAATCGCCGCGGAGCTTGCCCCGCAGATCGATGCGTCCGACGCCGAGTGTGCGGAGCGCGTCGGCCGGCTCGTGAAGCCGACTACCGACGCCGCGAAGATCGCCCGGTGCGACCTGGCGCTCGAATCGGTCGTGGAGACCGTGGCCGGGAAGCAGGAGGTCTACGCGCGACTCGCGCCGCACCTGGCCGCCGCCACGATCCTGGCCTCGAACACGTCGACGATCCCCATCGGCCGGCTGGCGGCCGCGCTGCCCGATCCGGGGCGATTCTGCGGCATCCACTTCTTCCACCCCGTGCGCCATCGGTCGCTCGTGGAGATCGTGCGAGGGCCCGACACGAGCGACGCGACGATCGCCGCCGCCGTGGGCCACGCCAAGCGGATCCAAAAAATGCCCATCGTCGTGGAGGACGGCCCGGCCTTCCTCGTCAACCGACTCCTGCTCCCGTACCTGATCGAGGCGATGGACCTGCTGTTGGACGGGGCCACGATCGACCAGGTCGAGCGGGCGGCCACCGAGTTCGGCATGGCGATCGGCCCCTTGCGAATCCTCGACGAGATCGGCATCGACACCGTGGTGAACGCCGGCCGCGTGTTGTGGCAGGCATTCCCCGACCGCATCGTGGCTTCGCCCCTGTTGATCACGATGTACAAGAAGGGACGCCTTGGCCGAAAGTCGGGCGCAGGGTTCTTCTCGTACGCCTCGGAAACCGCGTGGGACGGCCCGAGCCGGCCGGACCCGAGCGTCGAGCAGCTCATCGCCGAGTGGGCCCGCCCGCCCCAGAAGCTCACCCCGGAAACGATCACCCACCGCTTGATCCTCCCGATGGTCTTGGAGGCCACCCGGCTCCTCGAAGAAGGGAAAGTCCGCCACCCGGGCGACGTCGACCTGGCGGTCCTCTTCGGCCTCGGCTTCCCCCATTCCCGCGGCGGGCTGCTCTATTGGGCCGACACCGTCGGAGCAGGCCGAATCCTCCAAATGCTCAACCCCCTAGAGCCGCTCGGCCCGCGACTCGAGCCCACCCAACTGCTCCGCGAAGCGGCCGAGCAGGGACGCCGATTCTACGACGAGCGAGCGGGGTAGACGCCAGATTGAGCCGCGCCCCGCGCCCCGTTGCCTTTCCAGAGCCGGACGGTGTAGGGTGGGTTTGGGACGGAAGGAAGTACGGACCTCCAGAACCGATTTCAGATTCCGTTCGAGTTCCGGATCGGACTCAATCCCTTTTCTTTCAACCGCCCCCCGGACGTCGCACCCGTCCCGCAGCGGGGTCGTAAGGCAACTGGTCGAGTTCCTTGGCTCCCCGCTCGATGGTCCGCGTCGAACACCCCAAGACCTCGGCAACGTACTCGATCCCGCCGTGTCCCAACCGTGCCGCTTCCAACGCGGCAAACCGTCGCCGGTCCCTCTCCGACAACGTTTCCCAGAACGCCCGCATTCGCTCCCGGACCTGCGGCTCATACCGCTCCTGAAATACAAACGCCAGGGCCAGCGCACACTAAGTTCCTTTTCCGGTAAGGATTTGCATCAGGAAATCGACACTCCAGCCCGCCATGCGACGCTTCATGATGTTGCTTTGCTTGCCTGGATGTTGCTTGATCAGGCTCAGTGTCATGCGACGCA
>DATKZH010000474.1:0-3682 GCA_035528065.1 Thermoguttaceae bacterium | reverse complement strand
CCATTATCGGACCTGTCCCGTTTTCTGTCCGATAATGGAAAGAAGCGGGGAATGCACAAGTTAGTGCCAAGTTATCGCCTTACCTGCCTTCTTCGGCTTTCCTGAATTGCCATTATCGGACCTGTCCCGTTTTCTGTCCCGCAACATGCCCGCGGCAACCGTGGGCATGGCACCCGGCCGCACTGCTGGACAAGCCAGCAGTGGCACCCGGCGACAGCTCGTCCTCTTCCCCGCCGGCCTTGTACCGGCGGAAGACCGTTTGACGACTACGGCGGTTCCACCTGTTTTCCTGCCATTTCGCCGAGAGGCCAGATCGGCAGCACGATCGCCGACGGGTGCTCCGCGTCGTGATGGATCGTATTCCTCGCCACGCGCCACGTGCGGCCGTTCGGATCGCCCGTGTTGCGATTGACGTCGAAATTCGGAAAGCTGCTGCTCGTCACGTCGATGCGGATGCGATGGCCCGCCTTGAACAGGTTCGCCGACGGCTCCAGCGGAAACTCGATGCGATACACTTCGCCGGGCCGCATCGGGCGGGGCTCTTCCCAACTACCGCGATAGCGCGCCCGAAGGATTCCCTCCGAGACCGGGAAGGCGTATCCGTTCGGGTAGTCGTCGCTCGAGGGATAGACGTCGATCAGCTTGACGTAGAAGTCGGTGTCCGGCGCGTCGGACGATACCCACAGCACGGCCCGGACGTCGCCGGCGATCCTCACGTCTTCGGAGAGAGGAGCCGTCTGGAACACGAGCACGTCGGGCCGCTCGGCGATCGGCCGGCCGGGCGTCCCGTGGCCGGGGAGAGTGGCCAGCTCGATCTGATCGCGAGGTCCCATGCCGCTGAAGCCGCGGGTGATTTCCGGGGCGTAGGCGACGATGCAGCGGCCGTTGCTGGAGACCGTGTTCCGCGGATCGTAGGTGTACGTGGTTGACGCGGATCGCTCGGGCGGCTCGGACGGCGAAAGGGCCCCGCCGGGCTGCAAGTGGAACGAGGTCGGCCGGGCGCCCTCCGGCGGCCAGGCGTCGCCGTAGTGCCATTGCCCTCCGTGATCGAGGCGGCCGTCGTCGGCCCGGGTGCCGTCGCCGCCGCCCATCACGAACACGCTCACCGGGCTTCCGATATCGGCGTCCGCATCGCCCTTGAGCCACCGATCGAACCACGCCAGTTCCAGCTTCAGGAAGTCGTCGTAGCTGCGGACCTTCGCGCCGCGCGTGCCGAAGTGGACGTCGCCCGCCGTGGGGCGGAAGCTGTTGTGCGTCCAGGGGCCGCAGAGGAAGTGCTGGTTCTTGCGTCCCATTTCGACCATCTTCTGATACCCGTCGCTGATCGTGCGCGGGTACCAGTCGTACCAGCCCACGACCCAGAGGATGGGCACGTCGGGGAAGTCGTCGAAGTACTCGCTCATGCCCAGGCCGGGCTGGCGCCAGAAGTCGTTGTACTCGTAGTTCTCGAAGTAGAGCTTCATCGCCGCGTCTTCGTAGGCGGGCGTCAAACGGAGGGGCGTCTGGCCGCGCTGCCAGGGGATCCGCTCGCACCACTCCAGGAACGCCCGGCCGGAGGCCATCTCGCGAACGGCCTTGGCGGCCGCCGGGTTCTGCCCTGCCTCCCTGCCGTTTTGGGCCACGCTGAGGATCCACTGCAAAAGCCCCAGGTGCAGGGCCCCGCCGCAGCGGAGGCTGTAGTGGTAGGCGTTGGTGGGCCCGTCGTGCGGGATCATCGTGACCAGGCTGGGCGGGTGCTGCGTGGCCGCGTGAAACTGGACCCAGCCCATGTAGGAGACGCCGTGCATGCCCACCTTGCCGTCGCACATCGGGTGCCGGGCGAGCCACTCGATCGTGTCGTAGCCGTCCTCCGGATCGTCCACAAAGGGGAAGAACTCGCCCTCCGACTCGAATCGCCCCCGGCAGTCCTGCGCGACCGAAAGATACCCGTGCTCGGCGAAGAACCGTGTATAGGCGACGCCCCACGCCGCCTTGTTGTACGGCGTCCTCATCAGCACGGCGGGGAGCTTCTGTTGGAGCGGGCGCCCGTTCTCCATGGGATAGTAGACGTCGGTCGCCAGGTGGACGCCGTCGCGCATGCGCACCCGCACGTTGCGCTCGACGCCGACTTGATACTCCCCTGGTTGCGCGGCTTGCGCCGGCGGGTTGCCGTCTGCCCAAAGGAGCACCGCCACGGCGACCCCGGCAATCGTCCGGACCGTACGCATGCTTCCCCTCCCGATTCTCGCGACGGTTGCAGCCAGACCACCGTCCTCGCGTCGCGCCGGTTACGGTTGCGGGCTGGGTTCGAGTCTGACCTTGGCCAGATAGATGCTGGTTTTTCCCTCGTGGCTGGCATAGTAGCTCATCCGGAGCACGCCCTCGTGCCAGACCAGCCCGGGATAGCTGGTGTCGCCGCCGGAAGGCAGGGTGAGGAACTCGCGGAGGGTGCCCTTTTCGGCGTCGATCCAGCAGAGCGCGGTCCGCACCTTGCCGTCGTAGAGCCGCACGCCGGCCACGAGCCGTCCGTCGGGGAGCTGGATCATCTTGGGCCCGCCGATCCGCACGCCCAGGTCCTTCCAAGTCCACTCGGTGTAGGGCGGCTCGGCCGTGCCGAGCTGCGCCGTGGGCGTGTGCGAGTCGCGACGCAACAGGCAGTAGCACGTGGCGTCGCCGTCGAATACGAGCGACGTTTCGTTGGCGTAGGTGCCGCCGGGGAAAGCGTCGTCGACGAGCGTTTCCCATGTTCGCCCGTCGCGGGTACGGTACAGACGAATGAACGGCTTGGAGGTGACGCTGTAGCCGATGCTGTAGCCGTTGCCCTTGTGCCAAGTGGCGCTCCACATCCAGAGGTTCCGATCGCCGATTTCGACGGGCGGGGTCCAGGTCGTCCCGTCCTCGGAGAACCAGGCGACCGACTGGTGCGTTTCGCCTTGGGTCGGCTGGAGAAACCGCACGGCCCCGCTGAGCATCAGGCGTCCGTCGCCGGTGATCGAGAGCTTCGCGTCGCGGACGTCGCCGCCGTCCCAATCCATCAAGGCGACGGGCGTCCACTCGCGCGTATCGGCCGAGCTCACCACCCGGAGCTTCCCGTCGTCCGAAACGTGGCCCTTTCCCTCCCGAAACGCGCAGTACCAGCGATCGCGGAAGCGGACCAGATCGGTGAAGGCGTTGTGCGGGGCCCGGTCCCAAATGCGACGGACCTCCACCAGCTCGGCCTCCGCCGAAGCGGCGACGCCCGTCCCGCCCATCCCGACCCAGGCGGAAACTGAAACCGCGGCGCACGCCGATACGACCATCTTCAGGCAAACGTTCATCGGTGTCTCCTTGTCTGAGCTTTCGCGCTCTCGACGCACGCGACCGAGGTATCTTCGCCGTCGCGACTCGCGTCTCAACCGTCGTGTCGAGGGGCCCTCGACCCCGCCCATTCTAGCGATGGGATTGGGCCAACGCCAACAAAACCGCCCGTGGGGGAGATCCGGCGTCGCAGGAATGAATTCGGACACGACCGCACACTTTCCATCCAGCGGCCAGGTGGCTATGGTAGGGAGGAGTTGTGAGCGTGGGACCCCAACTCGCAAGGTCGGGCGGAGTTGGGAGAGGCATTCCAAGAAAATCGATTTGCAGAGGGCACGCAAATGCGAGGTAGCAAGGACTGGTCAGGAGCTTGGCGATTGTCGTTTAACCGCAAGCCGAAGGCGTG
>DATKZH010000473.1:0-18302 GCA_035528065.1 Thermoguttaceae bacterium | reverse complement strand
GCGGAACACGGTCCCGCGACCATGTCGAAAATACGCGAACCAGCCCCGCAGCGTTGCCGACAGCGAGGCGCATGTGAATTCCATGCTGTGCCCGTGCGCCCGTCGCGTTTTCGCGCGTACCGTGTCCTTGAGTTTCTTCAGGCTCTTTTTCCTCGGCAGCCGCAGGGCTCCGCGGAAGTGATAACTGGACTTTTGCAGACTTCAAATTGGCCTTGTGGAGATGGCGAGGAGTTCTTCGACCACACCAAGCTGTTCCGTCAGTTGGTCGATTGGGTTTGCGAGCGTGAGATTCCCGGCGACTTCACCTTCGACAGCTACTTCACCTGAATGCACCAGGTTAGCGCGGGTTGGGCCCGCGAATGCCATCTAACCTATTGCGGATTGCAGTTCGCGAAGCCGAAGCTGCAATCCTGTGTTCAAGAAGCCCGGTGATTCGGGCTGGGCACGTTTCTTCGGGAAGCGCTTCGTCGTCAGAGTATGGCGGACAGCCATCGGTTCGCTTGACGGGGCCGCGCGGCGATCGAGGGAGCGGTGGATAACGTTCGAGATTGCGCGCACAAAGGCAGACGTCATCTATCAGGCAGAGCCCATTGGAGTTTGCCTTGCCAAGGATCACGCGACGCGGACGGGCTCTGTGGGGCCCGGGCGTCCGTTGGAAGCCCTCCGTTCACTGGCTGTGCAAGGCTCAATAGGAACGAGGGCACGTGTGAGGGATTGTGTGAGGGATTGCGCGAGGCGGCCCGGTCCTTCGTTGAGTCGACCTCGGCGACCAGCAGGCGCATCATCTCCTCGGCCGCGCCGCGGCTGATCCGGCGGATCAGCGCGCGGTCGGTGTGGTCGCCGAGCTCGTAGGTGATCGAGGGGCAGCCGAGGACCTGATACACCCAACGCTTCGACGTGTTCAGCTTGGTGCCGTGCGAGCCGACCTGGTGCATGCGGTAGTCGGGGAACCGCGCCTGGATCGCGTCGAGCCACTTTCGGGTGAAGCCCTCGGGGAACGTCTTCGCGTCGTCCGGCTGCGTGTAGAAGACGTCGCGCTGGGTGGAATGGAAGTCGAGGAACAGGTAGAGGCGGCGTCCGCGGTCCGACTGGAGCCTATCGATCTCGTCGCGCAGGGCGCGCGTCTCCGGCTGGGCGAACTTGTCCCAATCGCGGTTCAGGTCGACGCCGTTCATGTTGTGGCGCCAGTGGCCCGCATCGACGCCGTCCGGGTTCACCAGCGGCACGACGACGAGGTGGAATCGGGCGCGGAACCGCTCGGCCAGCTCCGTATCGCCGAGGAGCGTCTCGACGAACTCCATCAGGCCGAACGAGCCGGTGACCTCCGGCGGGTGCTGGCGCCCGATGATGAACACGCATCGCGACGGCTCCGCCCCCGTGGTCTGGAGCTTGTAGATCGGACGGCCGAGCACGGAACGTCCGAGGACGCCCTTGCGGACGAAATCGAGGCCGGCGATCTTGTCCGCCCAGGCGTTCAGCTCCTTGCCGGTCACCAGCTCCTGGGCGGCGACCCAGAGGGGCTCGGGTCCCACGTCCAGCCGGAGGGTGGCTTCTCCCTTGGCCTTGTCGCGGGTGTACGCCTCGGGCCCGAGCGGAGTCCAGCCCGCGCCGTCGCGGCTGATCTTGGGATGGTAGCGATGCGTGCCGCCTTCGTAGGTCAGGCGGACCGTGATCGTGCGGGGAGCCTTCGACGTGACCTGAAAGGCGTACCAGGCACTATTGTTGATCGGCGTGTTCTCGGGCAGGATGCGGACTTCGTACTCCGCCTCGCTCCCGCGAGTGCAGTCGCTGAGCCGCGCGCCGGGGAAATCGGCGTGGAACGAGACCGTGGGCCCCTCGAAGTCGAACGCCCGCTTCGCCTCGGTGGCGACTTCCTGAGCTGAGGCGGGCGGTAGAACCGCCAGAGCCGCGGCCACGGCGACACACCGGAACCCAAGGCACCGCGAGTACGTCATCTCCACGAACCTCCTGCCAAGCACCAACACCATTCCGGCACGGCGACGCGGCCGCAAGCGGGTTGCGTCCAGCATACTCCAACCGCATAATCAGTTCATCCCCGAGGCGTGGATTCGGCGCGTTTTCGTCGACGCGCCTGAGTTCACCGGCCGGCGAAGGAGTCGTTCATGGAACCGATGCGTTTGCGACCGATGGAGCCCGAGGACCGGTCCGAGGTGGCCGAGCTGATCTACGTCTCCCTCAACTACTACTATGAAGTGCACGGGATGTCGAAGACGTTCACCGCGGGCCCGGCCTCGACGGAGGTCTTCTTCGACGTGTACGAGGCCCTGGACCCGGGCTGCGGCGTGGTGGCGGAGAACGAACGGACCGGGCGCCTGATGGGGTCGTGCTTCTTTCACCCCCGGCCTCAGCACGTCACGCTGGGCATCCTCAACGTGCATCCGAACTACTTTGGACGGGGCGTCGCCCGAGCGATGGTGGCCCACGTCATCGACTACACGGAGACCCACGGCCACCCCGCGCTCCGCCTGGTGCAAAGCGCCTTGAACCTCGATTCGTACTCGCTCTACACCCGGATGGGTTTCGTGCCCCGCTCCGCGTACCAGGACATGATCCTTACCGTTCCGCCGTCGGGTCTGGAGCGGAAGGCGCCCGGCGAGGAGCACGTGCGCCCGGCCGCCGCGGACGACGTGGCGGCGATGGCCTCGCTGGAAATGGAGGTCGCCGGGATCACGCGGGAGAAGGACTACGGGTACCTGATCCAAAACGGCGAAGGGATTTGGGACGCGCTGGTGTGGGAGGAGCCGGGCAGCCGGGTCGAGGGCTTCCTCTTCTCCGTGAAGCATCCGGCGCTCTCGATGCTGGGACCTTTGGTGACGCGAACGGAGGGCCAGGCAAGGGCCCTGATCGCCAGGGCCCTGGACCGCTTTCGCGGAAGCGGGGTCGTGTTCGTCGTGCCGGTCGAGTGCGACGAGCTGGTCCGCCACCTGTACGCCTGGGGTGCGAGAAACTGCGAGCTGCACTTCTGTCAGGTCCGGGGCCGGTTCCAGCCGTTCCGGGGAGTGAGCATGCCGACGTATCTCCCGGAGACGGGCTGAGCAACCTCTTGGAGGGGGGTCCCCGGTAGTCTCCCGCATCCAGAAGGACCATTCGGGGCCCCCCTGAGGTGCCCCTCCCTTTGGCCGTCTGCTGCCTTGCAAGCCCCGTGCCGCGCTCGGCACCCCCCATTCGGCATCTCCGGAGTGTTGATTGTCGCCCGAGCGCGTATTACACTCAGCGAATAGGGGCCGTCGCCCCCGGGCGCAAGCGGTTGCTCCGCCATCCCCTCTCGTGGGCTTCTCGCAGACCTTTGGAGGTCATCGCCATGGCCGATCCGCAGCCTCTCAAATGGATGCACCGTCCTACCGATCCCGAACAACAGCGCACGCACCCGGCTCGCGAATTGCTCGAAGCACTTCGCAGCGGTCAGCCCGTGGAAGTCGAAGGAGCGGTCATCCATGGGGACCTCAATCTGCCGAATCTGGACTACGGGCACAAGCTGGTGATCCGAAACAGCGTGTTCACCGGACACGTGGATTTGAGCGAATCGCGGTTTGCCCGCACCGTGGACCTGACCGGCTGCCAGTTCCAGCGTGAGCTGAGCTTCTCCTGCGTCCGGATCGACGGGCAGCTTCTGCTCGCCGGCGCGAAGATTCGCAAAGGGGTCCGGGAAGTCGCTGCGGAGAACTTCGCGCACCTGGAGGTTTCGGGCCTGCTCAGCGCTTCGTTGTTGGAGTCGGAGGTCGGGCTCTGTTTCACCCAAGCGTCGGTCGGCGCGTCGGCGGAATTCGAAGGGGTGAAGATCGACGGCGACTTGGACCTGGAGCTTGCCCGAATCGCCGGGCATCTCTCGTGCAAGTCGAGACAGGGCCGACGCACCGAGATCCTCGGCCGCGTGACGCTGGCGGGCGCCGCAATCGGGGGCGAAGTCCGCCTCGACGGGGCCAAGATCGGCGGGCAGTCCCAAGCCAACGACCGCTGCGAGGCGATCTCGCTGGCAAGTGCCGTCGTGGAGGGCCACGTCTCCTGCAACCCGACCGACCAGCACCGCACCGAGATCCTCGGCGAGATGTCGTTCTACGGAGCGACGCTGGGCGGCGACGTTTGCCTGAGCGGGGTCAAGATCGGACGGGAAATCGGCTCCGAGCACACTTCTCCCATCCCGGGCAAGCTGAATCTGCGAAACGTCCGGATCGACGGGAACCTCTTCTGCCAGCCGAACGGCCGCTATCGTACGGAGGTCCTCGGCGTCGTTTCGCTCTTCGAGGCCGAGGTCGGCGGACTCGTGGTCCTCGACGCGATCAAGATCGGCCCGAAAGCCCGCTCCAAGTACGACCAAGTTGCTCCCGGAAAGCTGATCCTCCAGGACGCGATCATCGGCGGCTCCGTCTATTGCAGGGCGGTGGAGAACGCCCGCGCTGAGGTCTTCGGGCCCATCTCCCTCCTGCGGACCAGGGTCGGCGGCAGCGTCGCCTTCCAAGGGGCAAAGATCGGACGGGAGGCCCAAGGACTGGACGTGCCGGCGATTCCCGGGCGTTTGGATCTGAGCGACGCGGAGATCTCCGGCGACGTCTACTGCAACCCCCTGGGCGTCGAGACCGTCGGATACAGCTATCGCACCGAGATTCTCGGGTCCGTCCTGCTCTGGGGGACGTCGGTCGGCGGAGACGTCTTCTTCGACGGCGTCCGGATCGGGCGCGAAGGGCAGTTCCCCGACGTCGCCCCCGTGCCCGGCGAGCTCAATCTCCGGGACGCCGACGTCGTCGGCGACCTGTTCTGTAGTGCCGTGGAAAGCAAGAGCGCCGAGCACAGCTATCGCGCCGAGATTCACGGCCCGGTCTCGCTGGTGGGCGCGAGAATCGACGGGCAGGTGGTCTTCATGGGTACCCACATCGGGCTGGCGCCCCCGGAGCAAGTTGCCGGGCCGGCGCTGAACCTTCAGAGTGCTCGGATCACCGGAGGTCTTTACGGCGGCCCCCAGGCAAACCACTTCACCGAAGTCCACGGCGACGTTCGTACCTTTGCGGCGAACGTCCAGTGCGCCGTCCAGTTCGACCGGGCCAGAATCCACGGGGACCTGAACATGGAACGAACCGTGATCAACGGCCCGCTGGTGTGCGCCTCCGACGAGGATCGCTGCCTGGAGCACCCGGAGGACGGCGGCAGGCGAGTCGGGGGCCATTTCCAGGTCGACGGAAGAATGATCCTCACCGGCGCCCAGGCACAAGACGTGGTCCTCGACGGACGGCTGTTCGGGGCTTCCAGCCAATTGCGTGGGCTGGCCGGCTGGCTGGCTCGCCCGTTCGCCTTCTGCGCCGAATTTCTGGTGTTCTTCCTTCGGCTGTTCATCGGGCAGCGGGAATCGAGCGAAGCGCGGGCCAAACTGAGGCTGGACCGGGCCCGGGTCTCCAAGCTCCAGTTCAAGGAGGCCATCCCGGACCGAATCCACGCCGACGGCATCATCCTGGCCGACCTGGAGCTGCCCGGCCGGCCCTTCGAGTACACCGAGTTCCTCAAACGGACGCAGCCCTTCCGGAAAAGCACCTATCTGGACCTGGAGCGGCTGCTGTTGAACAAGGGCCTGGACGGCCAGGCCGCACGCGTGTACATCGAGATGTCCAAGCGCGACCTGCTCCTCGGCCGGAACCTTCCGGAGCGGTGGTTTCGGTGGCTGATCCTGGGGATTCCCATGGGGTACGGCGCCCGGCCGTCGCGTCTGTTCTGGTTCATTCTGATCACGTTCCTGTTCACCGCGTTTTTCTTCACGAGCCCGGATTCGCTCGTCACGTACCATCCATCGAGCCCGGAGGAGCCCCGACCCCTGACGGTCACCGAGATCCCGTGGGAGACGACCCTCCACGTGGCGCTCCGCTACCACTTCCCCATGTTCCGCTTCATTCAGGCGGACCCGTACTACGTCGCATCGACCAACCCGATTGCGGAGCTGCCCGAGCTCTTGTGCTGTCCACGACTTCACGTGACCTATCGAATGTACGCCTTGGTCATCTCGGCGATAAGCTGGGTCGTGGTCCCCTTGTGGCTGGCCGGGCTGACCGGGATTGTCCGCAGGCGGCGGTAGCGGGCACCGAGAGCACGATCCTGCGATCGCGCCGGCCATGCGACGGCTTCCGGAGGGACGCCGCGCGAGCGCGAAACCGTGGCAGCCCCCTTTCACGGCCGGTGTATCTCTCTATATTTAGCTAACATGTGACCGCAGAGGGCTTTCGAGGGACGGGCTGGCAATGCGCGGCTCGCTCTCCCGAACGGCCTCTCGCTGCCATCGCAATCGCCGGAGAAACACGGGGAGGACTCGGACATGGCAATCCATAACGCAGGCAATATAGACAAAATAAAGAAACGAGATGATTTTCGCGGCAAGTTTCCCGATCACCTGAATGAGGACGTGGCGTACCACCTGGGCTGGGCCCTGATGGAGACCGTGCTCGGGGGGGCCGGCGCCAGCGGAAGCGAGAAGGTCGAGGTGGCCGTCGGTTGGGATGCCCGGCTCAGCTCCCCGTCGTTGGCCCGGGCCTTGATGCTCGGGCTGAGTGACCACGGGGCCACGGTCCGGTCCGTCGGGCAGTGCAGCTCGGAGATGCTCTACTTCGCCGTGGGAAGCCGCGAGCGTATGGCCGGCGGCGTGATGATCACCGCTTCGCACAACCCGAAGGACGAGAACGGCTTCAAGATCGTCAAGCGAGGCGCTGAGTCGATCAGCGGCGCCGAGTTGAACGCCATCGCCGAGAAGACGGGCGAGCTGCTCGAGCGAGACGTGCAGCCCGCCTGTTCGCTCCCCGTCGGGGAAGCGTATGCCGATCGAGTGATCGACGAGAGCGGGATTCGTCGGCAGTGGGACGGGGGCCGGCTGCGCGTGGTCGTCGACTCGGGTAACGGCGTCGGCGCCTTGGCCTTCCGCGAGGTCGCCCGCAAGCTCCCGTATCTCGAAGTGCTCTACTTCGATGCCCGGCCCAACGGCGAGTTCCCCATCTGTCTGCCGAACCCGGTCAAGCCGGACTACATGGGCATGGTTCGGGAGCACGTGCTCGACAACGGGGCGGACGTCGGCCTGGCGTTCGACGGCGACGGGGATCGGGTGGGGGCGGTCGACAGCCACGGCCAGATCATCACCCCCTCCGAGGTGATGGCGATCATCGTCGACCGGCTTCTGCCCGACGAGGACGACGCCGGAAACCCGCTGCGGCACGGCGACAAGGAGATCATGTACAACCTGACGTGCAGCCGGCTGGTTCCGGACCTCGTCCGGTCGAAAGGGGCGACGCCCCTGATGACGCCCGTGGGCCACGGCCAGATCAAGCCGATCCTCCGCATCCACTCCACCGAGGAGTATCGCAAGGAGAATAGACAGACCTGTGTGTTTGCCGGCGAGCATTCAGGTCACTACTTCTTTCCCCGCTTCTACTTCGCCGACAGCGGCACCACGGCCGGGCTGATGATCATCGAGCACCTGCTTGCGCTCCGAGGACGGAACCTCGACTTGTACGACGGCATTTGCGAGTGGCGAAAGAAATACTTCGCCGTCCCGGAAACCAACTTCGACATGCGACTGCCGGACCGGACGATCTCCAAAGCCAAGCAGGACGAGCTTCTGGAAGGGTGCGTCAAGGCGGTCCAACAGCACGGCAAGGAGCGTGGGGGGAAACCGGTCACGAGCTACGATGCGGCGCCGAATCCGCCGGGCACGGAAGTCAAATGGCCCAGCCTGAAGCTGGAGTTCAAGGGCGACGGTTATTACGGGTGGCTTTGCGTTCGCCCCTCGGGGAATGAGCCGTTGTTGCGGTTGAACCTGGAGATCATCCTCAGCGACGAAGGCATGGAGGCCGGCAAGGACGGTTCCAGGCTGTTGGAAAAGGAGTTCGCCAAGCTCGTGGAGGTCATCGGGCCGCAGTACCTGGAATAGTAGGGGAAGGCACGGAAGCAGCCCACAAAACACGGATGGCGGAGGGGTGCCGTCGGTAGACACGCGACGGTCAGGACGTTGTGCCCCCGGCGGCGTGGGAGCTCGCTGACCCGTGGACGCGTTCTCAGGGCACGTGGCTGTTTCGGCAGTGCCCGAGCAGGTCATTGACGAGGCTCTGTAGTCTGGTCGCTTCGCCCACGACGCACGGAACGAAGTCGTTGTCTTCTTCTACGACTCTCCGACGCAGGTCGGCGGCCCGTTCTTCGGCCGCCTCGGCGGTCTTGATGATCGCGGCCTTGCGGCGCTCGCGTTCACGATCCGGGCAGGTCCGTCGGTCGTCGGAGCCGGCTTCCTCATGGGTTGCCACCCAGTTGCGGAACCACCGCAACAGCGTGGCTCGACTGATCACGCCGGTCGGCCGCCCTTGGTCCACGACGACGATTCGCGGAACCGAAACACGCGAGAGGAACTGATACACCTGTTCGACCGGCGTGTCTTCATCGTAACAGACCACGTCGGTTCTCATCACGTCACGTATCTTCGCTTCCCAGCCTTTTCCCAACGCCGTCCGTGTCAAGAGATCCGCCTCGGCCACGATGCCGGCCACCGTACCCGCTTCATCGACGACCGGCGCGGAGTTGAGCCGCAACTGGAGGAAGAGGTCGGCCACGTACGCAACCGTGTCATCCTGGTTTGGGCAGAGAAGCGCGACGGACATCACGTCACGGGCCAAGACGCCGTCCAATGGTCCAACGGCCGCCTGCTTGTCTTGCGGGTTGAGCATCGGCTCGTTGAGCGAACTGAAGCGGACCGCGCGATTGCGCCCCGATTGCTTGGCGACGGCGAGCCCTTGATCTGCCAGCTCGATCAAGTGCTCCGGGCTCGCCGTGTCGGCCAGACGCTCGGCCACGCCCAGACTCGCGGTAACCCGGAGCACCACGTCAGCAGCAGGTATCGCCGCCCCGGAGATTGCAGCTCGAGCACGCTCAGCCCATTGGGCGGCGCCCGCTTCGTTCGTCTCAGTCAGCAGGACACAGAATTCCTCTCCGCCGTAACGACAGAGGACGTCGCTTGGCCGGCATTGGTCTTTCATGAGAGAGGCGACCGCCGTCAGTGTCGCGTCTCCGGCGGCATGCCCATGGGTGTCGTTGATCCTTTTGAAGAAATCAAGGTCTACCATGACGCACGAGAGGGGATGGCCGTAGCGGGTCGCCCGTTCCCACTCTTGGACGACACGCTCGTGAAACGCCCGGCGATTCAGGATGCCGGTCAGCGGATCTTGTTCCGAAACCGTGCGGAGCCGTCGCTCCATGCGCAGCACGCGCGATCCGGCTTCGAGTCGGGCCAAGAGCACGGCTCGACGGATCGGTTTCGTCACGAAGTCGTCCGCGCCCGCCGCCAGACCCTCCACCATGTCGTCGGTACTCGACTTCCCCGTCAAGAGGAGGAAGTACACGTATTGGGCGAGGTGTTGCCCTCGAACCTGCCGGCATAGTCCCACCCCGTCCAGTTCCGGCATGTCCCAGTCACAAATGACCAGGTCCGGCGGCTCCTGTAAAATCGAATCGAGGGCCTGACGCCCGTTCTCCGCTTGGGAGACTCGATGCCCGGCAGACGACGCGATCTTGGCAGTCAAGCGCAGGGCTGCGGGGTCATCGTCGACCACCAGGACGTTCAGGGGTTGGGTTTCGTTTGGGTTCATCGGGCAACTTCGTGGGCAACTTCATCGTTACCCTCTGGGGATACCTACGACTCGTCTTCGCCGGGCGACCTTGGCGGTCCCGCCTCGGCTGACAATTCTTCTTCCATGTGGATCGCCCTGTCGTGCGGATCTCCTTGGCAGCCACTTTCAGGGACGCATTCCGCGGAACGGGCTTCGCCTGCATGGAGAAAGTGCGCCACCGTGGCGAGGAACTTCTCACGATCGATGGGCTTGGCCAGGTGGGCGTCGCAGCCGGCATCCAGGCATCGCTGGACGTCGTGCTGCATGGCATGGGCGGTCAGCGCGAGGATGGGGCGGTCATAGCCCGCCTGCCGAAGCCGTCGCGTCGCCTCCAAGCCGTCCATGACGGGCATTTGGACGTCCATGAGGACAAGGTCGATCGACGCGCGTTCGTCCGAGTGCCCTTGCCCCCGACCGGGAACGGCAGCCAGAGCCTTCTGGAGGGCCTCTTGACCGTTTTCGGCCAGCACCACCTCCGCGCCTGCTTTCTTCAGAAGAATAGAGATCAGCCGCTGGTTGTCCGGTCCGTCTTCGGCCAGGAGGATCCGGCCTTTGAGTTCCGGCGCCGCCGGTCGCGACAGTGTCTGCGCTTCCCGCGGCGAGTCGTCGTCGGCTTCCTCCGTTGGGCTAGACATTCGGACGTCGTCCAACGCCCCGGTCGCGATGGTGAGCGAGAAGGTGCTGCCTCGGCCCGGCGTGCTCTCGACGGTCAGGTCGCCGCCGAGCATCTCGGCCAGGCGCTTGCTGATGGCCAGACCCAGGCCGGTTCCCCCGAAGCGGCGACTGGAGGAGGTATCGACCTGGTGAAACGGCTGGAAGAGTTCGGCCATCTGCTGGTCCGTCATTCCGATGCCCGTGTCCTCCACGTCGAACCGCAAACGCGGCTCGCGATCCGGGCCGTCGGCCAGCCGCACGCACAGTTCGATCTGGCCGAGATCCGTGAACTTGACGGCGTTGCCAATCAGGTTGAGCAGGATCTGCCGTAGGCGTGCCGCGTCGGTCTCGATCGTCTCGGGAATCGGGCCGGCATAGGAGACACGCAACGCGAGGCGCTTGCTGTCGGCCTGGACGCGCATCAGCGAGACAACATCGGCAACCACCTGGCCGGGACTGCATCGCTGCGGGTCCATGCGCAGCTTGCCGGCCTCGACTTTGGACAGATCGAGGATGTCGGTGATGACGCCGAGCAAGTGCCGCGCGTTGCGTTGGATCGTCGTTGCGGCATCTTGCACCTGAGGCTCCCGGCTCGCTTCGAGAATGACGTCGGTGAACCCGAGGACGGCGGTCAACGGCGTGCGGATTTCGTGGCTCATGTTGGCCAGGAACTCGCTTTTGGCTCGGTTGGCCGCTTCGGCGGCGCCGTAGAGTTCTTCTACGTCCGCCTTCTGGCCTTCCAGGGCGGTGGCGTACTGTTTCAACTGTCGCTCCGCCCGCTTGTGCTCCGTGATGTCGACGATAATCCCTCGCAACCCGGCCGGCCTGCCCTGCCGCAGGATCGGTGTACTGTAGATCACGATGGGGAACCGGCTTCCGTCCTTTCGCTGGGCAACGTACTCATTTCCCCCCAAGTTCTCCCCACGAACAATGCACTCCATGTTGCGTCGGGCCCGCTCGCGATCTTCCGGCGCCAGCATGTCCAGGTTGTTCAGCCCCGCTTCCAGACCTTCTTGCGAGTACCCGAACATCGCACGCGAGTTTCGGTTCACGAACGTCAGACGTCCCTCGAGATTCATTTCGAATACCGTTTGCGGCAGCAGTTCGGCCAGATCCCGAAAGCGCTGCTCGCTCTCCCGCAACTTCTCCACGGCCCGCTTGTGCTCCGTGATGTCGTGGAAAACAACGATTCCCGCGGTGACTTGGGCTTTCGCATCGCGGACGGGGGCGGCGTTGGCGCTGACCCAATGATCGTTTCCTTCTTCATCGCGAATAATGATTTCCTCGTTCTGCACCACTTCGCCCTGGAGTACCGCGCGGGACAGCGGGAGCTGCTCGGGCGGATAGGGGGAGCCGTCGGGGCGGTACGTCTGCCAGTTTTCGGCGTGCCGCGCCAGGTCGATGCCCGTCAGGATGCTCTGGTCACCCCCGCGGATACCGAATGCCGCCTGGTTGGCCAGCCGGATCGTGACGTCGGGCGCGTCGGCAATCACGATGCCCGAGGGAGACTGCGCCAGGGCCGTCTCCAGGAACTCTCTCGCCTCCCGAAGCTGGCGCAGCATCTGGTCCCTGGCCAACTCGTACAAAAGAGCGAGAGCAAGCACCAGAACGATCAGGCCTATCCAGGCCAGCAGACAGAGCAGCCCGTAGTGGTGGGGAGTCAGATCATTCGGCAAGGAGTAGCCGCTCGAGCCGAGCGTATAGAACGCGGCAAGCGACGACGCCGTGACGGCAAGCCAGAAGACGGCCGAGCGCCGGCCCGCGGTGCTCAGGGCCACGACGGGCACCGCCGCGTACCACGGCAGCGCAAGAGAGCCGTGCCCCCCCAAGCGGCATGCCAGGACAGTCAGCACGCCGAAGAAGGCCGCGGTGATCAGGTTGCCCGCAGCAAAGCATGATCCGGTCCGACGCATGACGCACAGACTGCCGACTCCCACGCCGGCGCCCGTGACGAGCGCGGCGGCGCCAATCGGGCTGTTCATCCAGAAGAAAACTGCTGCGTAGATGAGGGCCAGCGAGATCAGGGCCCAGCCGAACGTCACCACCAGCCGGGCAGGGCGGAGCAGCTCTGGGTCGCCGCCGCGGACGCGGGGAGGGACGAACCAGTCAATGCTCGCGGTAAGCACTGCCGGAAGAACGGCGCCCGTCCATCGATTGTCTGACCTCAGTCGTCTCGTCCGTCTCTTGTCGCTCATACACGAAGACTCCCGTCCCAGCCACTACAGCGAGTTGGCTTTCTCAGGTGTAACACGTGACATCGGTGATCGGGTTGCGCGGCGCATCGTCAGGCTTCATCACAGACTCGCTGCTTTCTACGCTCCGTTAGGATGGGCTCGTTTGCCTCGGTCGATTTTCCGAGGTAGCCGGCGATCGTCTCCAATAGCTTGGCCCGATCGATCGGCTTGGTGGCGTAGCCGTCGCAGCCCGCCTGGCGGCATTTCTGCTCGTCGCCTTCCATGGCGTGCGCGGTCAGAGCGACGATCGGGCCGTCGTAGCCCGCTTTGCGGAGTTTCGCCGTCGCCGTGTAGCCGTCCATCACCGGCATCTGCATGTCCATCAAGATGACGTCGAAAGCATTCCCCTTGTCGCGGGCGGCCAGGGCGTTTTCCACGGCGATCTGGCCGTTTTCGGCCAGCGTGACCTCGGCCCCGGCCTTCTTGAGCACGAACGAGATCAGCCGTTGGTTGTCCGGCCCGTCTTCGGCCAGCAGGATGCGGCAGTCGAGCTTGACGTCGGCAGCGGCGGCAGCTTTCGGCTTCGGCTTGCGCTGGGCGGCTGCTTCGGCCGGGTTTTCCAGCATGGCGACTCCCTCGAGCGGGCCGGTCTCGACCGTCACGCTGAAGGTGCTCCCCTTTCCCGGTGTGCTGGTGACCGTGACGTCGCCGCCGAGCATCTCGGCCAGCCGTTTGCTGATCGTCAGTCCCAAGCCCGTTCCGCCGACTCGCTTTGTCGTGGACGAGTCGGCTTGCGTGAACGGCTGGAAGAGCCGAGTGAGTTGCTCCGGTGTCGCTCCAATGCCGGTATCGACCACGTCGAACTGCAAGCGCGGCGGCTCGCCGGGGCTCTGGGCCAGGCGGGCGGCCACTCGAATGCCGCCCGTTTCGGTGAACTTGATGGCGTTACCCACCAGGTTGATCAGGATCTGCCGCAGCCGGATCGGGTCGCTCTGGATCTGTCCGGGGATCGCGCCGATGTACTCGATTTCCAAAGGAACGTTCTTCGCCTGGGCGCGGACCCGCATCAGCGAGGCCACATCGGCCAGAACCTCGATGGGTGAGCAGGTAGTCCGTTCGACTTCGAGCTTGCCCGCCTCAATCTTCGAGAGGTCCAAGATGTCGTTGATCAGTTTCAGCAAGTACTGCCCGTTGCGCTGGATCGTCTCAAGGACTTGGACGCGCTCGGGAGGCCCGCTGTCCAGACCGTCTTCGCCGAGCAGCACGTCGGTGAAGCCCAGGATGGCCGTCATGGGAGTGCGGATTTCGTGGCTCATGTTGGCCAGGAACTCGCCTTTGGATTTCGTTGCGGCCTCCGCTGCGATTCTCGCCTGCTCGAGGTCGAGCATCATGTTCAGGGTAGCCTTGCGGGCTTCCGCCATTTGGTCGCGCGCCTCAGCCAGCTTCGCCCGTTCCTGCTTGAGCTGCTGGATGCGTTCGACGGCGTCTTGCTGAGTGGCGGTCGCCTCGTCGGACAAGATCAGGTAGTTGAGCCAACCATCACTATCGAGGAAGTCGTCGAGCTCGACGCCCAAGCGGGTCATTTCTTCGTTGGTTTCCGGCGCGGGGGAGCCTACGAAGACACGGCGCCCTCCATCGCCCAGTGGAAGCCAAGCGCCGCGCAGTGGAAGCGCGGCTTCGCTGCCGGTTGTCAGGGCAAGGGAGATGAGGGGGCGATCCGACGGGACGGCGAGGCCATCCAGATTTCTGCCCACGCAATCCGGGCCGATCAGACGCACGAGACGTTCCGACGCCCATTGCACCGTGCCGGCTCGATCGACGACAAGCACGCACGTACCAAGCCGGGTCAGCGATTCAATTTGAATTGTGCTGGTCGTGATATTCATCTACGGGAACCTTACCTCGAACACGCATTCGGGGTCACCGTTGCGCATGCAACGGACCTCTTCCACGGCAAGCGTCTGCTCGAAATAGAGGCCGACGCCGAGAATCAGGCCGTGGAGAACCGGGCACAGCTTCCGCTCGGAGTCGTAGTGGAGCGCCAATCCTCCGTCCGGCAGGTCTTCTGCCCGAAGTGAAGGCGGACGCGCCCCGGAAATGCTCACCGTCGCGTGTCGGTGAATGCGATCCATGTTGCGCAAGAAGTCACGAGGATTCGCGCCGGCCAGTGCGTACAGCGAAGGGTAGGATTCCTTCCCCGTGTTCGAGACCCAGTACTTTCCGAACTCCACCATCGTCTCATCCGGCGAGAGGCCCAGGCAACGGGCGGTGGCCGTCACCAAATCGACGGTCATCTGATCGGGATAGTCCAGGGACGGCGAGAATGACGGTTCGTCGCAGTCTGCTGCGCTGCGGATCTCGTCCCAAGTGTCCTCCCCGAAGCGTTCCTCCACCAACTCCTGAATGCCTTTGTTGACGACGCCCTTCATAGGGTCACCTCCGCTTCGGCAATTTCGTAGTTGGGTGATTTGCCCTGCTCGGCGAGCAGGCCGTTGATCTCTTCTTTCAGCTCGACCATCCGCAGTTCTCGTCCCACCGCGAGCCGATTGAAGACCTCGACCTCGGCCAGTTTCTCCGCTAACGACGCACTGGTGACCCTTCCGGCCTCGCTGAGCTCCTCCAAGGCCTTGTTCGTCGATTCGAGCGCGGCAACATACTGGTCGAGCTGCTCCTCGGCCCGCTTGCGCTCGGTGACGTCCTGCATGAAACCGGCAATGCCGTATGGCGTGCCTTGCTCGTCTTTCAGCAGCGTGACGGTCATCATGGCCGGGAAGACAGTGCCGTCCTTGCGCATGTGCCCTACTTCACGGACGTTGTGCCCCCGTTGCTTGACCTCCTCGTTCAACGGGATCACGTCCGTTGTGAACTGCTCCTGAGTGTGAAAGATGCTCAGATGCTTGCCCACCAGTTCGTCGCCGCTCTCATATCCGTGCATTGCGGCCCACGCATGGTTGGCGAACTGCATATTGCCTTCAAGGTCCGCAACGGCGATACCTTCAGCGGCCTGTTCCGTTATGGTTGCGAGCCGCCGGATTTGTTCCTCTGCCTGAGCTCTCTGGATGACCTGGCCGGTCGTGTTGGCCAGGCTCTCCAGCAAGGCGTCTTCTTCGGGGGCAATGGCGTGCTTGGAAAATAGCGCCAGCACACCGATGGTCTGCCCGCCGGGCGGGCGGAGCTGATAACCCGCGAACGAGACGAGACCAAGTTCCTTCACCCAGTCATGATTGTGAACCCGCGGATCGGTCGCAGCCTCGTTCGTCAGGAACTTGTGGTCCTGGTCCGACGCCACGCGCCCAATCTTGTAACAGCCGAAGGGCACACGCCGATGTACGTCTCCGTCGATGCGCGTGTAGCGCCCGGAGCTGGCCATCAGATGCAGGCACCGATCCCGATACCGGCAGACGTGAGGCCCGTCCGTCACGCTCGCGTGGATGCAGCCGGATTCGCAGCGGTCTCCCGGCTTCGTGATCCAGATACGACAGAAGTCGGCATCGAAGGTTTCCACTACGCCATCGGTGATCTTCGTCAGCTTCTCCGCCGGGTCACCGCGTCCAAGCAGGGCGTCTTGCAGGCGGTTCAACGCCCCCTGACGTTCCATCGTCTCATGGAGTCCTTCCTCGGCCTGCTTGCGGTCGGTGATGTCGGTGGCGATGAGCACCAGCACGCCACCATCCATCAGTTCGGAGACGGGATTGAGCCGGTTGAGGAAATGCCGTTCGCCGCCGGGCAGGGGAATGGTCGTCTCGACGGTCTGCATCTTGCCGGTCTCCAACGCCTGCGAGAATGCGGAGTTGAAGGCGTCGAGATACGGGGGCGGCACGAAGCAGCGCACGTCGTGGCCGACGACGTCCTCCTCTTCGTGCCCGGGATGCGTGCGGTTCACGCGGAGGACGGTCCCGTCCCGGCCCAGAACGAAGATGAAATCCGGCGAACTCTCGGTCAGCGCCCGCTGGAAGGCCTCCGATTGCCTGCGCTCGGCGATCTCGCGCTGATATGCGATAGCGGAATACGCGATCGCAAGAGCGTACGCTGCCACACGCAGCAAGTGCCACCACCACCAGGCCGCATCCCACAGGGAAGAGAGCTCAAAGAGGACGCCGGCCGCTCCAAACAGGCAGCACAGGCAGGCAAAGAGGTAGTCGTCCCATCCCTGAGCGACCCGATAGCGTTTGAGAAACCAGCCGGCAGCGGCCAGGAATCCGAGGCCGCCGAGTATGTTCAGGGCCCGCGCCGTCGTGGTGAAGGCTCCCTCGTCGACCATGGCGGGTGTCATTCCGGGGAACCCGAGCGAGCAAACGCAGACCGCGAGCACCGCGGCGATTGTCAGCGGGAGCACCAGGCGGAAGCGCGGCGAATCAGAGATCCGGGCGGGCAGCCAAACCAGGGCGGAGAGAATCCCGCCCACACACGTCGCCGTGCTGTGAAACCAGACAAACGTCTCGCCGGGCGCAACGGCGGCATGAGCGATATCGAGAACGCCCATGCCGACCAGGGCAGCGGCCATCCAGAGATGATGCGGGTTGTTCCCGGGCGTCCGCGACGCCAGCAGGATCATCGCTAGCGCCAGCGCGAAGAGTCCCCCAGCGACCTCGACGGCCGAATGGAACGGTACATGATCCCAGCGCCACTCAGGCGCCAGAGTCGTAGACGCAACACTTCCCGCCACCGGTAGAAAGAGGCCTGCGAGCAGCACCAGCAGAACGGCGCCCCCGAACGCAAGCATCGTCGCTCGCCGCGTGTCGCTCACGCGCGTGTGCTTGCCGGACTCCCTTGTATTGCTCATGAAGCCTCCTTGTGACGCGCTGCATCTCCGGCATTACGGCAAGCTTGCCCTTTTAGGCGCAACGCTTGACATTCGCCATTCAACGCCTCGAATCAGCGACCCAACGCTTGATCCCGCCGACGCCACGCTTGCCCGTATCACGCCTACGATGCTGAGATGCAAGCCTGCAATCAGCCACTGCGAGCCCACATTTGGCGGAGGTGAGATTGCATTTGCCGGATGCAAGCCCACAATCGACGGACGTGAGGACCGACCCGAAAACAACTTCCGGATTCCGCGACCCATCTCCCCCGGCCGGGTGCCGGGAGGGATGCGGAACTCATTCTTCGGCTGGTCCTGATCGGGGGCATTGGTGCCGTCTCCTTCTCTGCCATGGTCCCGCCCTCTCATGCCTATAAGTACATAGGTTACCGGCGCCGACTGCCTTGGCGGCTGATGACGATTGTGCGGCTTGAACGGGCAAAGGCTGCTGGAGACCCTTGACGATCTAACGCCAAAGCCAGCCGTCCGCCGCTGAGTTGGGCCCCGCCGGCCATCTTCTCCGCGCCCGGCACCGCTTCTCCCACAGCAGATCCCCAATGAAGGCCGCCCTGCGCGCCGACATGGTCAACACTCCGTCTATTGATGTTTGCATTGCCAAGGATCACCCTACGTGGACCGGACCCTTCGGCCCCGGGCTTCCGGTGGAAGCCCTCCGATCATTGGCTGTGCAAGGCTCAATGGGATCCGGCGAAAAACAAGTTCACGATTTCCGATAGGGGTGGGAAAGACCGGTTGCCCGGTCTCCCCTCCCTCCGAGCCGGACGGGCGGATCTCCCGCATCCGGCTCTCCGGTCGGTGGTGTTACCTCGGGGAGGATTGACGGAAACGAACATGGGCTTGTTCCAGGCTGAACAACCCCAGCTCGGCGAAGTATGGCCCGTTCCAGAAAAACTGCGACACTAACCCGAAGCGCCAGCGAGGGACAAACACGCGAAAGCGCCGGCCCTCGCTTGCGATTCGGGTTAGCGTGGACTACCGGCATTCGTTGCAGTTTTTCTGGAACGGGCCATA
>DATKZH010000472.1:0-2273 GCA_035528065.1 Thermoguttaceae bacterium | reverse complement strand
AAAGAGGTTGGCCGGAGCACCTGCGATTTCCCGCAACGGGAAATCGGGGCTCCAGCCAACCTCGTCTTGGCATACGCCGGCTGACTGGCCGCGAGTCAAGTTGTCATCGGTCGGTTCTTAGGGGGGAGCGGTCGTGCCGATCAGCGCGGCCTGCCGCTCCCACCAACGCGTGTTCTACGTGAACCGTGCCCGTTCCGCGACCTCCCGAGAGAGGGCACGAAGAGCCGGGCCATGGCGGGTACTTCCTCCTCGATTCTGAACTTCTCCGTGAACCAGACCTTTCCGAGGACGCCGTCGGTGAACCACATCGTCACGTCGCCGAACGGGACGATGCAGCGCTCGAGCGTCTCTTGGAGGGTGGTGCGGAGGATGTGCCTTGCTTCGGCGAGGCTCACCTCGGGGTAGGACAGGACTGCGGGCAGGGCGTCGGAGGGGTCGAACATCTCCAGGTTGACGCGCGTCACCCTCCCATCGTGCAGCTTGGCGGTGATCGTGCCGTCGAGGAAGCCCACTTCGGGCGCCCGCGCCCCCACACGGCTGCACAAGTCGCGCGCATACTGTGCGGCCAGCTCCAACTCGTGTCGATCCATCCCAAACCCCCGGTGCCCTCGATCCGGATGGACCGAGCCGCCCGACGGCCGGCGGCAGTCTCTCCCGGTCCACCAACATCGTACCTGGAGCTGCACTCAGGTCAAGCGCCGTTTATAGCGGTTTTTTTTCCGCGGCGCGAGCGCCTCTTCATGGAAGTGAAAAAAGCCTAAAAAATCCCCTTGACCTGGGGGAGGGCAAACTCGGCCCGCGATGCCGGCTGCATCTGCCGATTTCGTTCTTGCGCAAATATATGCATTGCAAGCAGTTCTGTCGCGAGTGCCGCATCGGCTCCCCGGCAAGCCGGCCTCGGGAAATCTCTTTTCCCTGAGGCTGTTGTGGGGGCGGACAGATTTCCCCCGGCCTGTCACCCGCTCCTTCTGGGGAAATCATTTTACCCTTCTTGATGCCGTCTTTTGGCGGGTTCGGCCATTGCCTTTTCGCACCACGACTGCTACAAATTCCTCAAAGCGTGTCGGAGAAGGCGTTCGGAGGGGCCCGATTCACTCGCTTCCTCTAGGGAGGGCGCCGCCCGCGCCAGGGTTCGCGACTGCACGAAAACCGTTTCCACGAGCTCGTCAAGCACGCTTGGTAGTCTCCGCGGCCCATACCGTGCATAAGGAGGGGACGGCGATGAAAATCAGTTTCCGGCTCCAGGAGTTGCTCCGAGAGCACCACGATTTGGAGCGAGGGGTCATCAAACGGATCGCGGAAGCGACTTCCCTGGAACGGCACCAGGTGGCCGCGGTGCTCGGCAACAAGGCCAAGTACATCTCCCTGGATACCTTGGCCGGCGTCTGCCAGTACCTCATCGAGCGTCACGGTGTCGACCGAGCCGACCTGCCCGGGAAGCTGTTCCGAATCGAGCCCGAGCGGTTCTCCGCCCTCGTGGCCAACCGGAAGTACGTGGAGATCTGCACGGGGACGTGGACCGAAAGAAAAAGACCGCCCAAGGCCGAATCCCGCGGCGCCGGCCCGCCGAAGAACGCGAGACTCCCCACGCGACGCTGGGTGATGGCCTCCGATTCCTACCTCCAAGGGATCCTGCTGCACAAGCTTTTCGCTCCAGAACACGAACGGCATCCGGAATTCGTCGAGCAACGGCTCGTCTCCGCGTACACCGGGCAGGTGAGTCCGGAGAAGATCAAGCGGGAAGCGGAATCGGTATGCCGCGACTTCCGGGATCGGATCGAGGACCGCGCGTTGATCTGCCTGGGCAGCGTGAAGTCGAACGTGGTGATTGAAGCCGTGATCGCGGATGCCTTCGGCGCCGAGCCCTTCGTTTCCCAGGACGACGTGAAGCGCCTCAAGGATCGAAGCTGCCCTTTCTTCCTCCGCTACCGGGACGACGATGCCCAGCCTCCCTCCTGTCACGGCGGCCTCCAGCTTGCCCGGTCCAAGCAGTCCGCTCAGCCAGGTATCTACTATGAGGCGGCGGGCGGCTGGAAGTGCTGCCCCTCGAATCGGAAAGAGGATGCGGCGCTCGTGTTCTACGTGTACCACGTTCCGCTGGGACGGCTGGAGATGGTGATGGGTGGGTTCTCCGGCCGGGCCACCCACTGCCTGGCCTCGAGTCTGCGGGCGATCGCGGCCCGGCTCTGGCCGCCGAGCTACGACACGAGCGAGTTGCAGGTCGGCGCGTTCATCGTCCGATTCGAGTTCAGCGATGCCGATACCCAGTCCGA
>DATKZH010000471.1:0-10233 GCA_035528065.1 Thermoguttaceae bacterium | reverse complement strand
GATTCCCCCTGATCCCGACGGTCCCGCCTCACCCCTCTTCCCGACGCTCACATCCTCCTACGTCGCGCCCACCCCCGTAAGCCCGGCAACCCACTGGTTGCCTGGAATGCTGGTCTCAGCCGGACGCTGTGAATGCTTACCCGGACGAGAAGTACACCGACCTGATTCTGTCGGCCATGGAAGATGCGGGGGCCAGGCAGATTGACTACGCGGTGGTCAGCCATTATCACTGGGACCACTATGGGACCATCCCGGAGTTGGCCGAAAAGCTGCCTATTCGCAATTACGTCGATCACGGTCCGAACGTAGAACTCAACCGGAGCCGGGAGTGGTACCTGACGCACGGCGGGAGCAAACATAATCCCCTATACGACCAGTATATGGAAACGCGGGAGAAGGGCAACCACATCGTGGCCAAGCCGGGCGACCGGATTCCCCTGGAGGGGACGGAGGTGCAGGTCTTGACCTCCGCGGGCAAAGTCATTTCCGCCCCGGTCCAAGGCGGTGGCGGCTTCAACCAGGCATGCTCGTTGACCAAGAAGATGGCCGACAATGAGCAGGAAGACAGCCAATCGGTTGGAGTCCTCGTGGAGTTTGGCAAGTTCCGCTTCATCGACCTGGGAGACTTGACTTGGAATGTGTCGCATCGGCTGTTCTGCCCCGATAACAAGGTCGGGCCGGTCGATTTGTATTTGATTACGCACCATGCGTTGACCATGGACAAAGAGTCGGTCGGCGAAGCGCACCAAAGCGCGTCGGCCTGCCCGCCGTGCGAGGTGTATGGATTGCGGCCGCGCGTGGCCATTCTGAGTTGTCGCGAGGACTATATCTCCAGGCTGGCCACTCCCGAAGCTTGGCAGACCGTGCGCCACTCGCCGGGTTTGGAAGACATCTGGCAGACGCACTACCAGGCCCAGGGCGGACCCGACAACAACGCGCCCGAGCAGTTCATCGCCTGTCTCAGCACGGCCACCTCCAAGGGTGGCGATTGGATCAAGGTGTCGGCCGCGGCGGACGGTTCGTTTACGGTCACTAACAAGCGCAATGGGTTCGCCAAGCAGTACCCGGCACGAAAGTAGCCGCCCAACAAGCAATGCAAGCTTCAGCGGAGAAAGAACCATGTGGCGCAAGCGTACTAGCCAGATGAGCGGATTGCTGCTGGCGACCGGATGTTGGGGTTTGCTTTGCAGCTTGGCGTCCGCTCGCGCCGACGCCTCGGCAGGCAATTCAACCGTGGCTCCCAGAGTTACCCTCGCGCATACCCTCACCGGCCATGGCGGATACGTTTCCGCCGTGGCTTTCAGCCCGGATGACAGCCTGCTGGTCACGGGCAGTTGGGACGGGACGGCTCGGCTGTGGGACGTGGCGTCGGGAAAAGAGGTGCGCACGCTGGCCCATCACAAGATGGCCGTGATTTCGGTGGCCTTCAGCCCCGACGGCCGCCTGCTGGCCGTGGGCAGCGACGACACGACGGTTACGCTCTGGGAAGTGGCTACGGGCCGCTTGGTGCGGACACTGGACGAGCATTCGAGTTACGTCCTGTCGGTCACCTTCAGCCCGGACGGGCGATTGCTGGCCTCATCCACGGCGCATGGAAAGATCAAGCTCTGGGACGTATCGAGCGGGCAAGAGGTCCGCTCCCTGGAGGGGCAAACCATGGCCGTATACTGCCTGGCGTTCAGCCCCGACGGCCGGCAGTTGGCCTCGGGCAGCCGTGACGCGACGATCGTGTTCTGGGAGGTGGCCGGCGGCAAACGGCTGAGAACCCTCAAGATCGGCCCCGGGCAGTACTATGTTTACTCGATCGCCTTCAGTCCCGATGGATGCCGGCTGGCCTCCGGGAGCACGGGCGGCGGGATGCGAATGTTCGACGTGGCGACCGGAGAGCCCGTATGGATCGACTCCATCGGCAATACCCAGCCCTACGTCTGGCCGCTCGCCTTTGGCGCCGAGGGCCGCTGGATCGTCTCCGGCAACGGCGCGGGACGGGTGCAGTTCTGGGATGCCGAGAGCGGCCAGAAGCTGAGCGAGCTCACGGGCCACACTGAGGCGATTGAAGCGGTCGCCCTCAGCCGGGACGGGCGGTGGCTAGCCTCGGCAAGCGATGATAATACGGCCAGGCTTTGGCGACTGGAGGATAGTCCGCCCTTTCGGAGCCAGGTCAAATTGCCCGCCCAGGCCGAGGACAAAAGGGCGCCTCGTTCTTACGAACGCAAGCCGGACCTGGAGAACGTCGCCTACGGCGAGCACGCGAGAAACGTTCTCGACTTCTGGAAAGCCAAGTCCGACCGCCCGACGCCTTTGGTGGTCTTTTTTCATCCCGGAGGATTCGGTCTTGGCGACAAGACCTGGATCCCATTGACCCTGTTGGAGGACTGCCTGAACAACGGCATCTCGGTGGCGACGGCTAATTATCGATACTCGTTCCAGGCCCGCTGGCCAGCTCAGGTGGAGGATAGCGCTCGCGCTATTCAGTTCCTTCGCCTGCACGCGAAAGGTTGGAACCTGAATCCCAAAGCTTTTGCGGCAACGGGGTCTTCCGCGGGGGCCGGGATATCGGTTTGGCTTGCCTTCCACGACGACATGGCGGACCCCTCAAGCACGGACCCCGTCAAGCGCCAATCGACTCGTCTCTGCGTTGTCGGCTTTTCGAATGGCCAGACTACTTACGATCCGCGGGAGATTGCCGAAATAATCGGCGAAGAGAACGCCCGGAAGATGGGACGCATGGCGTTGACCTCCCTGTTTGGCCTTCGCAAAGACGAAGACGTAATGGAAGCGAAGCGGGTGTTCCCGCTCTTCGAGGACTCCTCGGGACTCAAACACGTCAAGCCCGGCGATCCGCCGGTTTTCATGTACTACTCGTACCCCGAGAGGCCGTTGACGTCCGCCACGCCGCAGGACGAGGCCATGCACAACATCCGCTTCGGGTTCGCTCTCAAGGAGCGCATGGATAGACTGGGCATCGAGTGTGTTGTGCGGAACGTGAGCGAGTATCCCGCGAACCAGGGATTCCTGCACCAGCGCGACATGGTCGAGTTCTTCCGGAAACATTTTCCGCGCGAGGCCGAGTGATCCTGTTTGACCGAGACAGGGAAGGAATCCTGCCTGAACGAAGGGATAGACCCGTGACACTTCTGCGACCGATGAAGCGAAATTTCCGGAAGATGTTCATGATCCGGCCGTCCCGATGGATTGTATCGCTCGGCATTCCCGTGCTCCTTTGCGCCGTGGCCGGGGCCGGCGAGCCGCCCCGCGTGCCGAAGCCGGCCAATGCATTCGCCTACCCACGAACGCACGAACGACTGACCGCTTACGACGAAGGCGGCGCGGTGCCGGAAGCGATCCAGAGGTACCGCCAACAGTTCACCGTGGCGTTCCGCAGCGAGGATGCAGCGAAAGAGGCGGTCGTGGAACTGGCGCCCCTCTACAACGATTACGCCTGGGCCACCAGTTCGCGCTGGGACGACAACAACCGGGCCGACCGGAAGATGCGCGACGTGCTGGAAAGGCACGGCTATCACGCGACGTTCTATCTGAACGGCGTCAACAATCGCGGCATCGATTTCAGCGCGACCGGGAAAGAAATCCTGCAAGGCGGCAATTCCATCGGCGCCCACGGGCTTACTCACCCCGTGCTCTCCTACCTGAACTGCAACCGGCTCTTCGAAGAGGTGGCGCGCGACCGGGTCGAATGGGAAGCGGCGGCCGACACGCTCGTAACTTGCTATGCCTTCGCCTACTGCAATTTCCGCAACAGCATGATGGGCAACGCAGGCCAGATCAACGTCAACCGGGCGCTGCGCCGTGCGGGGTTCTATCTCTCGGCCGAGCGTCAGTACAACGATAATCTCTTCACCGATATGGTAGGGCTGCTCCTCCTGCCGGGCGACGGCGCCGATATCGACGACTATGTGCACCGGGCGCTCGACGACGAGGCCGCCCATCGCGAATTTCCCATGCTCTCCCATTCGATGCACGTCTGGTATACCACACCCGAGGGCTGGGCGAAATTCGAGGGGCAACTCGACAAGTACGGCCACAATCCCGACTGGTGGTACTGTAACCACAACCAGTACGCCGCCTATCGGTACCAGTTCTTGCACACCCAGATCGCTGCTCCCATCTGCGATGGGAAAACGCTGCGAGTGCGTCTCCAGCGGCCTCTCATGCTCGACTTGAACGATCCGACGCCGATGACCGTGCGCGTAAAGAACGTTGCTCGCGAGGACGTGGTCGCCATCCAGAGCGACACGGCCGACTGCGTTCCCTCGCAGCGAAACACCGATGTGTTCCTGTTCCACGTCTTCCACGATCGGGACATGTCGCTTCCTGCCAAGATCGGGCTGGTCTCCAACGCCCAGAATCGACCGGTCCTGGCGGACGGCGACGAGGACCCCGACTTCCCCGGCCTCCAGGGGCTGTTTTCTTTGCACGGCGACGGGCTGCATCTGGTCCTGAACAACCGTACGGCGACTCCGCTGAGCAACGTCCGGATCACCTACCGGCTACCCCTCTCCTGGAAAGAAGGTCTGATTCGCCGGACTCTTGGAGAGGATATCGGTCCGGGAGTCCAGTGGAACGACATGGTGAAGCCGTCGAGCCCGACCACCGACTACAAGTACACGGCTGGAACGGCCTACTATCAGGCGCAAGTCGACTTCGTCCTTGGCGCCGTGGCCGGTCGGCTGCATCTCGACTGCCGCGTCAAGAACCCGATCGATCGCAATCCGTCCTACCCTCAGGGTGGTTTCGCGCGGCTCGGCCTGGTGCCCGACGACGAGATGGACCTGGACAGGCTGACCAACGACATCCGGCGCGACGGGCTCCTGAAAGAGCCGTGGCCGCTCAAGGACGGCAAGAACCTCGCGTGGACCTCGACGGGCGACACTCCCTTCGAGGAGCCGCCGCTCGACCCGGAGACGATCCGGACCACGGGCGCGTTTAGTTGCAAGGAGTCGGGCTTCTATATCCTGCAAAGCCGCGTTCTTTCCGAACGCGAGCAGCCGGTCGGCTTCCTTCCTAGCAGAGACACCGTTCAAAGAATCTTCCTGAACGGCAGCGACGTGACCGGCGGACCGGCAAGACTGTTGCGCGGGCGGAATCGGCTGGTTGTGCTCTATCACACGCGATTCACGCCCCAGCGGCGGTTTTCCCATTATGACGGCGAGCACGCCGGCACCTTTTTGCGACTTGTCAAGCCTCGCACTACGGAGCGGATCACCGACGTGCGGTTCGAGCCGGCGTCGTCGGACTGACAGCTTCGCGAGAGAGGCAATATCACGCTCGAGAAACGATTCAACTGCGTGAGACCAGGGTTTTGTCCAACTAGACTGTTTTATCCAACTCCTTCGAGGAGCATGCCATGGTTAGTTTGCGACGTCGTTGGCTCGTGATCGTCGTACTGTTGACGCTTGTACCATGCACTGCTGCGCGGTGTCAACAGCCTGGAAAACAGAAGCCGAAATCCGCTGCCAAGACGCCGGTCATTCCGGAAAACGTCGTTCTGGAGAGCAACGTCCAGTACGGGAACGCCGGCGGGCGGGCGCTCGTGCTCGACGTCGTCCGGCCCCGCGAGGCAGGCGAGAAACCTCGGCCGGCAATCGTCTTTGTCCACGGCGGTGGCTGGAGCGGGGGCAACAAGGAGAGTGCCGTCGGCTCGTTGATCCCTTTCGCCTCCACGGGCAATTACTTCTGTGCCACCGTCGAGTATCGCCTTTCCGGCGAAGCGATTTGGCCTGCCCAGATCCAGGACTGCAAGGCCGCCGTCCGCTGGTTGAAGGCCAACGCCAAGAAGTACAACATCGACCCGAAGAGGATCGGCGTTTGGGGCGGATCGGCCGGCGGCCATCTGGTGAGCATGCTGGGGCTCACCGGCGGCGTCCGGGAGTTGGAGGGAGATGGCGGCTGGCCCGATCAGTCCAGCCGGGTCGCCTGCGTCGTCGATTTCTGCGGCCCTTCCGACTTCCCGTCCATTGCCAAGGTGAAGGCCGACGCCGGGCGTAACGCTTATGGTCCGGTTTCGAAGTTGCTCGGCGGCCCCGTCGAGGAGAACGAGGAATTGGCGAAGGCGGCCTCGCCCCTGAGTTATGTCTCCAAGGACGCGCCGCCGTTTCTGATCGTTCACGGCACTGCCGACAACACGGTTCCCCTCGCACAGGCCGAGTCGCTCTACGAGGCACTGAAGATATCCGGCGCCGATGCCACGTTCGTCAAGATTGAGGGCGGCGGCCATGGCATTCGCGGCATCGAAGTGCTGAACCGTGTCCGCAATTTCTTCGACAAGCATCTCCTCGGCCGTAACGTGGTGGTCTCCGATAAGGCGATCCCGTTTTCGCCGGCGCCGCAGAGTAAGAAGTGAACGCAGATGAGTAGGATCATGATCCCAATTCGAAACAGGATTTGTCGGCGTTCTGCTTTGTCGGCCTTGGCCTTGGCCGCTGCGGTCGCAGTCATCCTGGCCTGCCAGGCCGGCCCCCAACACGGCGTCGGCCTTCTCGCCTCGGCCGGGGCGGCAGAAGATGCTTCCATCGACATGCGCCGTCTCCGGCCGCTTATCGAAAAGGTCAGGGCGGGTGAAAAGCTCACGCCCGAGGAGCAAGCCTACGTCGACCGGGCACGGCAGCAGATGCGGTCCCGCGCCGGTCAAACCCCGGGCAAGGCCGGGCCGCCAAGCGCGGGTTGGGGCACCGTCGACACCAGCGGCCTGGTGCCGCTGACCGACGTGACCACCCCGTACAACGGCGAGGATGGCGGCCTTTACGGCGGCGGGCGCAACACTCCGCCCGAAGCCCATTTGGCCGCCTACTTGAAAGAATCCCGGAAAATCCAGCCGCTCGACGCCGACGGCCGGCCGGCAACCGACGGGAAGATCGGGCTCGTGACGATCGGTTTCTCCAATACCCATCTGGAGTCGGCGGACTTCAAGAGAACCGCCGACAGCGACCCGCAGAAGTCGCCGCGCGTGGTGATCGTGGATGGCGCCATGGGGCTGCGGGCTGCCGTCATGTGGGCTTACGACGGGGCGGATCTCCTGCCCGCGTCGGAGCAGGAGCGGCTCGACAAGGAAATGGACCAGCTCCGCATGCCGAAGACCAACCGCAAGGGGCCTCCCGGCGCTCCCGACAGAGACACCTGGCCCACGCTCGACCAACGGTTGAAAGCCGAGGGGCTCTCGCCCGAGCAGGTGCAGGCTTTGTGGATGAAACACGTGGAGGCCGGCCCCCGCGCCCTGGGAAACTTCCCCGCCCACGCCAAGGCACTCGAAGCCGACATGGCCGACATCCTGATCATCGCGAAGAAACGTTTCCCCAACCTGCGGGCCGCGTTTCTTTCCAGTCGCACCTACGGCGGCTGGGCCGGCCCCAACAGCGGCAGCCCCGAACCGTTTGCCTACGAGTGCGGCTTTGCGGTTCGCTGGCTGATCCAACGACAGATCCAAGGCGATCCGCAGCTCAACTACGATCCTGCATGCGGCGAAGTGAAATCGCCGATCTTGCTTTGGGGACCCTACCTCTGGGCCCGCGGCGATTCAGCGCGCACGTTTGATGGCATGGTCTGGAGCGAAAGGGATGTACGTGCCGACGACCACTTGCACCCCAGCGAAGAGGGGTGCCGGAAGGTCACGGCCATGTTGCTTGACTTCCTCAAGAGCGACCCCGGCACGCGCCGCTGGTTCGTCAATCCGGCGGCAGGCAACCTCAGCGATCCCTCCACTACTGCAACGCCGAATACCGCAGTTTCCCCGTCGAGCCCGGCCACCAAACCCACTGCGACGCTACCTGGCGCAAATGAACCCATTAACGTGGAACGCGGAAAGCAACTGATGCGAAGATTTTCGTCGGGCGAGAAACTCGCGCCCGAGGAAGAGGCCTACCTGGATCGCGTGCGCCGGGAGATTCGCAGACGTAGCGCTCAGGGGGGTGGCGGCCCGATGAGGGGCAAGAAACGCGAACCGGTCCCGCGCGATCCAAGCGTCAACAATCCGGAGATGGTCCGCGCGCTGGTGCCGCTCACCGAATTAACCGGCCGCTACAAGGGCGAGGACGGCGGGCTTTACGGCGGCGGCCGCAACGAACCGCCGGAAACGCACCTCGCGGCCGCGTGCAGTGAATCGGCCAAGATTCGGCCGCTCGACGAGCAGGGCCAGCCTGCCGAGGACGGCAAGATCGTACTGCTCTCCATCGGTCTGTCGCATACGACCATGGAGTTTTCCGAGTTCAAGAGAGCGGCCGATGCGGACCCGCAAAAGTCGCCCAAGTTGGTGGTCGTGGATGGGGCACAAGGCGGAAAACCGGCCGTTACCTGGGCCCTGTCGGGTGCGCAGTTCCTCCCCAACGAAGAAGTCCAGCGCCTGGAAAAGGAAGTGGAAGCCGAGAAAGGGTTTGTCCCGCAAGGCGACCGAATCAATGAATGGGACGTCGCCGACGATCGGCTCGAGTCGGCCGGCGTGACGCCGCTCGAGGTCCAGGTGATCTGGCTCAAGGAGACGGTCCCGATGCCGTCGCTCTTGGGTGAATTTCCCGCCCACGCACGGGCCATGGCGGCGGACATCACGTCCATGCTCGTCGTCGCCAGGAAACGTTATCCGAATCTGCGGATCGCCTATCTATCCAGTCGCTCCTTCGGCGGTTACGCCCACGACGGGAAGAATCCCGAGCCCTATGCGTATGAGAACGCCTTCTCCGTCCGCTGGGTGATTCAGTCGCAACTCCAGGGCGATCCCCGACTCAACCACGACCCGGCGCGCGGCCCGGTGACCGCGCCGCTGTTGCTCTGGGGGCCCTATCTCTGGGCCAACGGCACCACGCCGCGCAAGAGCGACGGTTTGATCTGGGAACCGTCGGATTAAGGCGAGATGGACGGCATGCATCCCAGCCCGTCCGGCAAGCAGAAAGTGGCCCGGATGCTCTTGAATTTCTTCAAGACCGATCCACCGGCACGCAAGTGGTTCGTGGAACCGTAAAGTGCGATTTTGTGATCGGTGGCTGAATGAAAGAAAGGGTAAGAAAATGAATCGGTACATCCTCCTGACGTCGGCGTTGTTGGCGGCGGTAGCCGTCTTTGCATCAGTGCCCAAGCGGAACCATGACACGGCAGGCATCCCAGGGCTTTTCGTTCGGCCTTGTGCGGCTGCTGAGGCACCGCCCATCGACATTGAGCGCGCCAAACAGTTGTTTCGCAAGAGACAGGCGGGCGGGACGCTTGCACCGGAAGAGCAGGCCTATCTCGATCGTGTACGCCGGGAAGTTCAACGTCGGCCGCAACAGGCCGGCGCAAAGAGCCAGCCAGGTCGACCTGGCCGCGACATGGGGCCCGTGCCGCCGGCTAAAAAGTCCACCGGCCTGATCCCGCTGACGGATCTCGGCACGGACAAGTACAAGGGTGAAGACGGCGGTCTCTATGGAGGCGGCAGCAACGAACCGCCTGCTGGACGTCGCGCCGCCGTTGAGAAGCAGCTTGAACTCGTTCAACCCCGCGACGCTCGAGGCAACCCTGCCCCGGACGGCAAGATCGTCTTCCTCTCGGTGGGCATGTCCAACACGACCATGGAGTTTCAGACCTTCAAACGCAACGCCGACGCCGATCCAAAGAAGTCGCCGCAAGTGGTGATCGTCGACGGGGCGCAGGGCGGCCGGGTGGCTTCGGTCTGGGCTCGCGGCGCAGAAGGAGTAACTCCGGGCATCAACAAGTCCGCCGTGAAGAACGTCGATCCCTGGCCGGTCGTCGACCAGAGGCTCGAAGATGCCGGCATCAGCCCCCAGCAGGTGCAGGTGGCCTGGATCAAGCATGCGCAGTCGCGGCCTGCTCAGCAAGGCGAGTTTCCAAAACATGCCGACATCCTGGCGGAAAACACCATCCTCACCCTGGAAAAACTCCACGAACGGTTCCCCAACTTGCGGGTGGCCTATCTGTCGAGCCGGATCTATGCCGGGTACGCCACCACGGCGCTCAACCCCGAGCCTTACGCCTACGAGGGGGCCTTCGCCGTGCGTTGGGTGATTCAGAAACAGATCGAGGGAGACCCGCAGTTGAACTTCGACCCCGACAAGGGAACCGTGACGTCGCCAGCCGTCCTGTGGGGACCGTACTTGTGGACCGACGGCGTCAAGCCGCGCCGGCAAGACAATCTCGTGTGGCTGGAAGATGACGTGGTCTCGTCCGATCGCACCCATCCCAGCGATTCGGGACGCGAAAAGGTGGCCAACCTGCTGCTCGACTTCATGCACAACA